>DATBLC010000214.1:0-11469 GCA_036555515.1 Binatia bacterium
TGGACATCGACGGTCTGGGCGCCATTGAGCATGACGGTAAGGCGGGGTCCCTTCGCCGTGATCTCATAGGTGTTCCATTTGCCGCCGGCCTTGGGCATGGTTGAGATTTTGGCGATATGCACAATGGCCCCCGTGCCGTAAGTCGGGTCGGGCCGCTGGTCGAAGATATTTGCCTCATAGCAGCTCTTATCCGTGATGTTTTTCGGATCGGCGCAACGCATGAAGATGCCGCTGTTGGCGTCATCACTGGCCCAGAACTCGACCCTGATCATAAAGTCTTGGTACGAATTCTTCGAAACCAAAAATCCGGCACCCTTCTCGCTCCGGTCAGCTTGAACGACGCCCTGCGTCGCGTTCCAGTTGGCGGTGCCAACTCGGTTCCAATTGTCCAGGCCGTTGGAGCCGTCAATAAGCGTGATCCACCCGACGTCGGCTTGGCTGGATGGCTGCGTTGCGCAACCGTAAACGGTAACTCCGATTGCAAACAGGCCCATGAAAATAAAAGTCAGTCGTTTCATTGTCCCTCCTCACAAATTGTTGAAGTATCCGCCCGCGATTTTCGCTCAACACTCCTTGGCGCCGACGCAGCATACCACATGGTCGAACTTCGCCCAACGGCTATTTGAGTCTTGTGGAGGGCTCTGGATAATTGGCGAAATTTATCGTAATCATGCTCCATCATGGCGATGGCTTCCGAGTTTTTGCATAAGGTGACTTTGTTTCAGGATCTCGACGGGCCGACCCTCTCAACTCTTATGTCGCTCCTGATTCTGAAGAAGATCAGAGCGGGAGACATGATCTTTCGCGAAATGGATAAATCGGATGCGCTTTATGTCGTGGAGCAGGGAAGGGTTGTGGTAAGCAAGCATGTCCATGGCGATGTGGATATTGTTATTACCCGCTTTCATCCCGGGGATTTTTTCGGCGAGATGGGATTATTCGACTCTGGGCCCCGGTCCGCATCGGCGCAGGCCGAACTCGATAGTATGTTATGGATGCTTCGGCGCGATGCATTCCATCAGATCATGTCTGATCACGCGGACATAGGGGCAAAGATTTGTTACCGGCTGGTGGGTGTTTTTATTCAACGATTACGTGCGACTAATGAACAAGCGCGTGAGGCGATCCGGTGGGGGCTGGAAGCTACCGGTTATTCCCCCACCACTGATCCGGTGCTACTCGGCCGCAAATCCACGTAACTTCCGATGCCCGATCCAGCAAAACTTGAACTCCTAACAAGAGCCCCGGGCGAACTTGGCTTCCAAGTCCATGAGGTGGAAAGCGGCCAAGCTCATCTCTTTTTCAAGCCCAAACGTTTGCCGCAGTCTGAATGGGAGCTCACCGCTCAACCGCGCAGCCCGGATGGTTCCCGAAACTATAGCCTGCGAAGCTTCCGGCGGGACCGGTACCTGTTGTTGAGCCCGAAAGAGCATTTTCTTTGGGAGCAACTCGACGGTGGCCATTCACTCAGCGATATTGCCAGAGCCTTTCATTTTGAGTTTGGCGCTTTCGACTATGCCGTGATCCGCCAATTTCTGGCGAAACTTTACCACGCCGGACTCCTGGAAGAGATCGAGTCGGCCGCCGATTTTCATCGGTCTCATCCAGACAAGCAAGGCCGCTGGTGGGCGCGAGCAGCCGCTCCTCTACTCAGGCTCCGGTCTCGGCTCTCTTTCAAATTAGTCCACGCCGACCGGTATTGCACGCTCCTTTATGGACGAGGTGGTTTTTTGCTGTTTAACCGTGCGGCCTTCTGGGCGAGCGTGATCCTCACGGGGTCGGCATTGTTCGCGGTTATCCGCCTCGCGCCTCAAGCGCGAGACATTTCCCTACGCCTGGCAGATCGGCCGCTTCTGGTCGCGGCAATTTTAATATCTCTGCTGCCGGTGGTATCGATCCTCCACGTCTTGGTCCATGCTCTCGCTTGCAAATCTTTCGGCAGAAAAGTGCGCGAGATGGGCTTTTTTTTGCTGCAGGGGATACTGCCGACGTTTTACGCTGATGTCACGGATATCTTCATGTCGAGCCGCCGGGCTCGGGTGATCGTCGACCTGGCAGGGCCGATGGTTGAGGTGGCACTCGGAAGCCTTGCATTCGTAGGCGCTTATTGGGCGCCGCCGGGGCTTGGGCAGTCGCTACTCTTCGGCGCGGGCATCCTGCTTTGGGAAGGCGCTGTAATCAATCTCTATCCGTTCTCTTTCCTTGAATTGGACGGTTACAACATACTCGCGGATCTCTTAGCCATGCCAACGCTGAGAGGACAAGCATTGGCGCTCTTTCCCGCGCTGCCACGCCGATTTCGCAGCGGTGAGATGTTGCGAAGGTCTGAATGGATACAGTTGGGGTATCTCGGCCTTTGCTTTGTCTCCGTGCTCATCTATGTTGTTATGCATCTGGACGTTGTCGGCATTGAAATACGCGATTGGCGCCTCACGCCTTGACGGTTTTATAGCGGCTTAGTACGGTCCGGCAAACCATTTCCGCAAGCATGGAGGCATTTATGGCTGATCCAAAGGAATGCTACGTCGAACATTGGGGCCGGGAAGGGTTCTATGGCGATGGCGTCAATGTTATTCGCCCGCGTCATGTGCCCGACTATATTTCCGTCAAGGGACCCCACGCTCCGCATCGGCTAAAGATAGAAGACGTTTGTTCGGAGGATTGCGGCGAGCCGGAGAATCTGCCCATTCCAATTCTCGCGGCGCGCTCCGGCGTCCAGCTGAGTATCTGGCGTAGCGAGCGCGCAATGCCGTTCGTCGTATCCAATGTCGAAGCCGATGAAGTCCATTTTATTCAGGAAGGCGAAACTTTTTTTGCCACTGCATACGGCAATATCGCCGCCGTGCCGGGCGATTTCGTGTTCGTGCCCAGAGCGATTCCGTATAGCGCTCGGCCATTACGGGGGCCGAGCCTATCGGTGGTTGTGGAAATTCCGGGAGCGATGCGGCTTGACCAGTCGCCACCGTTCACCGCAGAGAGTGAGGCAGCGATTATCGAGAGCTCAGAGTCCGGCGAAGGTCAAACTGTGTTGCTGGTAAAATCGTTTGACGGCGTGACGCGTTACGTCAAACCGCACGATGTACTGGCGGCGGCATCGATGAACGGCGCAACCAGCCCGGTATGGAAGATGAACCTTAAAACGATCCCAACGAATGAAGCCGGCCACCCGACTCAATTCGCCGCCTCGCCAAACAAAGATGAATTGCTCTATACCCTCAGCGCCAGACGCCGCAGGCGGCCACCGATACATTACAACGCCGATTACGACGAGGTCATTGTATATTTTTCCGGCCCGGGCGCATGGGGAGACGTTAAACACCCGGGCACTTTGACTTGGGTGCCAAAGGGAATAGCACATCATGGCCCATCGGAGGATGTGGCCGAAGGGTACTACGCCTGGATGCTGGAATCGCGGTCGACGTTGCGTCTTACACCGGCGGGACTCAAAGTCGCGCAACTGATGGAGCTCGATATGTATGGTCCGCATGCATCGAGCGCCCGGTCGGTTTAGCCGCCTGTTTAATTGCTTCTACGCCGCCCCCGCCGGTCAAGCGCCTTCGTGCTCAGCCCAAAATTGGGCAATATCGACGCAGCGGCAAAACCAGACGCCTTGGTGACCTTTGGCGTATTCAAGAAATTTTTCGAACACCTTGGCCAGTCCGGGCCGGCCGCCGGTGAAGTTATGCATCGCGTAGCGAAATTTCATTGGATGCCTGGTGCTCTCTTCATAGTGGGCGTCGAATTCGTCCTTCAGCTGGCGGAGCGCGCCCGACAAGCCAAAGGGTGAAAGATCGTTGTCGGTGTAGGCAGGCCGGACGTAACCGACGGAAACGAGTTTCTTGCCATTGACGTTGATCGTGTACGGCACATCCGAGTCGCAGTAATCGCCGTTCCACTGAAATCCAAGCGACGCGCATAACTCCAGCGTAAAAGGGCTCGGCCGCGGTCCCGGTGACATGTATCCCATGGGTCGTTTCCCAATGGCTCTCTCGATGGCGTCAATGGATCTGACTATCACTTCGCGCTCTTCCTCCAGGCTGCCGTAGTCGAAGGGGTGCCGGCTTTGGTCCCAATGGTGACAGGCTACTTCGTGGCCCCGCTCCGTCGCTTCTTTTAGCGTCGAGGGAAACAGCTCGGCCATGAGCCCGCTGGTGAACACCGTAGCCTTCACGTCAAATTTATCCAGAACGTCCAGCAATCTGGCGAAGCCAAAATTCGCGCCATACTCGCGCGCGCCCAGGGCGAGGAAATCGATCACGCTTGCGCCGGGGGTTAGAGACCGCTTGTCAATCGAGTTAGATCGCGGCACGGACTCCCATTCATGCATGATGTTGATCGTCACCGCGATGCGGTTACCATCCGGCCACTGGGTAAACCAATCCGGGCGGCGCGGCGACTGAGGCCGGTAGTTCCATTGATAGCTGCGCGGCAAATCGGTGGTGACCATGGTTCAGCTCCTTACCGTTAGGGCGCGGCGAATTGAGCGAGTTTTAGCGCGCCAAAACGAAAACAAAATCTCAAATCCGAATAGCGAAATTTGAAACAAGCCGCAAATTCGAAACGGCCTTGCTTTTGAATCAAAAAGAGCAATTACAAATGGATCAAACTAAAAAGGCCTCCGATTTCACCGGAAGCCTTCCTAGGGCGCCATCACGCCCAATTGACTATTTTAGTTCTGTATTTCTCTTGCCGCGCCGTTGATTTACTAAGTGGGCTTCCTAGCACGCTGCTGAAAACACCTCATATGCTTCGTTGCGCTCGATCGCCTCGCTTCAACGTACTCGTAAATACGCCTGCGCCTAGCCCGTCCTGAGCAACGTCGAAGGATCGACTTTTCGCGCGCCTCCCCTCTGAGGCTTTTTGCGCAGCCTGCAATCAGGGTTTTACAGCACCCTGCTAGGTTATCGAGTTTGGCGGTACTTTTCCGCCTGCTTGTGTTTAGCCTCTTCTCTGCGTTCTCGCCGTGCGAGTTTTATTCCTTCCGCGGTTGCGCGTTAAGGCGTAACATCTAGCAACTCGACATCAATGACTCCCCCTGGATGGCGGGTTTTGCTTTCTGGCCCGGTGGAGTTTCCTCGCTCATAAGTTGCACCTCCTGTTCGAGTGATCGAGCAACGCCCGTGCCAAGAAGAGTCATAGTGAATTTCGCGCAGCTTTCTCCACGGAGAGGGAAGATTCGCCGTTTCTTTGTATTAACTTTGGGAAAATCTACAGCAAAATTTCTAACAAGTCGGAATGCAGGTGAGCATAGACCGTTGAGCCGATTATCATTTGGTCTCCGCACCCTAATTGCGATTCGGAGTTTGCCGGTAAGGGTCGTGGCCGGCATTTTGGATGGCGCCGCCAAGAGCCGAAGGATTAATCATGAAAGCCTGTGTAATTTTCCCTGAGTTTCACCCGCTTTGTTTGTAAATTCGCAACCTCTAACCCAGCCTTGACTTTAAACCGGAGAGGTTGATAGCGGTTGACTCGGTTGCTCGAGTCAGTAACACAGGGCCGAACCGATCGCCTGGCTTGCCGTACGTAACCATGGTGACATCTCCGTTATCCTTTGGAGCGCGAGATCGATCACCGATTTCGCGAGATGCCTATGACTTTCAAGAGGAGGACAGGACGATGTTGAGAAGCAAACGCTCAAGCAGTCTTATGCTTTTGATCATCCCTTGCAGCATATGGGCATTCAGTATACCGCTGGCCTGGGGAGAAAAGATTCGAACCGCCACGCCTTCGGGCAGCTTAAATTATCTGTCTCTCTACGTAGCCGAAGAGAAGAGATTATTCGAAGAAGAAGGATTCGAAAATGAAATTGTGGTGATTCCCGGACCCACCGGAATTGCCGCACTTCTGAGCGGCGACGTCGACTATAGCGGCGCCGGCGGCAGCGGGATGCGCGCGGCGGTGAAAGGCGCGCCTCTCAAGGCGATCATGTTCCAGACGGAGAAGGTCACATGGTATCTCGCCGCCGCTCCCGGGATCGGCAAAGTTTCCGATCTCAAAGGCAAAAGGATTGCGATCGGCGCCGTCGGCGATACGTTAGACACTTTGGTGACCACGCTAGCCAAACGCGAAGGGCTCACCGCCAATGATATTACGCGGGTTGCAATGGGCCCGAGCACGATTACCAGGATTTCAGCGGTAAAATCGGGAGCCGTCCAAGCCACCGCTCTGGACCCGATGAGCGCCGTCGTAGCGGAAAAAGAGGGCCTCCATATATTGACGTATCTGGGCGATCTTTTCCCTTTCCCCTTCCAGGGTTTTCTTACTACCGATAGGAAAATTGCGGAAAACCCCTCTCAGGTGAAGCGATGGCTCCGTGCGATGATGCGTTCCTTGATGTTTATCCGCGCCCATCCGGACGAGGCCGCGGTTATTGGAATGAGGCGGCTCAAGTTTAAAAACGCGACTCGAAGCATGGTGGTGACCGCGGTCAAGCGCTTTAGCAATGCTTTGCCCGACGGTGTTCCGGGTTTGCCTTCCGAAGAAGGCATAAAAACCGTTCTCGAATATGACGTGCGGGTGCCGATGAAGTTGGCCGAGCCGGTGCCGCGGGACAAGGTGATGGATTTTCAGTTTGTCAAAGAGGTAACGGCAGAACTTGAGTCGAAAAGCGTTTCAAAATGACCAGACGTGAGCGATAAAAACGCACTGAGTCATGTTTCATTGTCTGGGAAGAACAGCTTCGGACCGGGGCCACCGCGTGTAGCTGCAAGAGAATTTCTCGACCTCCTGCGCCGTACCCGGCGCGGCGATTTCCAGAGGCAATTTCCTGTCAACCAGCAATCGAGCCTGAGTATCAATTGTCGATTCATCTTATGCTTGGCACGACAACCACGGGTCTTTGGTCTTTGTCACCCTAAGTTATCTTCAACAGCCTTTTGATATTGCCGGACATGATCAGGCGGAGATCTTCGACCTTGAGCTTTAAGTGGCGCTGGGCGTGTTTGACGATCTTCTCGATTTCCCAGTCCATCGGGTTAAAGGGGGAATCCGAGCCGTAAAGAACGCGGTCGGCGCCGGCCCAGACAATAGATTCGCAGAAGAACGGTAACCAGCCGACCCCCGAGCTGTCCATGTGAACGTTTTCACATTTCTTGGCGATCTCGACGACGTCTCGAACGCCTTCGACAAGGCCCGAGTGGCCCATGATGATTGGCAGGTTGGGGAAATCTTTGGCCACTTCGCCGATTCGCTTGGGGCTGGCGTCTTCCCCCAGGCCGCAGTGAAAAAGCACCGGGATGCCGTGGTGCTCGGCGACTTCCATCAAAGGGTAAACCTTTTCTTTGTCATTGGCCGGGCAGTGTTCAATGAGCGGGTGGATCTTGATTCCTTTGAGTCCGAGCTTGATGCCTTCTTCGAGTACCTGAAGCGTGTCTTTGGGGCCATTGCCGGGGCTGAGCCTCATGAAGCCATGAATACGACCCGGGTGCTTTTTCATCTGCTCGGAGATGTATTGATTTGTTTCCCGGTAATCCGACGGCTCGCCGATGCCGATGGCAAACGTGACGACTCCGTCAACGCCGGCGCTGTCCATGGACTCGAGCATATCCTCTGCCATGAATTTCATGATCGGCGGAATCTGGTGGATAGCGAGCTTCTTCCGCGCTCCCATGTGCGAATGCGCGTCGATGACCTCGATTTTTTCTCCTTCGACGTTAATCATGATGGCCTCCGAAAAATTTTCACGGCTTTTAAAACAGACTTCTTCGGATATTTATCGATACGAACCGCTAACGAGTCATACAATAACTGGAGTATTGGAGTTATGGAGTAACGGAGCGATGGGTATAAAACCAGCACTCCAATATTCCATTATTCCAACATTCCATTCTCCTTACACTCCGCCAAAGCCCTCATCTTGCGCCTCCGCTAATAACCACGGATCTTTGATCTCGGTGGTCGGGCCTTTGCCGCTCAGCACGTTGACGACTTCCCGGGCGGCGTGGGTTTGGCAGTCGACATAAGATTCGTCGGAGTTCGCGGAGGTGTGGCAGGTGACGATGACATTCGGCAAAGTCAGTAACTTGTGATCCGGCGGTAATGGCTCCGGTTCGGTGACGTCGAGGGCCGCGCCGGCAAGCTCGCCGGCGACCAGGGCGTCGTACAACGCGTCGGAGTCCACCAGACCGCCGCGGGCGCAGTTGATGAGATACGCCGTGTTTTTCATCGCCTTGAACTGCGGCGTGCTGAACATATTGCGCGTTTGTTTGGTGAGCGGCGCGTGCAGGCTGATGAAATCGGAAGTCGCTACCAGTTCCTCGAAGGAAACCATTTTCACGCCCATGCCGTCGGCGATCTTCGGGTCGAGGTAGGGGTCGTAGGTCTGGACGTTGAGCCTCATACCCTGGGCGCGCGGCGCCACCTGTTTTCCGACATGGCCCAGCCCGACGATCCCCATGGTGCGTCCTTGAATGCGATAAACCCGCCCCCGGTAGGCGTGCAGCTCGGCGGTGTGGCGGCGCCACTTGCCGTCGCGCACGTATTGGTTCATGCGCACGAGCTTGCGCGAAATCGCGATCAGCAGGCCGATGGCCTGCTCCGCCACCTCGATGGAATTGCAGCCCGCCGCATTGCAGATGATCATGCCATGATCTTTGGCAGCCTTGAGATCCATGCGGTCAACGCCGACACCGGTGCGGCACACCACTTTGACGCGCTTCAGTTGCGAAATAATTTCTCGCGAAAGCGGCACCGAGCCGTGCATAATGATGCCGTCGGCGTCCTTGCCCATTTCCACCACATCGGCATCGCTGGCGGGCCGCCGGATGGTCATGTCCGCGTCGATCTCCGCGAGGATCGGCTTGATCAGGTTCACGGGCACATCGTTGCTGCCGAAATAAACTACGTGAAACTTGCCCATGTGACTAAACCTCCAAGCTGTAAAGGCGCTTCGGATTGTCCCATAAAATTTTCCGCCGCGCGTCTTGTGAAATCTGATCGTTGTTCGTGAGATCGCCCACGGTGCGATCGGGGAACTTGCCGATGCAATCGCTGTGCGGGTAATCGGTGGCGACCACGAGGTAGTCCGCGCCGACGTGTTCGACATACGCCGGGGCCAACTCTTCTCCGGCTTCGCAGCTCGCCCAGCACTGGCGCTTGAAATAATAGCTCGGTTTTTCTCTGGTGGTCTTAGCCTGGCCTTGCCCTTCATGCTCCCAGTGCTCGTCCATTCGCTCGAGCCAGAACGGCACCCAGCCGCAGCCGGATTCCAGATGGGCGACTTTCAGTTTGGGAAATTTTTCCAGCACGCCATCGGCGCAGAGATTCAAACAGGCGAGCATCTGCTCTAGCGGGTGGCAGGCGATATGGCGGCCGAACTCGCTGTAGCGATCGGAGCCGGCTTGTTGGAGCACGGTGCGGGCGCCCTCGTGCACACACACGGCGACACCCAGGTCTTGGGCAGTTGCATATATGGGGTCGTAGTCCGGGCTCGACATCGTCCGGCCGCAAAGTTTGTTAGGACGCCAGAAAATTCCCACGAGCCCGAGTCTCTCCCTGGCGTATTTCAATTCTTCGACGGCGCGCGCCGGATCCTGCAGCGGTATGAGGGCCACGCCGG
Organism: Binatia bacterium; assembly: GCA_036555515.1. Taxonomy (GTDB): domain Bacteria; phylum Desulfobacterota; class Binatia; order UBA9968; family UBA9968; genus DATACQ01. Next base: position 9,557 of record DATBLC010000214.1, read on the forward strand.
AAAGCCGCTTGCGGTTGTAACTGCAATAATCCGAAAGCCAGCGGTTGTAGGCGCGGCAGATGGCGGCGCTTAGCTCCGGGTCGAGGTTGTCGCGCCACATGATATAGAGGCCAACGGTAGGAAAGAGCACGCCCGTGTCGACGCCCTCTTTATCCATATCGCGAACGTTCGAGGCCGGATCGAATTTCGCGGCCAGCGCTTCGGCGAAGGTTTCGCGCCAGCGCTTGGAGCCGCCGAAGGTAAACCCGAAATCCTCTTGTTTGGTCACGTCGCGCAGTTTGTCGGCGTCGGAAATTTTTTCGCCGTCCACCAGACGGAATGACTGATTCGGGCCTTTGATTTCCACACGGCTGCGAAATTTTTCCGGCAGGTATTTTTCGAACAGATCGGAGGGCTCCAGCACATGCCGGTCCGCATCGATGACCTTGAATCCGTCTCGCATTTTCAAACTCCTTCGCGGATTGTGATCGACTGGCGCGCGGCGAGATGTGAGTGCGACCGACAAGTTGCCGCGCGTCTCATCATTCATAGGACGAGTGCGTGAGGGTAGTCAACAGTAAGTAGGCGCGTGCCGCATTCAAAGCGGGCAGGATTTTTTCCAGGGAGATGCAGAACTGGAAGTTCAGATACGCGCCGATCCGGCGGATCGCGACCTGAGCGACGTCGGCGTCGATGGCAATCAACGTCGACGCTTTGGACCGCTGGAAGGAATATCAGCGGCCATGGCGCCGCAGATAATGCTGGCGCAGCAAGTCCTTGCCGTAGTCGTTGCCGTTGGGAGTGCGAACGACGGTGTGGGTGTGTTGACGCGTGGGCTGGTTTGCCGAGGAGCCGCGCAGTGCGAAGGGGCGCTGGTGGTCGAACTCGATGAGTACGACAGGGCTGTGGATGCGATAGTAAAAGACGCTGGCAGCGTCGGTGCCGCCGATCCAGGCGAAGTAAGTAGCGTCGAGATGGCGCCTCACTTCGTCCATCTTTACCTTGGCGTGGCCTTCGTCCAGGTTGCCGATGTACAGGCCGGCAAGCTCGATCATCTGCTGCTGGTGCCGCGCCGGCAACTCCGAGGCGCGAATCCCGGCGTAGTCCAGCACCACGTTGTCTTTGAACGCTTCGGTCAAGTTGTTGTTGCCGGTCTTCGAGAAACTGAGAATCGCTTTCTTCCGTTGTACGTCGCTCAGCGCCTGGATCAGCTTTAAGCCCTGAGATTGCTCTTCTTCAAGAATCGCCGTGCCCTTGTATTTTCCCGAGGTCGCGATCACCGGCTCCGAGCCGGCAAAGTGGGGCGTCATCACCACCTGATCGCCGAGCGCGAAGTAATTGATGATGCCGTGATGGCCGTCGAGCTGCCAGCCCCAAGGCTCGGCGGCGGAAGGTTTGCCCATGATCGTGATGAAATACAACCACTCGCCGAAAAATTCATGGTCGCCGATGAGCTCGGCGAGGGTTTCGTTGAGGCGCATGATGTCGCGCGTCAGCCTCATGCCCTTGGCGCTGAGCGATGCGCTCATCAGCCCGAAGGCAGCCTCGCGCTGGGGCGGTGCCATCTCCTGAAAGCTTACTCCCTGGCGCTGGTAAAAGTGTTGGTTCATCCACTTGCGCCACTCGGCATCGTCGATCGGGAACAGGACTTTGATTCGCTGCTCTGTCGTCAACGAAGCAAGAAATTTTTCCGCCGCCTGGCGCACCGGCGCGATAGAAACTCCGGTGGGCTTGATCGGGAAAAGCCCCTCGACGACCTTACCGTCGGTGGTCATCCCCTTGAACGGCTCCGCCAGCCCGCGCCGTTCCGCATCTTCCGACATTTTTCGAAAGCGCGCCCGAGAATCTTCGGCCGTCTGTGCGAAACCATCCCTGGCAAGGATCGAAGCGGAAAGCATCAGGGTCAAAAATTCGCGCCGGCCGATGGGCTCGCC
>DATBLC010000215.1:0-4234 GCA_036555515.1 Binatia bacterium
TCGATGACCGCATTGTCAAAAAAATCGTTAACCGGGAGTTCGCCCTTCCCTTCCCAATTGAGCACCGTTTGAATGACCGCGGGCTCCACCCGCGCGTGGCGGTCGAGGTACTTGACGGCGTATTCATAGGCTTCATCCAGCGAATCGCCCGCCCCAAGTAAGTATTTCGCCAGAACCTTATAGGCCAGATCTTTCCTCGTTCTAAGCGCCGCCACGCCTTCGACATAAGCTTTAAGCATTCCCTCGACGGTCTTGGGTGAGTTCTTATAAAAATCCCGCTTCACTGCTATGAGATCCATGGAAAAAGGAATTCCCAAATCCGGCAGGTCCACCAGCATGCGAGCTTTTGGACCCGGTTTCATGCTTCTTACCGCGCCCGCGGCCATGCCGGTGCGGATGGCCATGTCCACTTCGCGCGTGCCGCCCATCGGCTGAATTTTGACTTTGTCCTGGAGGCCGAATTTTTCCAACACGAATTGAGTCAAAAAATGTGTCGAAGAGCCATGGCGGGTAATCGCAAGCACTTTCCCTTGCAGTTGTTCGGGCCGGGTGATTTCAGGCTGAACAAACAGGCTCATCGCCGGCCGGTTGGTAATGCTGCCCACGGCAACCAGCGGAGCCCCCCTCAGAATCGAGCTGACAACCGCATTGCTCGCGGCAACGGACACATCCAGATTGCCGCCCACCATTGCCTGAACTGTAATGCTTCCGGAGCTGATATAAACCAGATCGGCTTTCAAGCCCTGCTTCTCAAAAGCCCCGGTCTCCTTTGCCATCCAGACGCCGGCAAAGATCGGGCTGACGGCGGAATAGGCGACAGTAACCTTCGCCGGTGTCTGGGCCATCGAAGCTTGCGCCAATAAGAGCAATAGTAAGGGAAAAAGTGCGTAGATTCCGCGCTTGGCCGGATGGCGGAAACAAACCGGGCGCCCACACTGAGGCGCTTGCCTGGACCTGACCATGTTGCCGTGGAGTGTCAATTTCTCCTCCGATTTTTGCGCAGATTGCTAGCAGCGCCCTTGAAACAGCTAATTTGGAGGCTGCTCAAAACGATCTCAGAGGCAAGGCGCGCGATAAATCGACGAGCGGAGGCGTACAGAGCCAGTACGTTGACGCGAGGCGATTGAGCGCAACGAAGCCTATGAGTCGTTTTCAGCAGCCTCCTAGATCGGCCAGCCGTGTTCGGACACGTCGACCCGGTTGCCTTCGTTGTCCTTGATCCAGCTCTCGGCGACGGCGCCGAAGGTGTTGGCTTCGGCTTTAGTGTCGGCGATCTTCTCGATTTCACTGACGCTGTCGACCTTGAAACCAAAGTGGTTGATGCCCCAGGGATACTTATCGGTGCTGATCAGCGCGAGATCGAAATGGCCGTCGGAAAGATAGATCGTGCCGCTCGGCCCGCGATACTTTTCTTCCATGCCGAAAACTTTCTTGTAATACTCCGCGCTCTTTTCGCGGTCGGCGACGTTAAGCGCGATATGTCTGATCCTTGGTTTTTCCATAAATTTCTCCTCTTTTTCATCAAAAATCGTTACCATCTCCACATCTTCGATGACTTTAGATCTTCACTCTGATTCCGAAACCCTCGCCCGCTTGCGGGAGAGGGCTAGGGTAAGGGTTTGTACAGGAAACTCGATTCACCCTCACCTCAATCCTCTCCCACAGGGAGAGGAGGGGGAGCTGTTTCCGAAACAACAATCGTGAAATCAAACGTGCCACGCCGTTGTTATTCCAACGGCACCTTCTCCATTGCCCGCGCCACTCCCTCGCGGTAGAGCGCGAAAAGATCGAGAGACTCTTTCACTGCGTCGAGCGCCGTCTTTTCCTTTTCTCCAGTGGCATATTCTTCGAGAAACGGCAGAAACATGTCACTATGCTCCTCGTCCGCCTGGCGGTGCACGTCGAAGTTGGGCATGTCGCGCCACTGCATCCCCATGTCCTCCATCCAGCGCTTGCCCATGCGCGTGGAATGGCCGCCGCCGAGATCGTTCAACAGACGGTCGTCGTTGGTCCACTCGGTCACCGTCAACGATGATAGTCCTTCGAGCCAACTTTTTTCTCGCGTGATCCATCCCCAGGCATAGAGCGTCGCCGTTGTCGTCGGGATGGGTCTTACGCTCAAGCATTCTTCCGGCGTCATGCCGACCTTTTGGGCCTGCTTCACGATGAGTTGGAGATGGCCATACTGGGAATACTGGTCCTTGATCACTTCGCCAAATTCATGTTCAAGAATTTTTTGCTTGATCGTCATGATCGGACAGTTTCCCGACACATGGGACCAGCAATCCCGGCGGTGGCGAATATATAGCCCGAGCTGGGAAATCATGAGCTGCGCTCGCGGCTTGTTCATTCTGACGGAAAAATAATGTTCCAATTCCGGCGAGCGCATATGATCGCGCACCATTTCGCCGATGACCTCTCGCCACTCTTTAACTCGCATGATAAATCTCCCGCTTTGAAATTCAGATCGGCGCCGCGAGGAACGCTGGCCTCATGGGGACCGATCGCTCAAAATATCTGCTTACTCGTATATAGGAACTATCCCCGCCTTGCCAACACGCGGCAAATTTCCAAAGCGTAAAGCGCTCAACCCAGTCCGCCTAAAGCGCCCGCCCGACCAACTCGCGGCGCAAGAATTCGGTCACCAGCGGCCAGGCAAGCTCGGCTAAATAGGGCTGATAGCCGTCTGACTCCGTCGAGGCGAAGCCATGGTTGCCGAAGTGAAAATAGTGCCATTCCAGCGGCTGGCCATTGGCGTGGAAGCATTCCATCACCTTTTGCTGGATCGGGAAAGTGCTCGTTCTATCCTGCCCGCCGTAGAGCACCATGGATGGACATTTGATTTCACGAGCGGCGTCGTAGGGATGGCGCGGTCTGATTCGAGTCGACTCTTCTTCTTTTACCGACGGGTAGTAGGCGACGAATGCGCGAACCGCCGGTGTTGCCGCGCAGAAGTGAATGCCGATGCGGCCGCCCATGCAGTAGCCAACCACGCCGACCCGCGCGCCATCGACGTCGTTGCGTGAAAGACAGTAGCGCCACCCCTGATCAATGACGCGGCAGAAGTCAGGGTCAGGCGTCTTGTTTTGAATTTCGGTGCCCTTGTCGATGTGCGTTTCCGCCGGATAGCCGAGCATGTGATAGAGGTTGGGGATTACGGTCGTGTATCCGAGCTGCGCGAACTGGTATGCCGCGGTCTTCAAATAGCCGGTTAAACCGGAGTGCTGGTGAATGAGTAACAACCCGGGACCCCGCTCGCCGCGCTCGGGATACGCGATGTAGCCTTGGATGCCGTCCTCTTCCTCTTTCAACCCACGGGTAACGATTCTCGTCATCTGTCTGCTCCTCCACGGATCCAAAAGTGGTTTTCATCACCCGAGCGGTCGCTTTTCATCTCCCATCATTCCGGCCAAGCTGGCGGTAGCCGGCGCGAGCCGGAATCCAGGCGTGGTGGAGGGCTGGATTCCCGCTTGCGGGCGAATGACGGAGTGTGGGACTTCGTTTCCCTTATAGAACTGATGAAACAAAGCGCTATGACTTCTTGTAAAGCTTATCGAAGAATCCCTCTCGCGTGAGCTTATCGACGATCGAGTTGTCCATAAGCGTTTCCATCGTAACCCCTTTTTTGCCGCTAAAATCCAGGATAGTTTGTACGCCCTCGGGCTCGGCTCGCGGAATACGTTCCAAATAAGTCACCGAGTCGTTATAGTGGTCCTCAATCATCTGGGGATCGCTCAGACGCGAGTATTTTGTGATGATCTTTATCGCGCGCTCTTTGTTGTGATTCATGAACGCGATGCCCTCGGCATAGGCTCTTACCATTTTCTCGACCGCTTCAGGATTGCGCCGATAGTATTCGCGCTGGACTGCGATCATGTTCATGGAATACGGAATTCCCATTTCCACCAGCCGCACCAGGATTTTGGGCTGGCTCGGGGGAGTCACGCGTAGTTCAGAAGTAACAGCGCCCGCAATCAAACGATTCTGAAAGGCGGCCGCCACTTCGATTGTTCCGCCCATTTGCCGAACATTGACGGCCCCTTCCAAACCGTTCCGGCGCAAGAGAATCCGCGTCAAATTATCCGTGATGGATCCGAAGCGTGTGACGCCCAGCGTCTTGCCCCGCAGGTCCTCGAGCCGGGTGATTTCCGGCTGGACGAAGAGCCTGTGATAGGGCCGGTTGGCCGTTCCGCCCACGGCAATGATCGGCGCGCCGCTCAAGATCGCGTTGATG
>DATBLC010000216.1:0-33416 GCA_036555515.1 Binatia bacterium
CCTGCCGGCGGGCATTTCCACCTATGGAGAGGACGGGGTGGTGGCCGGCAAGGCAGAGAACCATTGACCGCGATCGGAAGGGCTCGCCTCTCGGTCGCACACTAGCGACATAGTCTCTAAATAACGAACTCATTAGTAAACCCGTTCGACGGACTCAGGTAAACCTTGAACTCGAAACCTTGGACGGATAGCACTCTTGCGCTTCATAGTACCTTATTTCATAGTGAATTTGCATTTCAGGCGCCGCGCCATCCCAATCCTTGCAGTCATGCAGACGATCCTCGGCCCATTTCATCCCGACCTCGAAGATGCCCTCGTCGACGCAGTCTCGAAACATAAAGGAGCGGATCTGCTAAGTCCGCTCTTGATTCTCGTGCCATCCGATCTGCTACGCCGCCGCTTGAAGATCCTGTTGAGCCGGGAGCGGCGCCTGTCGCTGCTCAACGTTCAGTTGCTGACATTCTACCAACTGTCGCTCAGACTTCAGGCCGAGCGCGGCGGTGCGCCGGCGGAGCTTCGCGGCGACCTGTTTCTCGAAGAAGCGTTAAGGCTAATCATCCGGACGCGCCAGCCCGGTACGGAACCCTTTGCCGGCATCGAAGAGCGCGCCGGCGGATGCGCTGCGCTCTGGCAGACGTTGCGCGATCTCCGCGACGGGCTCGTCGATCCCGCAGTAGCCCTCGAAGCGCTACGCGAAGGCCACTTCAGCCGGCGCGCCAGCGAACGCACATCAGAGCTGTTGATATTGCTGGAATCGTTTCGCAAGTTTTGTCAGGGAAAAAAGCTCACCGACCAGTCCGACCTGAGCCGCGCAGCCACGGAGCAAGTACCGTCATCGCGCTTTCTCAAACAATTCGCTCAGGTTTTCTATTATGGATTCTATGATCTGACCCAGGTTCAAGTGGATTTTTTTCACGCCGTGGCGCGCCACTATCCGACAACACTGTTCTTTCCGCTCCTCCAGGCCAGGCCGAGCCATGATGCCTGGCGCTTTGCCGAGGGTTTTTACGAACGCTATGTCCAGGGACATAGCACCGAGGCCGCATCGGAGCCGGCGCACGACGCACCTTTACCCGCCGGCGCGCGCCTTTTCGATGACGCGAAAACCAGAATATACTCAGACTGGCCGGAACAGTGGCGCTGCCAAAGCACCACTACTTTCGGCATCCACGACGAAGTCGCTGCCGCCGCCAAAGAGATTCTTCAGCTGGTCGATCAGGGCAAAATGCAATTTTATGAGATCGGCGTCGTCGCCCGCAGCCTCGAGTCCCACGGCCGCATCGTCAAAGAGGTTTTCCACAAACATCGCATCCCCCTCGCCGGCGTGTTCGACGAACCCCTGGCAGAGTTTCCTTTGACCAAAGCCGTGATCTTGCTTCTTAATTTGCCGACGAAAGATTTCCTGCGTAGCCAAGTGATCGATCTGCTATCGGCGCCGCATTTTCGATTGCAAAACCTTGGCGGGAATCGTTCCCCACCACGCCCCGACCTCTGGGATCTTGCCACCCGCGAGCTCGCGATATGCAAAGGCGTGGCCGAATGGCGGCGGTTGCGCCGTTTCACCAGACGCGATCTGGTTCTGCCACAAATCTCCGACGACGATGAGCCCCGAGAGATTCGCATCCCCGCGGCCCAATTAGCTTCACTGGCCGAGATCGTCGAGGCGCTCGTTACCGATCTCTCGGCGCTGCCGACCAGAGCGTCGTGGAAGGAGTACGCCGCCGCCTGGAAAGCGTTGCTCAAGAAATATCTTGGCATCGCGCCTGCCACCGACGTGACGCCAGGCGGGCCGGCGCCGCCGAATGAAGAAATTTTGACGGTCTTGGACCAGCTCGCCGGCCTCGACGCCATAGAAGACCGCGTCACGCTCGGCGATTTTAGCCACACGTTCCAGCACTGGCTCGAACGCTCCAACGTGACGGAGAATGGCCGTAATTGCGACGGCGTCATGGTGCTCAACGCCACCGCGGCGCGCGGACTTAAGTTCCGCGCCCTCTTCATTCTCGGCATGAACGAAGGCGTCTTTCCTCGCACGATTCGGGAGGATGCTTTCCTGCGGGACAATGACCGAGAAGTTCTCGAGCGCGACTTGGGCTACAAGGTCAGCCAGAAACTCAGCGCCTTCGACGAAGAAAAACTGTTGTTCACGTTGCTGGTCGGCGCCGCGCGCGAACGGCTCTACTGCTCGTTTCAAAGATCGGACGAAAGCGGCAGAGTACTGGCGCCGTCATGGTACATCGACGAGCTCAAGCGCGCGCTCGGCGCCACCGCCCGTCAAAACAACCCTATCAATATCCCGCGCAGCATCGTGGAAAAGGCCGCCATACCGCCTTTCGATCGCCAGGAGTTTTTACTGCCTGCGGAACTCGCGGTTCGACTGACACTCGCGGCCGAAGATCCCTCAGCGCTTATCGAAGCCACTCTGCCGCTGCCCGCGCTCTACAAACAAGGCCGGAAAATCGTCGCCGAGCTCGACCGCAGCGCCGAGCGCTTGCATAGCTACGACGGCGTGGTCGGCAAGCTCGAGAGCCACTGGAGGCATTTTGCCGGGCGCGGGCTTGCGCCGACGGCACTGGAAACTTATGCCCGCTGCCCGTTTCAGTTTTTCGCGCGCCATGTGCTCGGCTTGCAACCGCTCGACCGGCCGGAGGAAATCCTCGGACCGAGTCCCGCCGAGTATGGCGAGCTGGGTCATGAAATTTTGAAAGCGTTTTACGGCGTTCTGATCGAGAGCGGTTACTTCACCACAAAGCCCTCGAAAACCGATGTCGAATCAACGCTGCAAGCCGTCGCGGCGCGCGCCTTCGCGGACTACGAGACCAACAATCCAGTGGGCTACCCGCTCGCTTGGGAGTGTGTCAAAGAAGGCCTCCTCCAGCTGCTTCGCCAAGTCGTCGCTCAAGATCTCGGCGAGCTCGCGAGCTCGGGGTTTGCCCCCGTGAGTTTGGAAACCGAGGAAACTTCTCAATTAGCTGCCGACTGGCCGGACCCGCTAAAGGGTCTGGCCATCCGCGGCCGGATGGACCGCATCGATCGCAACAACGCCCGCCTGCGGGTAATCGATTACAAGTTTAAGCTCGGCGCCAGTCCTGCGCCCCAAGACAAAAACCTGATCCGCGCAGCGCTCCGCGGCGAGAGATTGCAGCCGCCATTCTACTATCTGTTGGCGGCGCGCTGGGCCGAAGGGCAAGGGGCGGGGCCGGCGCGGCCGCTCATCGAAGCGGATTTCTACTATATCGCGCCGCGTTGGCCGGGCGGCCCGCTGGTCACGACGCCTTATGGCGGCGAAGGCCTTGCCGACGAGATCGGTGCCGCCACGAAGCGAACCATCGCTTACCTCGCCGACGGAGTGCGGCACGGGCGTTTTTTTATCAACCGCGGCGAGCAATGCGGCCGCTGCGACGTCGCGCCGATCTGCCGCAAGAACCATCCGCCGAGCTTGTGGCGCGCCGAGAACGATCCCATAACCAAGCCGCACCGGCAATTGCGCGAACAAGACCCAAAGAAGCTATGACCTCGAGCGCTGAGAAAGTCGCACTACCTGACGCGCGGGACCGTGAAGTCGCCACCGCCACCTTCGACCGGAATGTCGTGGTCACCGCGGGCGCGGGCACCGGCAAGACGACCTTGCTGGTGGAGCGGCTGGTCCACTTGCTGCTTAGAAATCCCGATCCGCTAACAATCACCGAAATCGTCGCCCTCACCTTTACCAACAAAGCCGCCGATGAAATGAAGATCCGGCTGCGTCAACGCTTGCAGGACTACCTGGCCGTTGAATTGGATCGCCAGGCGGCAAACGAGGCCGAGGAAAAAACCAAGAAGGATATTGAAACGCTCGTCGCGCTCTACAGGCTTTCCAAAGACGAGATCGATAGCCGCGCTCGTGACGCGTTGAGAAACATGGAGCGCAGCGATATCGGCACCATCCACAGCTTCGCCGCCTCGTTACTCCGACTGTATCCCCTCGAAGCTGGCGTCGACCCGCAGTTTCACGAGGACGATGGCGCCGAGTTCGACCGCTTCTTCGACCAGCAATGGGCCCTTTGGCTCGATCGGGAACTCGCCCTCGCCAGCCCTCACGCGGCGGATTGGCGCAAAATTCTCGCGAGCTTAAAGCTCGACCAAATCAAAACATTGGCCAAATCGCTATCCGCGGAAGCCGTCGATCTTCGGCGCGATGCCAGCGATGCGATAAGGATGCCGGAGGCGCTCTGCACGTGGTTGGAGAATCTCGAAACCAGAGCCGCAGTGTTGATCGAGCACCACCCGGAAGACCGGATGAACGAGAAATTAGTGCGCGCCGCGCTCACAGTCATCGGTGAGTTCAAGCAAACCGGAAGGCGCAGGGGCCACATTACCGAGGAATGCGCCCTCTTGTGCGAAAAATCGATTAGTCAAAACCTCAAAGGCTGGTCCGAAGGCGACATCGCCGAAGCTCAAGAACTAGTTCGCGCGGCCAAGGGACTTACCGGCGTGGACGCCGAATTGACCGAGCTCCTATGGCGCCTGCTGCTTCCCTATGCCGAGGATTTCCGCGAGCGCTTTATCCGCGAAGGACATATTTCTTTTGACGGATTGCTCGTGCGCGCGCGTAATCTGGTGCGCGATCAGCGGCGCGTTCGCGGCGAGCTCAAACGGCGCTACCGAACCATACTCATCGACGAATTTCAGGACACCGATCCGATTCAATACGAGATTCTGCTTTATCTGGCGGAGCAGCCAGGCCAGACGGCGATGGATTGGCGCCAGGTCAGAGTGCTGCCGGGAAAAATCTTCGTGGTTGGCGACCCGAAACAATCGATTTACGCGTTTCGCCGCGCCGATATCGAGGCCTATCTCGAAGTGGTCGAGAAGATTGTCAAAGTTCAAGACGGGATCGAATGCCGTCTGACGACCAATTTTCGCAGCAATGCGGCGATCATCAACGTGGTCAACGGCGCGTTCGAAACTCTCATTCAGGCGCAAGCCGGTGTGCAGCCGCCCTACATCGCCATCCATCCCGCCCCCGGCAAGACCGCCGCGCCGAGTCACTTGCCAAAGCTCATGGTGCGAAAAATCGTCGGCGAGGAAAAGGAGATCGACGCCGAAACTTCGCGCCGTCTCGAAGGCGAGAGCCTGGCGCGCTGGTTGAAAGAGCAGGTCTTGGGCAAGGCCGTCATCATGAGCGCCAGCGGCCAAAGCGTCTACGCCCAGCCCAAAGATGTCGCCATCCTTTTCCGCAAGCTCACCGACATCCACGACTACTTGGAGCCCTTTCGCCGCCACGGAATTCGCTACGTTGTCGAGGGAGAACGCCACTTTTATGCCGCCAAGGAGATCATCGACGCCGTCAACCTGCTGCGCGCCGTGGAGAATCCCCATGACCGCTTGGCGCTAGTGGGGGTCCTGCGTTCGCCCCTGGGCGGACTCACCGACCGCCAGATTTACGAGCTGCACCGGCTAAACCTGCTTGACCATCGCGCCGGCGCGAAGCTCGGCGGCAAAGGTTTTCCACCGACCCTCGTCCAACTCTACGACACGCTGGCCTGCCTGCACCTTGAGACCCGGACCATGCCCATCGGCGCGGCGGTGGCGCATCTGTTCGCGACGTTACCGTTGGAGTTGCTCGCCGCCTGCCATTTCCACGGCGAACAAGCCGTGGCAAATCTGCAAAAGCTCTTGCAGCAAGTCGAACTGCTCGGCCGCGAAGGATTGATGACGCCCAAAGAAGCGATCCGTCAACTCGAGCGGCGGGTACTTGACGTGAAAGAAGAAGGCGAGAGCGTGCTCGCCGAAGAGAACCTCGATGCCGTACGCATTATGAGCATTCATAAAGCCAAGGGGTTGGAGTTCCCCATCGTCGTTCTGGCCGGCTGCCAGACCGGAACCGAGGGCAGACGCGGCGCCGAGTCCGATGCAATGTCAGATTGGTCAACAGGGCTGACCGGCCTGCGTATCGGCCCGATAACAGATCTTGCCGGACTTTACATCGAGGAAAAGACCAGGCTCAGAAACGCAGGGGAGCAAAAACGTCTGCTCTACGTCGCCATGACGCGGGCGCGCGAGCACTTGATCCTCTCTTGCGCGCCGAGCGACCGGCGTTCGAGCGGCAGTTTCCTTTCCATGCTCGACGATGCGCTGAACGGCAGCATCGCCAACGCGGAGCGATCGACGCGAGCAGGCCTCGGCGATGGTATTGTGGAAATCGAGGTCGTACACGAGACCCTAACCGCTCCCAGCTCAGTCAAGGGCCAATCCAAACGCGCCAAGAAAAAACTCCATTGGCAGTCCTTTATCGACGGGTGGGCGCGCCGCACCGCAGCGTACGAGAAAGCGCGGCAATCTGCGCCGTTTCTCACGCCGACACTTCTCAAACGACAAGAAGAGACTTCAACCGAAGCCGGCGGCAAATTCGATAACCACTCCTACCGCCAGACTCCGGCGCTCATCGTTGGCGATTTGGCGCACCGCTTTCTTGAGATTTGGGATTTCGCCGCTGGCGCTGACAAGCTCGATGCGCAACTCGGCGATTTCATCGGCCACGCGCTGCCGCAGGAATTTCAATTGTTGCGTCGGGAAATCGAAGCCGAGCTCCAAGATATTTTCCGCGGCTTCTTCGGCTCGAAAGCTTACGCAGAGCTTGGCGGAGCGCAAATCCTCGGCCGCGAAGTGCCTCTGTTGATGCCCTGGGATGGGAAGATCATGGAGGGCGTAATCGATCTGATATATGAACGTGACGGCTTGCTTTACCTGGCCGATTATAAGACGGATAAAATAGCTCTGAGCGAGCTTGACCAAGGGGCGGCGCAGTATCGTCAGCAGGCCGAAATTTATACTCGCGCGGCGGTGCAAGGCCTGCGGAGGGACGTCGCGGCATTCAAAGTGATCTTCCTGCGTCTCGGCGCGGCAGTGGAAGTCCGGTCATCGGGAAAACAAGGAGAACTGTTTGCAGAGGAACGATTATGAAGATCCTTTTTTTCGACATCGAAAGCGTTCCCACCCATCAGTCGCTACAGGACAACGGGCTTCTTGACGAGCAGATCAAGCTCGACGAAGCCGAGCTTATAAAAAAGCTCAGCCTTTCCGCCGTGACGGCAAAGATTCTTTGTCTTGCCTACGCCATCGATCCGCCCGGCGATTCACCGGTGAACGTCCTCATAGGGGAGGAAACGGCGGTTATCCAAAATTTCTGGAAGCTGGCGATGGACGCCAATCTCTTCGTCGGTCACAACATTCTCGACTTCGATCTGCGCTTCATCTGGCAGCGCTCGGTCATCCATCAGATTAAACCGCCCCGCGATATTCCCTTCACGCGCTTTCGCAACAATCCGGTTTTCGACACTATGCAGGAATGGAGCAAGTGGGGCCGCGAACACGTGAGTCTCGATTCGCTTGCCAAAGCGTTGGGTATCCCGTCGCCGAAGGAAAGCCTCGACGGTTCGAAAGTCTATCCGTACTACCGCGCCGGCAAGCTCGCCGAGATTTACGAATACTGCAAACGCGACGTCGACACGGCGAGGCAGGTTTATCGAAAACTGTCGTTTACGAAGGTCACCGCGTGAGACTAGCGTGGATATCAGCCATGGACCCACAAGTCGCCATTGGCGACGAGATGGTAAGGAATTTACATGTGATCACAACAATTTAAAGGCGTAAAATTGTAAATTGGTAAGAAAGGAATCTCGTGACTAAATGTCGCACTGTCAGTGTTTCGATCAAGCGCCATCCTGATCAGGTGTATGAATATCTGGCCGACCCGGCGAATTTCCCACGCTGGAGCCTTTTCATACGAGAAATAAGGAAAGAGCGCGACCAGTGGATCGCTCAGACTCCGAACGGAGCGGTCAGGATACGGTTCACGCCGCGAAATGACTTCCGAGTTCTAGATCATGACGTCACCGTCAGTCCGGCATTGAAGATTCATGTCCCGATGCGAGTGCTGCCAAACTCCGATGATGGCAGCGAGGTGACTTTTTCGGTTTTTCGATTGCCGGGCATGAGCGCGCGGCAATTTGAAGACGATATTAAAATGGTGCTGAGCGACCTTGCGAGCCTAAAGCGTTATCTGGAGGGTGAAAGCAATTCCTGAAAAGATTGGTCGAGCAAACTCCCGTTTCGCATAGTCTCAGCTCGTTGACACGCTTCGGTTTCAACGATAAAAAAATAGTTTGTTCAGGAGGCGCACCGTTTGTGTCGCCTGGGATTATCAAACAAAAGAAGACGTTTATGAGGAGGACTTATGGATCACGCACCTGAGGCAAAGTTTGAGGAACCTAAGGATAACAGAAAACGCGCCGGCTATGGCAAGTTTTTGCGACCCAACACTGCCTATGACAATTTCATGGAGTCGCAGGGGATTCCGATCTATCGCGACATCGGCGTGCGCCGGGTGCAAGACCTGCCGCGCAAGCCGTGGAAGCGCATGGGCGGCACTGGCACTTTTGTTCAACTGCTCGGTACCGAGGGTCTCTGGGGCTGCTACGTCGTCGAAGTCCCCGGCGCCGGCGCGCTCAACCCGGAGAAGCATCTCTACGAAGAGCAGTATCTCGTTGTCGAGGGCCGCGGCACGACAGAAGTGTGGGTCGACGGCAACCCGAAGAAACACACCTTCGAATGGCAGAAAGGTTCGATCTTCGCCATACCGATGAACGCCACCCACCGCATCGTCAATGCGACTTCAAGCCCAGCTCTCCTGCTCGCCGGCACGACGGCGCCGAATGTCATGAACAATTTCGACAACCCTGATTTTATTTTCAATTGTCCCTATCAGTTCAAAGACCGATTCGATCCGGACAGCAGCGATTATTACAAATACAAAGAAGATGTCACTCCTGATCCGTTACGCGGGCTCGCCATGCGCAAAACGAATATCATTCCGGATGTCATTTCCTGCGAGCTGCCCCTCGACAATCGCCGCTCGCCGGGCTACCGCCGCATCGAACCGCATATGGCGGGGCAGCAATTTTACATGTGGATCGGCCAGCATGAAACCGGGCGCTATTCAAAGGCTCACGCCCATGGTTCGGCGGCGGTGCTCATTTGTCTAAGCGGTAAAGGCTACACCTATACGTGGCCGGCAACTCTAGGCACCCGGCCTTGGGAAGCCGGCAAGACCGAATTGATCAGACGGCAAGACTACGAGCCGGTGGGCATGGTCAGTGCCGCGCCCATGAGCGGCAACTGGTTCCACGCCCACTTCGGCGCGAGCAAAGAACCTCTGCGCCTCACCGCGTGGTTTGGTCCCAACGCGCCGGGACGCGACCGCGGCCGTCCGGGTGAGAAAGCCATCGATTATGGGGCCATCGATATGAAAGACGGCGGCACGGCCATTCCGTATAATGAGGAAGATCCGTTTCTGCGCAAGGAATTTGAAGAGACACTGGCCAACGTCGGCGCCAAGTCGCGCATGGAACAGGATCTTTACGAGAAATCGTACTGAGTTCCTCGTTTCGGGTTTTCGAGTTTAGAGTTTCGGGTTCAATGCAAACTCGGAACTCTAAACACTATTCCATACCCGATCGACTCATCAATCGATTTTATTCTCTCACAGTTTCCTGGAAAAATGTGTTTACAGGCTGTTCAAAAAGATCTCAGAGGCGAGGCGCGCGATAAATCGACGAGCGGAGGCGTACAGAGCCAGTACGTTGACGCAGGCGATCGAGCGCAACGAAGCCTATGAGGCTTTTCCAACAGCCTGGTAAGGAGTTTGATGGACAACACCATACCTAAAGCCTCGTTCTCCAATGCCAACCGCCACATGCAGGAGGAAGAAGAGCTTCGGTTGACCAGCGTTGGTGTCGATATCGGTTCTTCGACCTCCCACCTGGTGTTTTCCCGGCTGGAGCTGACTTTGGAGGGCTCCCGATACCGGGTGACCAAGCGCGAAGTGTTAAACGAATCGGAGATCTTGCTCACGCCCTACGTGGACGATACCAGAATCGATGTCGAAGCGCTCGAAGCGTTTATCAATCAGCAATACAAAAACGCCAAGATCCGCCGGGAGGAAGTCGATACCGGAGCCCTGATTTTGACCGGTGTCGCCGTGCGGCGGCGCAATGCCCGCGCCATTGGCGAACTGTTTGCCGAGGAAGCCGGCAAATTCGTCGCCGTCAGCGCCGGCGACGGCCTCGAAGCGACGATGGCGGCCCATGGCTCCGGGGCGGTGGCCCACTCGGCAAAAATCGGCGGCGTGGTTTTGAGCATCGACGTCGGCGGCGGTACCAGCAAATTCGCCGTATGTAACAACGGCAAAGTCCAGGAAGTCTCCGCCATCGACATCGGCGCGCGCCTTCTCGCCCTCGACAAAGACGGCGCCCTGGTCCGAATCGAAGAAGCGGGGCGCAAACACGCCGGCTGGGCGGGCTTTAACGTCGAATTGGGCCAGAAAGTTTCTCAGGAAAACCTGCGCAAGATGGCCTCCGGAATGACGGAAAAGCTTCTCGCCATGCTTAAGCCAGACTCGTTGACCGGAGACACAAAAGGATTACTGCGACTTCCGCCGCTCACGTACAAAGGCGAGATCGATTGTGTGATGTTTTCCGGAGGTGTGTCGGAGTTTATCTATAACCGCGCAAAAACAAGCTTTGGCGATTTGGGGCCG
The DNA here is from genome assembly GCA_036555515.1 of Binatia bacterium. Taxonomy (GTDB): domain Bacteria; phylum Desulfobacterota; class Binatia; order UBA9968; family UBA9968; genus DATACQ01. The sequence goes on from DATBLC010000216.1 coordinate 10,580, forward strand.
TTGATCGCCGACGAAATACATCGCCGCATGGGCGATTTGGGACTGCTCGTCATGGAACCGGCGGCGCGCATCCGCGCCACGGTGATCGGCGCTTCACAGTACACGGTACAGGTCAGCGGCAATACAATTTTTATCGCGCCGGAGGATTCGGTTCCCGTACGCAATGTTGCCGTTGTCGCGCCGGAGTTCGATCTAAGCGACGACCTCGACGAGGCGGGCGTCACGACCGCCGTGCACAGCGCGCTGCGCCGGCTCGATCTACTCAGCGGCAGACAGCCGGTCGCCATTGCGTTTCATTGGGATGGCTCCGCGACATTTTTCCGGCTCCAATCATTTTCCAAAGGCGTCACCGCAGGTCTCAAGGAAATTCTCGCGAAAGGCCATCCGCTGGTGCTGGTTAACGACGGCGATATCGGCGGTATCGTTGGACTGCATTTCCAAGAAGAGCTCAAAATCGAAAATCCAATCATATCCATCGACGGCATTTCGCTCAACGATTTTGATTACATCGACATCGGCGCGCTGATCCCATCCTCTGGTTCAGTGCCCGTGGTCATCAAATCGCTGATCTTTCCCGCCTCCCCGCCGCAATAAAACGAACCGAGCTGTACTATTGCGCCTTTCGATTGAAAAAAAAGCCGGGGGAGGTTTCCCCCTCCCGGCTATCTTTTGACGGTTTGAACTACTTGAACGATTTGAACGTCTTAAGCCCGGATTCCGCAGTTAGCCTCAAGGAGACGGCAAGCGAGGTGGAACCTGGAGTAGCGAAGGCGCCAACTGTAAATTTTCAAAGTCATTTTGCGCTTTCGCACTTCGTCGTTACGAGCTTTAACGTTCCGTCGAAGCACCTCTGCTCGATGTCTGGTCAGAGGCAGACGGCATCTCCGCCACAGGCGGATCAGCCTTCGGCTGAGACTTTGCTACGGAAGGGTTGCGCCTCGCGCTTTCCTGTCGAGCGCAACTGCGGAATCCGTCTTGAACTGATGTTTCTTTATTAGACTCTAAAAAACTTTTTCGCGTTGCGTCCCAGAACCTTGGCTTTTTCGTCGTGGGTGAGCTCCGGCCGTTCCACGGTTTCATGAATCATTTGTTTTGCGGCCACGAGATCGACTTCATGCGGGTAGTCGGACGCGTAGGATAAACAGTCCGCGCCGCACTGTTTGATGACATAGGGAAGGATCCACTCGTTGCCCTCTACCCCGACCAGGATCTGGCCGCTGGCCAGGTAGTCATTGAGCCCGCGTGAATGGCCGGTGCTAGTGGTGTAAACGTTGTCGTCACGGTCCATGCGGTCTTTCAGCAACAGAAGCCAAGCGCAGCCGCCTTCGAAGAAGCCGATGCGCACATCCCTGTAGCGGTCAAACACGCCATGGTAAACCAGCGACACAAACTCGAGAGCGAGCGGCATCGGATGTCTCAGAACGCGCGCCGCCCACGGGTCGGTAAACGTATCGGCGCCTAAACCTATGCTCGAACCGCCATGAATGCCGAGGGCGCAGCCAAGGTTGACCGCTTCTTCATAAACCGGCCAATAGTAATCGTGACCGAGGTGCAGGGGCAAACCGCGCGACGGCAACATCGCCCCTGGTAGCTTCAAATCGAGCACTAAACGCCGCAATTCTTTCACGGCCTCTTTGACATCTTGCATCGCAATCAACCCCATCGGATGTAGCCGCTTGTCAACCTCGCGGTAGCGCTCCGAAACGTAGTCGTTAAATGCTCGGCAGACCCGTACAGCGTAATCTGCCTGCTGAAAAAATCCCACCGAAAGCCCTTCTGAGGGAAACAACACTGCTTCCGATACTCCGGCTTTCTCCAAAAACGCAACCCAGTCCTCGCCGGAGCCTTTGCGATGATCGCTGGCATCGATGCGCGCGCGGCGCGGAGCTTCAACCTCGCCGGTTTTACGCACGTTGCGCGGATAATGAATATCATCCAGGCTCGCGAAGACCCCTTGTCGATTGCGCGACGGATGGACCGCAACCTCCCGGTCCACCGGATCAAGGAAGGGTACCATCTCAGGTATGGATTCGATAATATGCCCATCGCAATCGAAAACCATAATATTGTCTGCCATCGTCTTAACCTCCAATGCGTCGTTCGTTTAAAAAATTCGTATCACAAAATTGACCGCCGGAGAAATGAGTACAAGCCGCTTGATGGGGTTCTCGCCTGCGCAATTGGTCCAGATGCCGTGTAAAAACCTCCCTAGTACCCGAGGCTCACTCTAGCATAATTTGGCAGGATATTTCCCTTAACGCTCTCCAATCTTCCGGTACCGGCGCCTTTGGCCGGCTCATGCAGCCGCAGCTTGCGGCAATCTGCGCTTCGGGTCGACGCGAGATCGGCCAAAGGCAGACCAGAGCCATTGACTTTCCCTCTTGTAAACAATAAGAAGCGCGCTGGGAGTTTCTTGCATATGGCGATGTATCGAGCGCGCGCGTGCCCCAAATGTCAATACTACGTCGGTTATTCGGTTACTAAACCTTCTTACCGAACGCCCGAGGCCCCGGTACAAAGTTTTTGTCTCAATTGCAACTACCGGTTGCCCGTGCGCGCCGTCATGCACGGGATGAAGAACACCACTCTGCGGCAAAAACCCAAGAAACCAGCCGGCGCGTTGCAAAGAGCCAACGATTTTCACGGCACTGCTCGATTGACCGCGGCGCTGCCGAGCAGCGAAGCGCCCGCGCGAGGGGTTAACTATCCCCGCGACTTGCGCGCCATCGGCCAGGAGCTGGAAAAGCGAGGCTTCAAGACATTTAATCTGAAATGTTCCGGCGATGCCTATTTCGTCTGGTCCACGGAAACCATAGCGCCGTCCGGTTTGAGCGGTCCGGCAAATACCGAGACCGGCGCACAGTTTTGTTACGGCAATTCGGATAACCCGACGCTGAAAATGCTGCTCGATCGAATCGTCGGCTTTCAATTCAATGCCGACGAAGTGGCGCGTCTGGAGCGAGAAGGCATGAAAAATCGCGGGCAGGGACACGGCGTCAGCAACAGCAGTCGCCTGTCGCATCTGTTACGCACAGTGGGAGAGCAAGTCTATTGCCGTAACCAACGGCTCCTCGCCGTCGCGTGGCAGGAGCTCAATATCGGCGTGGTCGCTGAATCCGTCGGGGGACATCGTGAATTGAATGTCCTGCGTTCAGACAATATCTACGATCTCTGGGTACGGATGTACCTACGACGCTCCCACTAGAACGGACTCGTTCAAACCGTTCAAAAGGTTCAAATCGTTCAAGCCGTTAAAAAACGCCGCGAACTCGGAACCTAGAACCATGAACGCGCGGCGCGTCAGCGCCGCGCTATGAGTTGTTGAGCGGCGCGCACCGCGCGGAGAATATCCGCGTATCCGGCGCACCGGCACAGATTGCCGGTGAGGTATTCTTTAATCTCGTCATCGGAAGGGTTGGGATTTTCCTCGAGCAGCGCTTTCACGGACAGGACAAAGCCGGGCGTACAATACGCGCACTGCAATGCTCGCTCGCTTACGAAAGCATCTTGAATCGGGTGGAGGCGGTCGTCCTGGGAGAGCCCTTCAAGGGTTAAGACTTCTCGTCCCGCCGCGCGCGCTGCAAGCAAAAAACAAGAACTCACGGGTTTGCCGTCCAACAGCACGGTGCATGTACCGCAAGCGCCAACGCCGCAGCTCTCGCGCACGCTCCAAAGCTTAAAGCGGAAGTTCAGGACTTCAAGAAGCGTGTCGGCATCGTCGATTTCAAGTCTTTCTTCCCGGCCGTTTAACCGCAGTGAAATGTTTCGCTTCATTAAACTCTAGTCTCTTACCTTTTACTGTCGAACAGAACATCACCAGAGAATTTTATCGCGCCCAGACACCCTCGCCGCTCTTTTCAGCCAACGCGCGCAGGATCTTCTCCGGCGTAATCGGCAACTCGCGAACGCGAACGCCGATGGCATCTTCAATGGCGTTCGCGATGGCCGGCGCCACGGTGAGGGCACCGGTTTCCCCCGCTCCTTTTGCGCCGAACGGACCGGACTCGTGGGGAACCTCGACGACTATGGGCCGAAAGGACTGCGGCATGTCCTTGATGGTGGCGATCTGATAATCCAGCAATGAGCCGTTGACTAGCTGACCTTCGTCAAAAACCATCTCTTCGAACAGCGTGAGCCCCAAGTGCATAATCGCGGCGCCGAGCAGCTGCTGCTCGCAATGTCGCGGATTGATCGCGGTTCCGGTATCACCCACGCTGTAAAGCTGCAAAACTTTCACCCGTCCAGTTTCGGTGTCCACCTCGACTTCCGCGGCGGTGGCCGATGGGAACCAATACTCGGTGCACTTTTCAGACTGGCCGGTTTCCGGGTCCATGTGGCTCGCGCTCGGTTGGCACACCGCTTCCGCGGCCAGGGTCGTGCCGAGACTGCCGAATTTGGCCAGAAAGATCGCCCCGATGGTCATGCCCCGTTCTTCCATACCGCGCACGAAGATGCGCCCGTCCCGGGCGACCAAGTCATCCGGATCGACCTCAAACTTCGAGGCCACGATCTCGCATAGCTCCTTCTTAATCTTGCCCGCGGCCATGCGCACGGCATTGCCCATATGGTAGGTCGACCGGCTACCCGCGGTGATGGTATCGTAGGGCGTGACGTCGGTATCGGGTTGTACGATATGGACTTGGTCCACCGAGATGCCCAACTCTTCCGCCACGATCTGCCCCATCGTTGTCTCGGAGCCCTGTCCCATCTCCACTGTGCTGCTTAGGACATTCGCTGTGCCGTCGGCGTTCAAGATGACGATGGCGCCGGAAATTGACGGCGTCAGCACCGCCTTTACGCCCGCGGCGATGCCCCTGCCACGCCGCGTCGCGCCGGTTTGCGCGGGTCGCGATCGCGACCACTCGATGGCCTCTGCCGCCTGTCGAATCGCTTCTTTGATGCCGAACGAGCGCACAAGCGTTCCAGTCGCGAATGGCTCACCTTCCTCCAGAGCGGGCTTCAAACGAAATTCCACCGGGTCCACGCCGATGGCCCGAGCGATGATATCCATTTGCGAGTCGTAGGCCCAAATGACCTGGGGCACTCCGAAGCCGCGAAACGCGCCCGCGGGCACCCGATTGGTATAAACACAATAGGAGTCGATCCATACGTTTGGAATACGATAGGGACCCGCCGACGTATACCCCGATTTGTGACCAATACGTGGACCGATCTCAGCGTACGCGCCGGTGTCCCAGTAGACCTCGCACTTGCGCGCCGTAATCAGCCCGTTCTTGAGCGCGGTTTTGATCTTGGTAACCACTTTGTGCTTGGTGATCGTCAAGAACTCTTCTTCGCGAGTAAGCGCATAGCGAACCGGCTTCTTGGTGATCAGCGCGATGGCCGTCACCAGAGGCTCCAGCTTGGCGTAAAGCTTGGCTCCGTAACCGCCGCCGAGATAGGGCACGCGCACGCGAATGTGGCTCATCGGTAACCCGAAGGTCGCAGCAATCTCCGTACGCACATAGGACGGCGACTGACTGGCGGTCCAGATATTGAGACGCCCGTGTTCGTCCATATAAGCCAAAGTCGCGTGCGGCTCCATCGGCATATGCTGTGCCGGCGGCGAGCTGAAGGTGTCTTCAAACACCCGATCCGCCTCGGCGAATGCTTTATCGACGTCCCCCAGACGAAGCTTGAAATGATAACAGATGTTCGACTTCTGCCCGGCTTGGACGTGAGCGAGATCGGCGAATGCTTTGGCCGGCCGATGCTGCTCGTGTACTAGCGACGATCCCGGTTTCGCGGCTTCGAGCACGTCGAAAATCGCTGGCAAAGGCTCGTAATCCACCTCGACGGCCTGCAGGGCGTCTTCAGCTGTGCGCCGGTCCACCGCGGCCACCGCCACGACGGGATCCCCGATAAAACAGACCTTCTCGACGGCGAGGATCGGTTGGTCGCGGAACGCGGGACCGAAATGTGGGTCGACACCAGGCATCTTGGCGATCTCAGCGCCGGTCAGCACCAGAACGACGCCGCCGAGCGCCTCGGCTTTCGATTTATCGATGCTTCTAATACGGGCGTGAGCATAGGGGCTGCGCAATACGGCAACATGGAGCATCCCCGGCATTTCTATGTTGCCGACATGCAAGGCCCGCCCCATTACTTTTGGGTTGGCATCTTTTCGATGGACTGATTGACCAACGACGGCGAGATTTGCCATGCCACTTATTCCTGGTTCAATTGATCGATTGCCTTTTTCACGAACAACCTGGCCATGCGCCGCTTATACCACTCGGAGCCGCGCAAATCGGAGATAGGCGATACTTGCTCGTCTACGGCTTGCTGCACCTTTTCAATTAAGGCCTGATCGACGACCTGGTCCTGCGCGAATTCGAGTCCGCCGATGAACAGAGGTGTCGCCGCCAACCCGCCCAACGCCAGGCGCAGTTCCTTGCACCGGCCATTTTCTTTAACCAGCAGTCCGGCGACGCCTAAACAAGGCCAGTCGTTGGCCGAGAGCGCGCTGAAACGCAGGTAGACGGCTTTGCTGTTCACAGGCATCGTTGGAATCTTCACGTCGACCAAGATCTCCCCCGGGTCCAACGTAGTCTCATAGATGCCGCGAAAGAAATTCTTCAGCGGTATCTTGCGCGGGCCCTCGGGACCAAAAGCGGTGATTTCCGAATTCAGCACCAGCAACGGCGGTGGTGGGTCAAGACGATAGTCGGCGTGCGCAAGATTGCCGCCCACCGATGCGGTCTGGCGCACGCGAACGTTGCCGATCCGGCTGAAAGCCTCGGCCACCACCGGCGCCTTTTCACGGATCAACGGCGAGGTTTCCACCATACGATGAGTGACCATCGCGCCGATTCGCACGCCGTCGGGCTCTCTCTTAATCTCTCTCAGTCCGGGAATCGTCTGCAGATCGATCAGGTATGGATAGTAAAGCGCCCGTTGCTTCATCAAAATTACCAGCGTCGTACCGCCGCCGAGGACGCGCGCGTCGTCGCCGTACTCTGTGAGCAGACCCGCCGCCTCGGCTAGAGAACCGGGCTGGAATAGTTCAAAAGAACGAATCGTCATGGCGATTTATCCCGCACCTAACCTCCTTGCCTTTGAGAAGTCAAGTTCCGCGCTGGTCTTCGTTTTGAGTTTTTGGCTTCGCACTCCGGCCTCCGTCCGTGGTGAACCCGCCTCTCCCGAGCAATGTCGAAGGATCGAACCATCAACGGACTTCTGAAAACATGCGTATCAGACGAGTATTTACGCAGTTGACAGATACGGCGAACTTTGAAAAGAATCTAGCTAAATAGGAGGGGCGCTTTATGTCATTTACAACTATCCGCCACGTCGCCATCCATACGGACGATCATTTCCGTATGGCCGCTTTTTACAGGAATGTTTTCGGCATGAGAAAAATTACCAACGGCATGACCGACCAAAACGGCAACTACGACAAGGAACGGGGACATTACAGTGACGGGGTGATCGGCCTTGCCCTCCTCCAACGGCAACCGGGCACTAGCGCGGGTCTCGACCACTTCGGGTTCGCGGTCGAAGACGTGCAAAAAGTCAAAGACCGCCTCGCACAAAACTATCCGGATGTGTCCGTGATACAAAGTCAAAGTCACGTGCCATTTGCCGGATTGCGCAGCCACGATCCGGACGGCAATCAATTCGATCTGTCGCAAAAGGGCATGAGCAATGTGCGTGAAGGTTACGTCGAGTTTGGTTGGGAGCAGCCGCGCTGGATCAATCATATTTGCATCCGTACGGCCCGTCCGGGTTATCTCGCCGAATTCTACGAGAAAGTTTTCGAGCTTAAAGTCGACCCGAATCTGTCGGATGAAGGCAGCTTCTATGTCACGGACGGTAAAGTATATATAGCGCTCCGTCCTTGGAGTATGGTGACGCACCGCGGGCTCATGGCTGGCCTGGATCACTTTGGTTTCAAGGTCGACGATCTCGAACAAACCAAAAAGGATCTAGAGGCTCTCGCCTCTTCAGTGCCCGCCTCGGCGGCGCGCAAGATTGCCATCGGCCGCGACGGCGAAACGAGGCAAAAAAACCTCGAAGGCTGCAAAATGTGCAAGTACCCGCTGGCCGATCCGGACGGCGTGCTGTTGGATCTGACGGACTGAGAGTCTTAGTGGGCGTAAGTCAAAGGGCATCGGGTTTTTGAATTTGAACTCTTGGTTTAACCCGAGACTCGAGACTCCGGACTGCATTATTTTTGGAGGATTTATGGAGTTTGCCAATATCAATGACACCATGCGCATGGCTGAAGATCAGGATAAGCGCTTTGTCCCGCTCTTTGGCGTCGACAACTTTCGTTCGTGGATACTTTACTTTCAGCCGGGCGATCATACCGACATGCACTATCACATGTCACCGGAGACTTTTTTGGTGCTCCAGGGTAAAGCGTCGGTCAAAGGTCTGAAAGGCGAAGAGCGCGTCATCGGAAAAAACGAGATCGTTTTTTTCGGCGCCAAAGACTATTACCAGATCACCAACGTCGGCACCGAACCTCTTGTGCTCGTGGGCAACCGGTCGGAGGCATTCGGCGGTGCTCACGTGACCGCAAAAGAAGCATCATCATAATCGCGAGACTGTGGACAGAGTTCGAAAGTGAACCTTTGCCGAACAAGCACGGCGAGAGCTAGGAAGCTCCGGGATGGGACGATAAGATCACACGCGAATGGCTGGTTCCGGTACGAATATCATCGATAGCTATGACCCCGGCGTCTCCCTCGCGGTGGCTTCGACCCCTCCCTCTTCATGGTATACCGATCCAAAAATTCTTGAATTAGAGCGCCGCACGGTTTTTTCTCATTCCTGGCAGATGGTCGGGCGCGTAGAGCAAGTGCGCGAGCCGGGACAATTTCTGAACTGTCAGATTGCCGGGGAGCCACTTTTAATTATTCGAGGCAAAGACAGCGTTCTGCGGGGTTTCTTCAACGTCTGCCGCCATCACGCCGCCGCCGTAGTGACCGAACCTGAAGGCAAAGCCGAATACCTGCGCTGCCCGTACCATGGCTGGACTTACAGTCTTGAAGGCGCCCTCATCCACACGCCGGAATTCGGCGGGGTTCAGAATTTCGACCGCTCGGCAAATGGGCTTGTCCCGGTTCAGATCGCCGAATGGCAGCGCTGGTTGTTTGCCAAACTCGAACCGGGCGGTCCATCAGTCCAAGAAGGATTAGGCAGAGATCTAATCGAACGTCTCAAACCCTTGAACCTTGAACAATTCCGCTGGTTCGAACGGCGCTACTATCCGCTTAACTGCAACTGGAAAGTCTTCGTGGATAATTATCTCGACGGCGGCTACCATGTGCCGCATATTCACGGCGCCCTGAATAGCGTCCTCGATCCCGCCCAATACAAGATCGAAACCGGCGCGCGCTATTGTCTCCAATCGAGTCCGATTTCTACTGGCAAAGGCAATCCCCAAACAGCTTCAGTCCGCAAAGGCGAGCGCGCTCTGTACTATTGGATTTACCCCGACTTCATGATCAACATTTACGAGGGCGTGATGGACACCAATCTCGTAATTCCCCTCGCCGTCGATCGCACGGAAGTCATTTTCGACTACTATTTTGCCGACGCGTCTGAGTCCGCGCGCGAAAACAATCGCGCCAGCATCGCTGTCAGCGAGCAGATTCAAGCCGAGGACGTTGCGATCTGCGAATCGGTCCAGCGCGGTCTCGCCTCTCGGGCATACAACGCAGGAAGGCTCTCCGTCCGGCGTGAAGCGGGAGAACATCTGTTTCATAAATTGTTGTACAGCGACTTTAAATCTGCGCTTGCGAAGGACTAACGAATGCAAAACAAATATCAAGAAAAATTCGGCTACCCGGTTCCACGCACAGCCGGGAAAGTAAAACCTCAGATGGCTCCTTGGATTCAAGACTTCATCAGACAGTCGCCCTTTTGCGTGCTCGCTACTAGCAACGCCGACGGCGATTGCGACGCGTCACCGAAGGGCGGTGCACCGGGATTCGTGAAAGTCTTGAATGACAAGCAACTTTTTATCCCGGACGTTGCGGGGAACAAACTTTTTCACGGCTACGGCAACATCGAAAGCAACCCCAAGGTCGGTTTGGTCTTTTTCATTCCCGGACATAACTTTTTTGCGATGGAGGCTGAATCGGCGTAAAATGCCTTCAATCGGTCAAGCTCAAAACGGAGCATATGCCACCCAAAATCTACATCGACGGCCAGGCGGGAACGACCGCCCTGCGCATCCGGGAATGGCTGGCGGGGCGGGATGATTTGGAAGTCGTCATTCTCCCCGAAAAGTTGCGCAAAGATGCTGAGGCGCGTAAACAGGCTCTGCGTGACGCCACTATCGTGCTTCTTTGCTTACCCGACGACGCAGCAAAAGACGCGGCGGCATGGCTCGCCGGCTCACCGGTGCGGCTCCTCGACGCCAGCACCGCGCATCGCGTGAATGAGGGATGGGTTTACGGGTTGCCGGAACTGGTTTCAGATCAGCGACAACGCATCGCGAACGCCGCCCGTGTGGCAAATCCAGGTTGTTATGCATCCGCCGTGATACTGCTCATTCGCCCGCTCATCGATGCTGGATTGATCGCGCCCGATATGGCGCTAGCGATTCATGCCCTTTCCGGTTACTCAGGCGGCGGCCGCTCGCTGATCGAGCGCTGGGAAGATCCCAAACGCGGTTTGTTCAAGCTCGGCTATGAGGCGCCCTATAGCATCGGAAAAGTCCACAAACATATTCCAGAGATCATGCGCCACGGCGCGCTCAGCACCGAACCGCAGTTTGTGCCTTCCGTCGGTCCTTTTCGCTGCGGCATGCGCGTGCAAATCATGATTCCCGCGAAGCTCGCGCCGAAAAAAACGACGGCCCAAGCGATTTGGGATACCCTTGCGGCGCGCTATACAAAAGAATCGTTTATCGAAGTCGAGCCGCTGACGGACGCGAGCGACGCCGACGAACTTACTTTCGATCCACAGGCAAATAACGAAACCAACCGAATTTCCCTGCGCGTTCTACCGCACCAATCGGGCCATGTCCTGCTCATGGCGCGTCTAGACAACCTCGGCAAAGGCGCAGCCGGCGTGGCGATTCAGAACTTGAATCTCATGCTCGGCGTGCCTGAAAGCACGGGGCTGCCCGCGTAAGAGCCTTTTGCAACCGTTCCAATCGTTCAAAAAGTTCCAAACGTTAAGAATAGAAGTCGAAGGCCCGTTGCTTTTAGGGTCTCGAGACCCACATCCCAAAACTACGTCACGCCAAAACTCCATTTTTGCGTGCGCGCCGTTCCGCCGCGCGTGCCTGGGGCACGATCCGGAGCGGCCTCGGAACGAGCGGCAGCAGTGTCCGAATCGCTCGAGCCGCCAGCGTGAATTTTCTCATTTGCCGCTCGTTCCATTTCATGCCGTAGGGTTCTCTAAGTTCTGCCGGCAACAACCCCGCGGTTATCAAACGCGAAAGCGGGCCGGCGGGCTTTAAGAGCCACGTGGAGGGATAAAGAATGTCTTGCGCCAACGACCGCGCGGCAGGTCCGACGATGATCTGATTACCAGCGAGCATAGTTTTCATGTACGATTGAAACTCGGCAAGCGAGTCGGGCACGATACCTGCCGGGATCTCAAACAGATGCGCGAGCGCCTTGCTCTCCTGGTAATACTGGGCCCCTTCGGCTGCTGAAAGCGGCGCGACGAAGTTATCGTAGGCCACCATCCCAGAATCGAGCAGCGTCGCGTGCACCCAGAGCAAGAGTTCCGGGTCGAGCGCGTCATAGCGCGCGCCAGCGAATGAAGCTTCGTTCTGCGCCACGACGCCGCGCACCTTCCCATGCACGCGGGCAATTCGCTCCAGGGAGGCCTGGGCAGCGGCCGGCTCGTCGAACGCGATGGACCACATGGTGTTCATGGTTCGATGCAAACGGCCCAGCGGATCTTCTTTGAAGTGGCTGTGCTCCACCACCCCGGCTGCGACTTTGGGGTGAGCGATCTGCATGAGCAGCGCGCGCCCGCCCGCCAGAAGCGATATGATTTCGCGATTCACGCGCCAGAATATGGACCCGGGCAGGAAGAAGCCACGCGTCGGTGGGTGTGAAGAAAACTCGAGGCGGTGCGCCATGCTTTGCCGGAAAGGTCGCCGCTTTATCGTTTTGTCTTGGCCGCGGCCAGCTCTTCAGCGATGATTTTCTGAAAGAAGCTGTATGGCTGTGCGCCAGGCAAAAGCTTTTGGTTGACGAAAAATAGCGGCGTTCCCCGACCGCCGAGGTAAACCGCGGTGGCGGTTTCTCGTTCTACCTTTTCCGTATATTTTCCGCCGCTTAAACAAGCGGCGAACTGATCGCCGCCGAGGCCTATCTCTCTAGCGAACCTTTTGAGATTGGATTCGGTAAAGAGCGATTCGCCCAAGCTGGCGAACAACTTATCATGATACGGCCAGAACTTTTTCTGCTCCGCGGCGCATTCGGCGGCCAAGGCCGCCTGCTCAGAGGGTTTTCCGAGAACCGCGAAGTGGCGGTAGGTGAAACGCACCGTTCCTTTTTCGATGTAGGATTCTTTCAGCTTCGGCAAGGTGTCCTGCCAAAATTTCCGGCAATAGCCGCACTGAAAATCGGAGAACTCGACGATCCAAATGGGCGCGCTGGCGGACCCAAGCATCGGGTCGCGTCCTAAGCCAAGCAAGAAAGCGCTTACCATAGGGTTCTGCGCCGCCACCGGCGAAGGCAACATCGGCGCGGACCAAAGCGCGACAATTAAGGCTACCTCCGTTAATGGCCATTTTCCTTTGTACACGTATCGCTCCACCGTTTTATTCTCTTCAACGTTTTGAACTGCTTGAACGTCTTGAACGACATGAACCATAGATTGTTATGGCAATACTTCACTTGGCAACACGCCCGGCGCGACTTTGTCATCGCGCTTTCCCGCAGCGGGCAGAAACCAATGCGCCACTACCCCCAATGCTAGCGAACCCGCGCCGCAAATCAAATAAAGCACGTCCGTTCCACCGTGGTCTACCAACCAGCCGGCGGCGGTGTTGGACGCGATGCCTGCTATTCCCATGCCTACCATGGAGAGAATTCCCTGAGCAGTCGAGCGCAGTCGTTCCGGAGCTATCGTGTCCAAGTAAAGCGGGCTCCCCAAGTTTAGGCCAACCACCGTGACGCCGTGAAGCGCCTGGACGGCAAACAGTAACACGGGGTCGGCTAGTAGCGCACACAGTGTCCATCGCAAACCGCCCGCGAAAACGCCTACCGCGAGCAGGCCGCGCGCGCCGAGCCTCTTCAAACCGCTGCCCGTCAACAGCACCAACGGAACCTCGAAGGTCAACATCAATATCCACATGGCGCGAATCGTATCCAGATCGCCGCCGCGGGAGCGGACAAAGAGTGGAAACAGCCACATGGGCCCATGCATTAGAAAATGAGCCGTTAGCGCGAAAAAAAGAAACCGCAGAAACGGACCATTGCGTATGAGCTCGCGCCAGTCGCCGCTCTTCGCGCGCAGTGCAACCGCGCCCTTTTGCGGCAGCCAGAAGGCAATGCACGCGGAAACGAGCACTAGAGCCGCCGTAATGGGAAACATAAAACCAAGACCCGGTTGGGAAATTTCCTGGGCTGTAGAATGCACAACGGCGGGCGCTCGATAAAATTTCACTAGCCATGGGAAGACAAGGATAAGGATGAAGTATCCGATGGTACCCCACACCCGCACGCGGCCGAAGGCGTGCCGCCCGGCATCACGGAGAATTGCCAGGCTGACTGAAGTCATGAGCGGAAACACCGCCGTACCAACTGCCGCCAGTGCTGCCATCGCGATCAGGATCTGCCAAAATCCTTCGGCTAGTCCTAGACCTGCATACCCAAGCGCCGTGCTCAGAGTGAGAAACGCCAATACACGGCTGCGCGCGCCGGTGCGATCGGCCACCTGGCCCCACAACGGTTGCGCAATCATTCCCACCAGCGGTGAAACGGCGAGCACCGCGCCCAGTTGCGTCCCGGATAGACCGGCGTTCTCCCGCAGATACAAGCTGAAATACGGAAAAAAGATTCCCAGCGATCCAAAGTAAGTAAACCAAAATAGCGTGAGCGGAATGGAATGCCACATTAGGGAATGATAGCATCGATTCACGTTATCTACGATCGTATCTCGAACACGGTTCCAATAGCTTCAGTGGTTCCAATTGTTCCAGTTGTTCCAATCGTTCCAAACCGTAGTTTAGTTTTAGACGATTGGAACGGTTGGAACCATTGAAACGGTTGGGACGCAAGCAAAGGCGAGCTAAAATGAATTGCGTTTCGGCGCGAACGATTCATACGGCCGGCCATTCCACAAGGACGATCGAGATATTCCTCGCTTTGCTCGAAGCCCACCAAATCGAACTGCTCATCGACGTACGCCGCTGGCCCGCGTCGCGGCGCTATCCGCACTTTCACCGCGTATCGTTATCGAGTTCATTACAACAAGCCGGTGTCGACTATCTTTGGCGCGGCGATCTCGGCGGGTTCCGCAAACCCGATCCCAACTCTCCCAACAAAGGCTGGAAAGTCGGCGCTTTTCGCGCCTACGCCGATTTCATGCTGACGGCTGAATTTCAAAACATCATCAAAGAAGTGGAAAAACTCGCCGGCGCGAAACGAACCGCGCTCATGTGCGCCGAAGCCGTGCCGTGGCGCTGCCACCGCCAATTGCTCGCTGATGCTTTTTTCGTCCGAGGCTGGTCCGTGAGGCACATCATGGAAAACGGCTGCCACGCGCACAAGCTACCGCCGTTTGCTCAACCCGAAGGCGCGAAAATCTATTACCGTGGGTTGCTTTAACGCGATGATTAAGTGCGCTCGAGAGCCGTAGACTTCCGGAGACCGGCGGAAAAAACTCATGCCGCTTTTTGCGCGGGCGCAACGTTGGTAAATACCCGGATTGGCAGGATCATCATGTCCCGGCCGGCGAATTGGAGCCGCTGCTGCAAAGTAAATGGGGTATGGTTGTGCAGCAATCGGGTAAACACATTTTCCTCTTCGAACACCAGGGTGCCGCTGAAGAATACCGCCCGCGGAAATTCCTTGGCTACCGCGTCGCACAGTTGTTCCAACTCGGCGATCAGATCGACTCCCAGCTCGTAACGGTACTCGGCATACCAACCTAAACAGTAGGCGAAATCCACGAAGCTCTTGAGGTCTTCTTCTTTTTTGCGCTTGAGGTTCTCGATTTCGGAAAGTCCCTTGAACTGGCCGGTATCGATAACGCCCACGGAAATGAATACAACGTTTTTGAAATGATTGGGAAACAACCGTTGGATGTTCAAAAGGGTATGCACCGCGATGCCGTCGAAATCGCGCACAATGATGGCCGCCGTGGGAGCGCTCGCGTCTTTCACCGGAGGAGCGGCGGCGAGATCGGGCTGGAACGGAATGCCCAGCAACGTGTCGTCAAGGTTTTTTAGAGCCCTTTGGACCCGCTCGTAGTGCCAGCGCACCGCCTGGCACAGCAGGACGAATACGAGAGTGACAAAAATGGTCACCCAACCACCCTCCGCAAACTTCGTGGCTGTGGTTACAAACAAAATCGTGCCCGTAAGAAACAACCCCAGCCCAGCGATTAACAGTTTAGAACGCCACGGCGTTTGCGATTTTCGCGCCTCCACCCAGTGGCGGCACATTCCCATCTGCGACAGAGTGAAAACCAGAAACACGTTAATGCTGTACATAACCACCAGGAGTTTGACGTTTCCATGGCTGTAAATCAGAAACCCCAAAGACGTTAGACCCATGAACCAGACACCGTTACGGGTGACCAGCTGATCACTCAAGTGGGACAATCGGTGCGGCGCCCAGGAATCCAGCGCCATGTTGGAAAGCACCCGCGGCCCAGCGAGAAAGCCCGCTTGAGCGGCGACGACCAAAAGCGCGGCTTCGGTGAAAAGCGTGACAATCACCAAAAATGCGGTCACAGAGGAATCAGCACCAAAGAACGGTCCATAAACCTTCACGAACAAACTTGCGTTGAGCGTCCGTCCTGGCTCGTGGACTACCTGGTTCAAGAGGTAGCAAAGCAGGATCCCGCTCGCAGTGAAGGCAAGCGACATGGCCATATAAATCATGGTCCTTTTGCCGGTCTCCACACGCGGCTCGCGCAAAATCTGTAACCCATTGCTCACCGCTTCGATCCCGGTATAGGTACCGCCGCCTAGGCTGTACGCGCGGAGCAAAATTCCCAGTGTCGCGATCAGGCCCAACCCCTGCACGTCGCTCACCGTTTTTTGGTACGAGGTCGAGATCAAAGCCGGCATATCGCCGAAATGGGGCGCAACCCCAAGGATGATACCGGCAATATGCATAACCACAAAGAGTAGGAAAATCGGCAATAGAAATATCACCGACTCCTTCACGCCGCGCAGATTCAAAAGAATCAGGCCAAAAATAAAAAATACTTCCGCGACAATCTTGTAAGGCTGGTATTGTATCGGCAAGAAACTGAACAAGGCGTCGGCGCTGGCGGCAATGGAGATGGTAATAGTTAACATGTAGTCAACCACCAGCGCGGCACCGGATACCAGCCCGGCCTTCGCTCCCAATAGCTTCGTTGCCACCAGATAACCGCCACCGCCAGTAGGAAAGAGCTCGATAACTTGTGAGTAGCTGGCGGATATGACGAAGACCGTTACCGCCATGAGAACCGCTAGCGGCAGGGCGAGATAAAAGTGTTCTCCGAGGGCTAGAAAGGCTTCTTCCGGTCCGTAGGCCGAGGAACTCAGGCCGTCCGCGCCAAGACCAACCCAGGCCAGGAAAGCGACCAGGGATATTTGGTGGAAAACTTTCGGATCGAGGGGATCTTTGGGTTTGCCGAAAAGCAACTCCCTGAGCGAGGCAACCGGTGTCGAGAGCACGATTGACGTTTCTTAGCAGGTTTGTGGCGGAATGTTAATCGAATCAGGACCCGGCTGGCGTAGAGTCAAGGTACAGCGCTGCACCGGGGCAAGCTCTGACCGTTGCGCGACGCGCCCAACCCTTTTAAAGTAGCGCCATGCAAAAAGACGAGCCGAGCTTAACGCCCGTTAAGGGGCTTCGGGTGTTGGTGATCGACGACGAAAAAAACATCCGCGCCACTCTGGCTCTCTGTCTGGAGCAGATCGGCTGCGAGGTGACCGCCGTGGCTTCCGCCCAGGGCGCCCTGGATGCGCTGGCGCGACAGCGCCATGAGCTGGCGTTCCTCGATCTTCGACTGGCCGGATCGAGCGGGCTCGATCTCATTCCCCGGCTTCTCGCCGACGCTCCCGATATCATGGTGGTTGTCATGACTGCCTATGCGACCATCGACAGCGCGGTGGAAGCGATCAAACGCGGCGCGACCGAATATATCGCCAAACCGTTTACGCCGGCGCAGATTCGCCACGTGGTCGACCAATGCCTCACCCGCAGAGATCTCACTCGGCAAATTCACGATCTGGAGCTCCGCTTGAGCGAGGCGGCACCTGACATAGATCTGAAAAGCGATTCGCCCAAGGTTCGCTCCGTCATCGACATCGCCGTCAAGGCTTCCGCCTCGGATGTTGCAGTCTTGCTGCGCGGCGAAAGCGGCACCGGCAAGACAGTGTTGGCCCGCATGATTCATAACTTGAGCCCGCGCGCGGGGGGCCCTTTCGTCGTGGTCAATTGCCCCACCCTGTCCGAAGAACTTCTGGCCAGTGAGCTTTTCGGCCACGCCAAAGGAGCTTTCACCGGAGCCGTACGAGACCAGGCTGGGCGCGTCGAGGCGGCGGAAGGTGGCACATTGTTTCTTGACGAAATCGGCGAGATTTCTCCGTCGCTGCAAGCAAAGCTGCTGCGTTTCCTGGAAGAAAAAGAATTCGAACGCATGGGCGA
This sequence comes from Binatia bacterium, assembly GCA_036555515.1. Taxonomy (GTDB): domain Bacteria; phylum Desulfobacterota; class Binatia; order UBA9968; family UBA9968; genus DATACQ01. The sequence continues at coordinate 28,375 of DATBLC010000216.1, forward strand.
AAACCGCACGCGGCGCGCCGATGTTCGAATGATTGCCGCCACCAACCGCAACTTGGAAGATCAAGTCGCCAAGGGACTGTTCCGTGAAGACCTGCTGTATCGCCTAAACGTGATCGATTTACTGTTACCGCCGCTGCGCGAGCGCCCGGAAGATATTTTGCGGCTGGCGCGGCGGTTTCTGGCATTTTTTGCCAAAGCAGCGCGACGCCGACCGCAACAATTATCCCCGGCTGCCGAAGCTACGCTGGCGGCCTATGGCTGGCCGGGAAACATTCGCGAGCTGCGCAATGCCATCGAGAGGGCGGTCATTCTGTGGCGGGCGGAGATTCTCGAACCGGAGGCATTCCCCGCACAGACGCCGGCACACCCTAAAGTTGAAACCCCGCAGATCGGCGGCGACTTGACGCTCGAAGCGCTGGAACGAGAACATATCACCCGGGTATTGGCCAGGAGCGCAACCCTTGAGGAAGCCGCCGAGATCCTCGGCATCGACGCCTCGACGCTCTGGCGCAAGCGCAAAAGATACGAAAGCTAAGAGCCGCTAAGTCAGCTTGCCGAGACGCTTCAAAGCGTCCACGGCGAGCTGATAATCGTGCCTCGCGCTGACGGCCATATAGTAGTATTGAATCGCGCGTTTCGGATCACCTTCGTGCTCCCACAGAAAGCCGAGCCAATAATAAGGCTCGGGCCGATCCAAAGCGCGAGTCATGGCGGCTTTCAGATAGCCGCGTGCCTCGATGTACGCCTTGCGCTCCCGCGCAAGCTCGGCGAGGTGCATCAAATCGTCAAAAGCTCCGCTGCCGCCCAGTTTCTGGCGAAAAAGTATCTCCTCTGCGAGCGCGCCGATGATTTTTGGATCGAATGGCTTTTCGAGAAAATCGACGGCGCCAAGTTTCATCGCCTCCACCGCGTTGGCGGCGGTGCCGTAGGCGGTAATGATCACCACAGCGGTCTTTGGGCTGAGTGCCTTCATGTGATCGAGGACTTCAAGCCCCGCCATTTTCGGCATGTGCAGATCGACAAAGGCTATGTCGGGATGGTGCTGCTTGCATAGTTCCAAAGCCGCTTCGCCGTTCTCCGCCACATCCACCAGGTAACCCGCAGCCTCCAAGACCATGCCAAGATTTCTACGGACATTGCGTTCGTCATCGGCAACCAGTATACGCGGCTTCGATTCCGACATCGTCATTCCCCTTTCCGAACGGCTTTAGCCGCCGAGGGCAGAGTGAACCAGAATGTACTTCCCTTCCCCGGCTCGCTGTCCACGCCGATTTCACCTCCATGGGCACGGACAATTTCTGTGGCAATATAGAGCCCCAAGCCGGTTCCCTTGGGTCCAGAATCCGGAACTTGGAAAAATTTTTCAAAGATTCGCTCTTGGTACTCTTTAGGAATGCCGGTTCCGGTGTCAGCGACTGTAAAACGCACGGAACCGTCAACTGCCTTTGCGCCTACTGTGATACTCCCTCCTTTCGGCGTATACCGCACCGCGTTGCTGATCAGGTTGGAGAACACATGCCTGATGCGCTCGCGATCCGCCAGCACCATAAACTCCGGCAAAAAGGGTTCAGGGGCGAGGTTCACACCCTTGGCGTCCGCGTCGGACCTATATTCGTCGATCGCACTCTTGATCAGACCGGAAACCTCGGTTGGCAAGGGAGTCAACTCGACGCGTCCAGATTCAATGCGGGATAAATCTAAGAAATCATCGACCATACCTTGGAGACGATCGCAGTCCTCACGGGCAGCGTACAGCAGCTCGGCCTGCTTTTCGGTGAGCGGTCCGGCCACTTGCTCCGTGCAAAGGTGGACCGCCATGCGCAGGGAAGTCAGCGGTGTACGGAACTCGTGCGCCACGGTGGCGACCAGATCGTTCTTGAGTTCTTCGAAGCGGCGCAAACGGGTGACATCCTGCAAAATAACCGTCGCGCCAACAACGACTCCGCGCGTCTCGTACACCGGAGCACCCCGCGGTAAAAAATAGCGGTCTCCCAATAGCGTGGTCAGTTGAACCGCGTCTTCAAATCCTTTGGGAACATAGGCTCCCTTTCCGCCGAGCACGTGGCTGCGGACGCGCTCCAAGACCGCGCGAGTCGGAGCGTTGACGTTCTTGAGAGGATCCTTGGACGCTGAGTCGGCTTTGAGTCCGAGAAGAGTCTCCGCGGCCTCGTTGACGTTTTGGAGGCTGCCTTCGACGCTGAAAATTACTACCGGGTCGGGAATACTATCAATTGCGGCTTGCATGCTCAAGTGCGCCTGGAGCAAGTCACCGAGAGAGCTCTTGCGAAATTCAGCTAAGCGCGCCGCCATGCTGTTAAAGTCGCCCGCTAACGCTGCTAACTCATCGGATCCGTCGACCCGCGCCCGCGCGTCGAAATTGCCTTCACCGATTTTGCGAGTCGCCTCGCTGAGCGCCGACAGCGGCCGCAGCATGCGGCGAGTCAACAAAATCGATATGAAAAGTCCGAGGGCGAGCGCAGCCAACGCAACAATGGCTGATACCGCGTTCATTCGCTCCGCCGTCCGGCGCACCGCGTCGCTCTTGCGCAGCATTGCGTCCTGGTTGATAGTCAAGATTTCGTCGGCCGCCGCTTTTACCTTGTAAAACGCCGCTTCCAGCTCTGCGAAGTAAAGTTTTCTCGTTTCCTCGGCCGTCGCGCCGCTTCGAAGTCGTTCCAATGCGGCCTGATACTCGATCCAGGCGGCACGAAGTCTTTCGTTGAACTCTTTCTCTCCATGTTCCGTGATATTTCCTTCCTGGACTTTCAGCTCGGCCTCGAAAACCGGACGATACTTTTCCGCCTGTTCGATACCCTTTTGACGTTGGCCCGCTACTAAAAACAACGCGGCACTATCCATCCGTTCGATGGCTTCCTTCATGCGCTGAGCGGCAAGAACGCTGCGATAGTTGTCCTTCAAGATGGTCTGCGAGTGTGATCCCAGATACGAAACCACCACCACCGAAAATACCCCCACAATAGCCAGCGCCAGCGCGATGGGCGCCTGAGCGAGCAAAAGCTTTTTGTAAAGGTTCATTGCCTGGTCTCCTGCTCCTCCAGCGACACAATGTGAAGGTCAAAGCCAACCGCCTCGGTGACCAGTTTATACACGGGAGATTGGCCGAGGAGTCGACGCCACCAGGGTTTATGCGAACGGCCGACGACGATATGGCGCACACCGTGCTCGCGGGCAAATTGCAGCAGCGCTTCGACGGGCTTCTCCGACCGCAGCCGCACGACCTCAGCTCCTAGATCTCTTGCCCTTTGTTCGTCCTCTAGCAGGTGGCGCTGGAGCGTTGCGTCTATCCGGTGACCCGCTTCGCTTTTCGTTTCTACGTGAACGACGAACCAATCTGTGTTTAAACGTCCGGCCAAGCGCGAACCTTGCCGCAGCAATAAGACCCCAAGAGGCGGCGGACGACTAGGTAGACAAACCATAACACGCTCGCTGGCCGCGGCGCGTCGCGCAATATCATCATTGTCGGCCTTGGCTGCGACGGCGCGATCGACGCTTTCGGCCACTTCCCGCAGCGCGATTTCACGCAGGACCGCCAGCTTTTCCGGTTGAAAGAAATTTTCTAGCGCCCAGCTAACCTTGTCCGGCGCGTAGATCTTGCCGGCGCGCAGGCGATCGATCAAATCTTCCACTGCCAGATCGATATCGACGACTTGATCGGCCCGTTTCAGTATCGAGTCCGGCACGGTCTCGCGAACCACGACGCCGGTAGCTTGTTTGACCATATCGTTGAGGCTTTCAAGATGTTGCACGTTGAAAGCGCAGATCACGTTGATGCCGGCATCGAGTAACTCGAGAACGTCCTGATAGCGCTTTTTATTTCGGCAAAAGGGCGCGTTGGTGTGCGCCAGCTCATCGACGATGGCCACCTGTGGGCGTCGCTTGAGAACCGCATCGAGGTCCATCTCTTCCACCACCACTCCACGGTATTCGACGCGCTGGCGCGGAATCACTTCTAGCCCTTCGATCAACTGGGCGGTGTCGATCCGACCGTGCGGCTCGATGTACGCCAGCACGACATCGACCCCGCGCTTCTGCAAGGCATGAGCCTCTTCCAACATTTGATAGGTCTTGCCTACCCCGGCGGCCGAGCCGATATAAACCTTCAGCCGCCCGCGCTTGGCACGCTCCACCAGCTCGAGGAAATCTTCCGGGCGTCTGCGTTCCGCTTCCATTACGCCATCCTATTCGTGACTTGAAGTGACATCAGAGCTGTTGAATCGTTTCGGATGGACCCGTCGTCTGCACCTTTCTCCGCCAGCGGCCCAAGGCAACGAGACACCATACCGCCTCTACGACTCCAAAGGGCCAGGCGCCCTGGAGAAAACCGTATGCCGATCCCAGCGCGCAAGCCGCGGCGAAGCCAAGGACAAACCAGTGACTGCGATCCTCGAGAGCATAACAGACCAGCATCGCCGTAACGGCAAACAAACCAAATAGCGTAAGGCGATCCATGATCGTCCAGGAAGCATTGAATTGGCGGCGGGTAAGGCGTCGCCGTCGCGCCTGAAATAATATAGGCTGGCAGGGAAAACTTTACTAGCGACAGGTGATTCGGAACAATTCGGCAGTCCTGTAGAGCGATACCCCTCCTTTCCGCGCCAACAAGCGGGGAATGGTCATTCAGAAAGTGTAAATGGCCTGCACCCCGATTGTGGTCTGGTTCTTGTCCGCTCCGGTCCGGCCTTTTTTATAAAAACGCTGGTCGGCCCAGTCCTGGCGGAGTTCTGCCCGGCCAATAAGCATTTTGGTAAATTTATAACTGCCCGTCAGAGTTATCTCCCCGAGCGTTACATCACGGCTCAATCCGGAACGTACCCCGTCGCTGTCTTTAAAAATCTCGCCTCGAAGCGCCGTGTTGAAGCGGTCGCTCCAATTATAAGAACCGATCGCACCCCATCCTTGCCAGGTGCCGTCGCGCAGACTCGCGGTGATGTTTTCCTCATGGCCGTAGGTATACTCAAGATAAATTGTCAGGGGATCGATCGGCTTGATCGTTGCGACGTTACTCCAGGTAACTCTTTTAT
>DATBLC010000217.1:0-9271 GCA_036555515.1 Binatia bacterium
CGTCGATGCAGATACACATATTATCGAACATCCCGGGATGTGGGAGCTCTTTGACCCGGAACTTTATCCGCGTCGACCCGTATTGGCGTCGACCACCGATAACAGTGTCTACGGACATAACAACCAGGTCTGGTTGATCGATGGGGTGGCCGTGCCCAAGCGCTTTGGTAAAGGCAGTGCCATTGTCGCCGTGGGTGGGTCCGACGCGGAAGAGGCGCGCACGGACATTGCAAAAGCGGTGCGCTACATCACCGACGCTACCGCGCGGGTAAGCGACATGGACAAGCGCGGCGTCGACGCTGAAGTCGTATTTCCGACCCTGTTACTGGGCTACCTGCCGGTGGAGGTCGACCTGGAGGTAGCCATCTGCGCTGCCTACAACCGTTACCTGGCAAAAGCCTGGGAACAGGGCGGCGATCGCTTGCGCTGGGTTGTCGTCCCACCGCTGCGGGACATCCAGGCTTCGGTGCGCGAGATCGAGACTGCACGTGACCACGGCGCGGTGGGCGTGTTCTTTCGCGGCGTAGAGGGGGAGCGCTCCCTGGCAGAGTCCTATTTTTTCCCGGTGTACGAGGCCGCCAACCGTTTGGGTATGGCCATTTGCATTCACACCGGTGCCGGTGCGCCGGAAATCACTAAAGTCTTTGACCGCAGTTTCAGCCACAACTTGCCCCACGTACGCTCGCTGCCGCTGTTCGCCTTTCGGGACCTGGTGGCTCACAAAATTCCCGAACGTTTCCCGGAACTGCGGATTGGCTTCATCGAGGCGTCGGCCTCTTGGGTACCCTACGTGCTACACCACCTCAAACGGTCCAGCGGCGCAAAACTCAACGCCGGCGGCGACGCCGATGCAGCCATGGAGTGGGGCCCAAAGCTATTCATCGACTACCGGCTCTACGTTGCCGCCGAGGCGGACGAAGACCTGGCCTATCTTCTGACTCACATTGGCGAAGACAATATGATCATGGGCTCGGATTACGGCCACCAGGATCAATCCAAGGAAGATGGTATGGTGGGTGTGATGCGGCGCAAGAAAAGCATATCGCCGGCGGTGATCGAAAAAATTCTCTGCGACAACCCGCGTCGCTTCTACGGACTGTAGCGGGAGACCTGCCTTTTCGTCATTGAGCGAACCGTTTAACTCTACCGTAAGCAGCCCGGCGCCTGTAGCGTACCGCCATGGTGCGACTTCACCAAGAATAACTCATGCCTGAACCCGAGTTTGCCCGGGACTAAACAAGCTATCTCTGGCCGACAGCAACGCATTCGTCCCATCGGAACGGTTTTTTTCAAACCATTTGACGGAGCACAGCGATCGACTCCTTCGTCAGGCGCGAATCAGGCGATTAAACGTCTGGAACGATTGGAACAGAACACAGTAGTTGAACCCCGTTAGATTTGTGACGTCTGGAACGGAGCGAAGCGATGGAACCCTTCGACAGGTCTCAGGGCAAGCTCTTGGAACGGTTGGAACGGGTTCCACGCTTGAGAGAGCGAAGCGGTTGAACGACTGGAACGACTGGAACTCGTCCCCGCTTGGGTGAGTGATGTGCCAAATGTGGCTGGGTAGAAAATGACGATTTGCGCGCGCCATCGATTTGTTCTTAGAGGCTCAGTTTCAACTGGAAAAAATCTGCTTCTAAGCTCTTCAATCGCGCCTATTTTGCATCTTTCCTTTCCTAAATCAATGCCTTGCCCCGGTCCGACCCGCGGGAGGAATCGCGCCTCTACCCAAACCAGATTTGTGAACTATTTCACTCAGTGATATAGTACCAACAATGCGGCGGGTTTTCATGACGCGTCATTTCAGTCGATGGCTCGGTAAAACGGATCTTTCGGTTGAGGCGCTTTGCAGGAGTGTTGAGGAGATGGAGCGAGGGCTGATTGATGCCAATCTTGGCGGCGGAATTATAAAGAAACGCGCGGCGCTGCCGGGTCGCGGTAAAAGAGGCAGTACGCGGACCTTGGTTGCAACGAACAGTATAAATCGATGGTTCTTCGTATTTGGGTTTGAAAAAAACGATCGAGGCAATATCACCGCAAAAGAGTTGAGCGCGCTCAAAGCTCTTGCTTCTGACCTTCTCCGACTGGGTGTGCATGAATTGTCGGCCGCTGTAGTGGCAAACACGTTGCAGGAGATATGCGATGAAAACTAAAACACAAACGAAAAGTCGAATTTTACAGGCTGTTCATGGGACGGCCGCGGAGCTCCATTCGGCCGGTTTCATTAGCAAACGGCGAATGCGCGAGTACGACGCGCTCTGTCTCGCCCCGATACCGCGCTACTCGCGTAAGAAGATTCGCGCTTTGCGCCAACGGCACCGCATCAGTCAAGCGGTACTGGCAACGGTTCTGAACACGAGTCTTTCAACCGTACGTCAATGGGAGATCGGCGCCAAGCAGCCAAGCGGGCCGTCTCTGAAACTTCTCGACCTCCTCGACCGTAAGGGATTGGAGGCTCTTATCTAGTCACACCCGGCTTTGAATTGGCGCCGCCAACTCGAATAAGCAATTCGAGGACATCGGAAAATATCGCCGGTTTGCGCTCCGCTCCTGTCAACAAACACCGCCTGCTCGTTAGCTTCGAGCCACTTTGTCGAGCCAGTCAACACCGTTAGTGCGTTAGTTGGTTCATGCGCCGTGCAGACAATTCGCGCCCCCCTTCAACTGAGTTATTCCAGTCAATCAACAACGTCCTATCAATCCTTGTACAAATTTTGGTCGTTCATGAACATTTTGGACGACCGCGGGGATTCATTGTCGACTCAAGCCCAAGTTGTTTGGCAATTCTGATCATCCAGTCTTCACTACCAAACGGGCGGCGGCGCTGTGCGCTCGTCCGCAAATCCTCCAACTTCGATTCTCGGACCACCTCGGAACCCTCTCCATCGTCACGCGGCCACAACAGCAAAGCCAGTGATTCGATAGACCGATGAAGGAGTTTGTCCAACTAGTCAACAACGTCCCTCAAAGTGACTTATTTTCGCCTTTAGGGCATGATCGCTGGCTTCTTGCACAAAGTTCAACTGAGGTATAAAGTTTTCCATCTTATACCTTTGGAGTTAGCGCGATGGGCATGAACATCAAGAGCGAGGACACCCACCGTCGGGCGAAAGAACTTGCCCGGATCGCGGGTGAGACGATTGCCGAGGCCGTAGACCGCGCAGTGACCGAGCGTCTTGAGCGGCTGCGGAGGCGCCGCAACCGAAAGGCGCTCGCCGAGAGGCTTTTAAAAATCGGCGACCAATGCAGCCGGCTGCCGGTGCTCGATAGCCGTACCCCCGACGAGATGCTTTACGACGAGCGCGGGTTGCCGCAATGATCGTCGTGGATACGTCTGCACTGATTGCAATCCTCGACAAAGAGCCCGATGCGTCACGGTATGCGGAGGCTATCGCCGAGGCGGATCCGCCACTGATCTCTGCGGCTACTCTGCTTGAGGTAAACATCGTCATGCATAACCGACACGGCGTCAGAGCCGCGCGCATGGTTGACAGACTAATTCAGGAAGCCGGGTTTCAGGTCGAAAGTTTCACCGTCCAGCATGCCGAGCTCGCCCGCGAAGCCTACGCTCGCTACGGCAAGGGCCAACAAGCGGCGGGGCTTAACTATGGCGACTGTTTTTCCTATGCGCTGGCAAGAGCGACGGGGTTGCCGCTACTGTTCAAAGGGCAGGATTTTTCAAAAACCGACATCATCCGGGTGGCAATAGGAAACTAAATTCTTTGCCGGGCAAGCCTGGAGCCAGCGACGGCGCCCGATCTCATTTACACTTGCCCTGTTCCACTCCCGGGCTAAATATACCAACAATACCTACACTACCCCCGTTTCACCCATGTTCTTTACCGCCAAACGAGTTTTTCCAGTTAGTTAACACGCATCTGCTAATGCGTCCGGCTGCGAATCGTTCTTTTCATGAGGTTGCCGGACTTGCCCAGTCTTAGAGCGGCCTTTTCACGTCGAAAAAGCGCACTCTAAGCCTCTAGATCACGCTATTTATATAACCTTATATTGCTGAATCAATAGGTTGCGTTGGTCTGACCCGGGGAAAAAGCGGCTCCGCAAATCCTCCAACTTCGATTCTCGGACCACCTCGGAACCCTCTCCATCACCGCGTGGCCACAACAGCAAATGCCAGTGATTCGATAGACCGATGACGGAGTTTGTCTAGCTAGTCAACAACGTCCCCAACTTGGTTCACGGTTGGGATGGGACAGTGAGCTTGAATTGCGGGGATAAAAGGGGATAAAAGGGGTCGGGAGTCTTTTCATGAGCGTTTCGGACGACCGCGGGCATGCAGCGTCGCCTCAAGCCCAAGTTGTTTGGCAATTTTGATCATCCACTGTTCACTTCCAAACGGGCGGCCGCGCTGCGCGCTAGAGCGCAAATCTTCCAACTCCGACGCTCGCTCCAGCGCATTTACAAAGTCAGCCCAGTCCTTCGGTCGCTCCATTGGCCATTGACTCAAAATTCCAGATGACCTTCCATCCTCCTGCAAAAACCGATAGAAACTCGACCACTGCCAGTGTTCCGCCCGTTCAACCAGCCCAGCCCGCAGAGCGTTTCGCTCGACATATCTGGCAACCATTAGAAAATGCTCGTCGGTCTGAACCGGAAAGGATTTGAATCGTCCCTGATATACCGGCCCGCTGCCCGATGAATGCCGGTGGGCATGCCAGCGTTGCGTATGCGTTACCGTGATCCAGCGCATCACTTCAGAAAGCTCTCCATCATCACGCGGCCACAACAACAGATGCCAATGATTCGGCATCAAACAATATGCCATAATCCGTACATTAGTTCGCTCGTAGGCTTCGCCGAGAACCCTTTCGAACGCCGAATAGTCCCCGGGCTTCTCGAACAGCGGCAACCGACCGACTCGTCGGTTTAGGACATGGTACGCTATGCCACCGGTTGCAAGACGTGGTCGTCGCGGCATTTCGCCATGGCATCTATCGCATCCAGACCCAGCCTGTCAAGAAAAGACTCCCGACCCCTTTTCTCTTCCGTCACTTCACTAGGCGAGGCCACCGGGCTGGCATACTCCCAGTACGCCCGCCAGAATTTTACGTACTCGATCTCGGCTGGGTAGGCGCCCGGTTTCTCCGCCTCTAAAACTGAATACTGGTAGAAAGCCTAAAAGTGTAAAGAAATAATATGGGGACGCGTTAACCTCTAGAATTGAACAAGGATTTCGCTTGGATCAATGCGTAATCGGTCAGCGATTGTTTGCTTCAGCTGTGCTATTCGCTTGTAAATTATGGGATGACTTTTGTTTATTTCTCGACCGATAGCTCTGATATTTTGGCCGTGTTTAAGGCGCGCTTTAAATAATTCCGGTTCCTCTTGTTGGAATAGCTCTAGCTCTTTGACGCGCTGCTCGCGTTTCTGTCGAGCTATTAGGATCTTTTCAGGATCGAATCGAAGGTCCGCTCGATATAATGCGTATGGTTCGCGCTGTTCAATAATATTTACCGCATCTAGTCTTTCCTTCTCACCTTTCTTTAATAGCGAAACGATATGTAATTTGAGAGATTTCTTGGCAGCTTTTGGCGTTTTACAAACAACTTGCCCGTAGCTCTGGTAATATTCTAAAAAATAGGTTCGCATCGCTAACGGGGCTGCGTTTAATTCACCGATTATGATCGGGTAAAAGACCTCAACGCACTCTTTGAGGCTGTTCTCTACAAAGCTACCAGCATTCTCATACCAATCGGGAGCTAAACTCCTGATCATGACGGAGGATACTCTTTTGACATAGTCGTCCGACACCAGTTCCGATGCTCTCATTTCCTTCTGTGAAATAAACCGCTTAAAGGCTTCAACCGCTCTATTTTCTCGTTCAACCTGCCTATCATCTATTCCGCTCCCGCGGCCGTTTTGGCCTTCCGCCTTCTTGCTAACATAAGGTTCTTCAGCCGTGTGATAACTGTTTGGCGCTAATGCCTCGGCGTTGTCATGAAATGCTTTCGTTACCCCGACCACCCAAACGTCTTTAGCAAAAGGAAGAAGTCTTTTTCCATTTTTATCAAAGTGATCCAGCTTGGCCCTTCGGTCTACCTCATCTAACAACACATTTAACCAATACCAAGAAAGACCCAATCGCAAAACCCATTTCGGATCGTTGGCTAACGCATAGTGCGATAGAAAAGACTCAAGCTCAGTTCTAGAAAGCTCGCGGTCAAAACGACACGTTAGAGAGAGCCAAAAATCCTCGCTCGGCTTCTCCCACTCGTCCGGCAACGTAAAAATGTCGTCGAGAGTTAAGAAAAGGCCGGGATTCTGCGCGTTCAGGCGAAGCATCGACGTGTAGCAATGCACGCGCTCTAGGTAAAAGGAAACGATTAAATCTAGTGGCGCTTTGCTTTCTAAATCCTGATACTTGCTCTCCGTCGCTTTAATCGCTAAGGCGAGTTTAAATAGGAACTCTTCCTCAGCACTTTTTACTGTCTTCTCGTGCTTTTGAGCCTCCTCGATGTCGAGATATTTCCATAGCTCCGGCGCGCCCTGATCGTTAGATGTTTGCAGCTCTTCCACGGATAGCTCTCCTTAGATTTTGACGGCTCATTGAACACAAGAAGGTAGCTGATAAGAAACCACGCGCCGCTGATTGTGATGCTCCTTTAGGATTAAAACGCTAGCCAAAATATCGACAGCGCGTAAAAGGCTAAAGGACGCAAGTGTCGTGCCATGTCATTCGTTTTCACGTGGCAGCAATCGAAGGGAACAAAAGGAAGTGTCCGTTGACGGAATAGGTTCCGCGTTCGTCACAGTGTCATGAACTCTGTCAAACTTCGTACATCAACTGGTAACATCGACGGTGGCGTGCCTGGCAACTGATTCGCGAGTCGCGGAAACCGCCGGATGAGCGCGAGGATGCGCGTCGCCTCCTGATCGAGGGTGTCCGCCGCGGAATGCCGATCTACACGGAGGGGCTGTGTCTGCTGCGCGACGGCCTTCGTCTGTTCCACCGCGCCCGACAGGGCGAAGATCGCGATGTCTGCAGCGCACTGAAACGGGTGGAGGCTCATACGAGCGCGGCGCTCGGAGCATCGGGGGCGGTGCCGGTGAACGTTGTTGTCGTGCAGCTCCGATCGGGGCTACGCCTTGCGCGAAGGTATGTTCACTGCGAGCAAGGCCCAGGCGACGCAGCAGCACAAGGCGCCCGGCAAGAAGGAATCCTGGATCGAGTACGGGTCACCGGCGCGTCCGCGCAGGATCCTTATCGACGGCGGGACGAAAGGCACACGAAAAGCAGTGGGAGATGTTGTGCGCCGCCTCGGGAGCGACGCTACACTCGACCTTCTCGTCGTCACACACATCGATCGCGATCACATCGATGGTATTCTCGACTTCCTCGAGCAACCCGCGCCCGGTCTGTCCGTCAGCGACCTCTGGTTCAACAGCTGGAACCACTTACCAGGGAACGCGGACGAGATGTTCGGCGCGGTGCAGGGGGAGCGACTGACGAGCCGGATCCTCACTCTGCGCTGGCCGTGGAACCGCCAGTTTCACGGCCGGGCGGTTGCCATAGGGGCCAGCGGCGACCTGCCGGTCTGCCCGCTGCCCGACGGCGCGAAGCTGACGCTCCTTTCGCCGGACGCCGCAAAGCTTGCTGCCCTTCGGCCCAAATGGGACGATGACGTGCGCGACGCGAACTTCGACGTCGCACGTGTGATCCTCGACGGAGGCCCCGATGTGGAGCTGGTCTTCAACTACCGCACCCCGATCAATGCCGTGTGGGACTCGCCGAACCTACAGATGCTTCACGGCTACCGCGTTCGCTATCCGGCGTGCAGCGACTCCGGAATCGAGGTAGACTTCGACGTCGCCGAGGGAGGCACACAGCTGAACCGGGTCCGGAAAGCGCCAGCAGTCTCGACTGGGCGCTCCACTGTGCCCCTAGCCGCCCCCCTCCCGTTCCAGCCGTCGAATCTCTTTTATGCGGGAGAACGGAAACCGAGTGTAGGCGTAACCGCCGAAGGAAAGCGCGTATAGTAATACATTTAGGGTCAGGCAGGAGCAGCTGAATCAAGCCAGCTTCTGCACCACCCGATCTAGCAGCCGGCAAAAAACTGGATCCCCCTTCAACCGCTCCTCCGCGCGCCGGATCGCGTGGCTGGGCGTTGACGACTCCTTGACCTGGAGAAATCTCGCCAGTTCCGTCATCCTAACAACCCCATGCCGCCGAGCCACATAACAAACTAACTCGCGGCTCGCTTTGACCCGTTCCCCGCGCTGCCGGTTTCTCATCTCGGCTTCCTCAACTCCCGTCACCTCGCTCACGCTCTTGATGATCCGTTGCAGCGGGTAGCGTCTTTCACTTGTCGCCGTAGTTTTTGCTTTCCTACCGACCGTCTCGACAAACTCCTCGTCGCCAACATAGATCTGCTGCTTCACCTCCGGCGCCACGTTGCGCAACCGTTCGCCTCGCCTGCCTTCGACAATCTCTCGGTATTGGTGGAGCCGCAGGCTCTTGCCGCCGCTCAATTGCTCCAGCACCGGCTCGCTCTTGAATCCCGGTATCCCTTTACCTCTGATATAGGATTCATAACTGCTCCAGCGATAGTCTTGGGGCCGATCGGCGGCCTTGGCACTGACTGGATTCAAGTGAATGTAACGGCTGACTTGAAGCAAATAATTGTCTCTGTCTACCAGCATCGCCTTGTAGCGCTGCTCGAAGACATGCCCGCTGCGGCCGTGCCGTTTGTTAAAATAGACCGTATAGCTCGTCTGAAACGCCTGCATCATCTTGGAGAGATTCCCCTCTGGGGTCTCCAAAAGCAAATGCACGTGGTTGGACATAAGACAGTACGCTAGCAGATCGACTTTCTTCTCCTGGCAGTAAAGTGACAGTTTCTCAAGGTAGCGCCTTCGGTCCCGGTCGTCGCGATAGATCGTTTGGCGATTGTTGCCTCGGCAGATCACATGGTACACCGCTCCCGGATACTCGATTCGAACAGGTCGTGCCATGCCCCGGAATTACCCCAAGTGGCCTCGATTTGCAAGTTCATACATTTATGCAGGCCTGACCCTTTCGGCATTTCGCAGAGTTGCGAACGACGATCGCTGGTCAGAAACACACCAAATCGGGTCGCCACTTCATCCATCGTGCAGTCGTGAATGCCTTCAGGCAGGCACCCTTGCTCATTCAGCGGAGGAATCATGATCCTGTCTTTCGCATTACCTCGCGCGCGATAGCAAGCGCAGCCAAGGTATTGAGCGACCTGTCCCCAGGTGCGAAGACTGAATAATTACAGGGGACGATTCA
>DATBLC010000218.1:0-12433 GCA_036555515.1 Binatia bacterium
GCCGGCCACCACCCCGTCCTCTCCATAGGTGGAAATGCCCGCCGGCAGGGCCTGAAAACAACCTTTGCGCTCCTGTGCCCGCGCTCTCCAGGTCTCACCCCTCGGTCGCTGTTTGGTTACTTAATTGTGGACTCCTTAATAAAAGGGAGCAGTGATGCGCATTCGATTCTGGGGGACACGAGGCTCGCTGGCAAAGCCTGGACCTAGCACGATTCGCTACGGCGGTAACACCTCCTGCGTGGAGGTGCGCGCACGTGACGGGACGCTGATTGTCCTGGACTGCGGCACCGGTGCTCACGATCTGGGCCGGAGCCTGATGGCGTCGGGGGTGCGCCCGATCCGCGGGCATTTCCTGATCACCCACACTCACTGGGATCATATCCAGGGATTTCCTTTCTTTGCGCCGCTCTTCATCCAGGGGAACGAATGGGACGTCTACGCGCCGCAGGGGTTGGGGCAGCGCCTGGAGGAAACCCTCGCCGGGCAGATGGAGTACGCGTACTTCCCGGTGACACTGGGCCAGCTCGACGCCACGATTCGCTACCACGAACTTACCGAGGGCGCCTTTGATCTCGGCACCGTTCAGGTCACTGCCCGTTACCTGAACCACCCCGGGCTTGCGCTCGGTTACCGCTTGGAAGCTGGCGGCGTAACGGTGGTCTACGCTACAGATCATGAGCCGCATTCGCGCCATCAACCCGAGGCGGCGAATCCGACTCAAGCCGTCCCGATCCACCGTGAAGACCAGCGCCACGTGGAGTTTTTAGCCGGCGCTGATCTCGTGATCCACGACGCGCAGTATACGTTAGGAGAGTACCCAGGCAAGTTGTCATGGGGCCATAGCCCGGCCGAGCTAGCCGTGGACTTTGCCATTGCAGCCGGCGTGAAGCGGCTGGCGCTCTTTCACCATGATCCGTTGCGCGATGACGCGGCGGTGGATCAACTGGTGGAGATCTGTCGCCGGCGCGCCGTTGCCAGCCGGCTCGATATCTTTGCTGCAGCTGAGGGCCAGACGATCGAGCTGGCGGAGCGGGAGGCTGTCGCGCCACGCGCTGCGAGGCAGCCGGAGGCCGCCATTGCCAAAGGGGTTGGCGCCGCGTCAGCCACCATCTTGCTCGTTGACGACGACCCGGACATCGTGCGTCTTTTGACCATGACGCTCCAGCCAGAGGGCTTCCGCCTGTTGCCGGCGAGCGACGGGAACACGGCGCTGGAGATCGCCCGCGCCGAGCGTCCGGACCTTCTCCTGCTGGACTGGAACATGCCCGGGCGCAGTGGGCTGGAGGTGTGCCGCGCTCTACGCGCCGAGTCAGACCCGGACCTCCGCGAGGTGCCCGTGGTGCTCCTGACGGCGCAGGCGGAGGCAGAGGACACTGCGGCGGGATTCGCGGCCGGGGTGACCGACTACGTGACCAAGCCATTCAAGCCAGCACATATCCGCTCGCGCGTGCACATTTGGCTCAGGCGAAAACATGTTGGCTCAGAGGGCAAGTGAACCATGGCGTGGCTTTCTTTTGGAAGTCTGCGGACCCGGCTGTTGCTGCTCGTTCTTCTCGCGGCCATACCGGCGCTGGGGCTCGCGCTCTACACCAACCTGGAAGAGCGCCAACTCAGAAAGGCGCTCGTGCAAGAACACGCCATGCGACTGTCCCGCCTCGTTTCTGCGGATTACGAGCGGCTGATCGAGGACGCGCGCCAACTTCTCGTAACCCTGACGCGACTCCCCGCCGTTCGCGATCGTAATCGCCCCGCCTGCAACGCCCTCTTCGTCGATCTGCTCACGCAGCATTCGTCGTATGCCAACCTGGGAGTCATCGATGCCGATGGCAACATCTTTTGCAGCGCCATTCCCGGCCAAGTCTACCTTGGCGACCGCGTTTATTTTCGGCGCGCCTTCGAGACCGGTGACTTCGCCATCGGCGAGTATCAGGTCGGGCGCCTCACCCACATGGCCACCGTCAATTTCGGCTATCCTGTGCTCGACGACGCGGGCCATATCCACGCGGTGGTTTTCGCCGCGCTCGACTTGGCCTGGCTCAGCAAACTTGCTAAGCAAGCGGAAATGCCTCAAGGAACGATGCTAACCGTCATCGACCGGAACGGCACGATCCTGTCGCGCTACCCGGACGATGGGAAATGGGTTGGCAAGCTCATGCCGGAGTCGCTCGTTTTGAATGCCATTCAGACTCGAAAAGGCAACGGCACGGCCGATGCGCCGGGCGCCGACGGCATCCCGCGTCTCTTTTCGTTCGCGCCGTTCGGTGGCGCTGCGATAAACGCGGGTGCGTACGTGAGCGTTGGCATCCCGGCGGCGGTCGCTTTTGCTGGTGTCAACCAGATTCTCGCCCGCAATCTTGCGATGCTGGGGCTTGTCGCTGCCCTTGCGCTTGCCGCGGCGTGGGTGGTTGGAAACCTGTTCATCGTGCGCCAGATCCAGACCCTCGTCGAAGCAACGAAGCGTGTTTCAGCCGGGGAGCTAAGCGTGCGTACCGGGCTTCCCCAGGGGCAAGGGGAGCTGAGCCAGCTCGCCGCTGCCTTCGACCAGATGGCCGAGTCGTTGGAACGGGCGCACGAACGCAGGCTTCAGGAGGAGGAGCTTCGCCGGAAAAACTACCAGCTCGAGCAGCAGAACCTGGCCATTCAGGAAGCGAACCGGTTGAAGACCGAGTTCGTCTCGATGGTCTCGCACGAGCTGCGGACTCCTCTCACTTCGATCCAGGGGCATGCCGATCTGCTGCTCGAGGACGAGCTGATCGGCGAAGCGCACCGCGAGAGTCTGACCGCTGTCAAGAAGAACTCGGACCGGATGCTGGGACTGATCAACGATCTCCTTGATCTCTCGTGCATGGAGGCCGGCAGGCTCGATCTTCATCGGACGAGCCTGGACGTCGCCCGTCTGATCGCTGAGGTCGCCGGTTCGCTGCGCCCCCTGATCGAAACCAAACGTCAGCGACTCAGGCTCGACCTTGGCGAGGCGCTGCCGGCCGTATGGGCCGATGCCGACCGTGTGACGCAGATCCTCACGAACCTCATCTCCAACGCCCATAAGTACACGCTGGCGGAGGGCAGCATCACGGTGGGAGCGCGGCGAGACAACGGGTTCGTGCGCGTAGACGTCAGTGACACCGGCATTGGCCTTTCGCCCGAGGATCAGGCGCAACTGTTTACCAAATTCTTCAGGGCCCACAATCCCTCGCTCCAAGCGGGCGGCGGCACAGGGCTGGGGCTCGTAATTACCCGCTTGCTCGTTGAGCTGCACGGCGGGCGGATCACGGTGTCTAGCGCTCCAGGCCAGGGCTCTACCTTCAGCTTCTCCCTGCCCGCGCTGGAGGTCTCGGCATGAAATGTCCGCAATGCGAGTTTGAAAACCGGCCGCAGGCGAAGTTCTGTGAAGAGTGCGCTGCTCCACTGGCGCGCACTTGCGGAAACTGCGGAACGCAACTTTCGCCGACTGCGAAGTTCTGTCCCGAGTGCGCGCATCCCGTAGCCGCTGGCGGCGTCACGCAACCACGCTTCGGATCACCGGAAGCCTACACGCCCAAGCATCTCGCTGAAAAGATCCTCACATCAAAAAGTGCGCTTGAAGGCGAGCGCAAGCAGGTGACAGTGCTGTTCGCTGATATGAAGGGATCGATGGAGCTGCTCGCGAACCGCGATCCTGAGGAGGCTCGCAAACTTCTTGATCCTGTTATCGAGTACATGATGGAGGCCGTGCACCGATATGAAGGGACCATCAGCAATTTAATGGGTGACGGCATCATGGCGCTCTTCGGTGCGCCGCTAGCGCATGAAGACCACGCAGTGCGCGCCTGCTACGCAGCACTCAGGATGCAGGAGTCGGTGAATCGATATGCTGATGGCGTGCGGCGGACAGAAGGTGTGCCGATTCAAATCAGAGTGGGTTTGAATTCCGGAGAAGTGGTGGTCGGTGCCATCGGCAACGACTTGAAGATGGACTACACGGCGATTGGCCAGACCGTGCATTTGGCTTCGCGCATGGAACAGACGGCGATGCCGGGGTCTATCCTAATGGCGCCGGACACGCTACGGTTGGCTGAAGGCTATGCTCAGGTGAAGCCGCTCGGCCCGGTGAGCGTGAAGGGACTGAGCGAGCCGGTTGAAGTCTACGAGATCACAGGCGCGGGTCCGGTGCGCTCCCGCTTGCAAGCGGCGGCAGCCCATGGTCTCACTCGCTTTGTCGGGCGCACCGCTGAGTTTGAGACGCTATGCCAAGCATTCGACCGAGCCAGAGCCGGCCACGGTCAAATGGTAGCGCTTGTCGGCGAACCCGGCGTAGGCAAGTCCCGTCTTTTTTGGGAGTTCACTCATTCGCGTCGCACCGTAGACTGCCTTATTCTCGAAAGCGGTTCGGTCTCCTACGGAAAATCTACCGCCTATCTCCCCGTCATCGATGTGCTCAAGGCTTACTTCACGATCGAGGACCGGGACGACGTGCGAAAGATTCGTGAAAAAATTACGGGGAAGCTGCTGACACTAGATAGATCTCTGGAGGCTACGCTACCTGCATTCCTGACGCTCTTGGACGCGGCAGTTGAAGATCAGCAGTGGCAGAGTTGGGATCCTCTGCAACGCCGTCAGCGCACGCTCGAAGCAATCAAGCGGCTACTGCTCCGGGAGAGCCAGATACAGCCGTTGATGGTGGTTGTCGAGGATCTGCACTGGGTCGATTCCGAAACCCAGGCCCTTTTAGACAGTTTAGTGGAGAGCTTGCCCACCGCGCGGATTCTCCTTCTAGTCAACTACCGGCCCGAGTACCAGCATGGCTGGGGAAGCAAAACCTTCTACAGTCAGCTTCGCATCGATCCGCTGCCACCGGCAAGCGCCGGTGAATTGCTTGAGACGCTATTAGGGAATGACCTCAATCTGGCGCCGCTCAAGCAGCTCTTGATCGAGCGGACCGAAGGAAATCCGTTCTTTTTGGAAGAAAGCATCCGCACGCTGGTGGAAACCAAAGCTTTGCGGGGCGAGCCGGGTAGCTATTGCCTTAGCGGACACGTTGAGGTCGCGCAGGTGCCGGCGACCGTGCATGCAGTCTTGGCGGCTCGCATCGACCGGCTCGCGCCGGAAGAGAAGCAGCTTCTCCAGGCGGCCGCCGTCGTCGGCAAGGATGTGCCCTTTGCTTTGCTACAGGCGATCGCGGATTCTTCCGAGGAAGAACTTCGCCTGAGCCTTGCCCGGCTTCGAGCCGCGGAATTCCTTTACGAGACAAGCCTGTTTCCTGAAATCGAGTACACCTTCAAGCATGCGCTTACCCATGAGGTTGCTTACGGGAGTTTGCTTCAGGCGAGGCGGCGCGTCCTTCATGCCCGAATCGTGGAAGCGATCGAGAAATTGTATTCCGATCGCTTGATTGAACAGGTCGAGCGGTTGGCACACCACTCCTTGCGCGGCGAGCTGTGGGAAAAGGCCGCGGAATATTTTCATCAAGCCGGCAAGAAAGCCGCAGCCCGCTCTGCCACGCAAGAAGCGATCGAATACTTAGAACAAGCATTGGAGGTTGTTAAATACCTCCCTGAAGAGAGGCGGACGATCGAAAAATCCATAGATATCAGGATTGATCTTGGTCCTGCCTTGATGGCCCGGGGCGGATACGCGGCACCTGACGTTGAAAAAAACTATACCCACGCGCGAGAGCTTTGCGATAAATTTGAAGATGCGCCTCGGCTATTTCCAGTGTTGTGGGGGCTGGCATTTATTCACAATCAGCGTGGAGAACCGACGATAGGACGGGCGCTCTGCGACGAGTTACTCGAACTCGCCCAAAGTTTGCGCGACCCCGCATTAATACTGGAGGCACACCATACGCAGTGGACAACCTCGTTCACTCTTGGCGAGTTAATCGTTGCGAAGGAGAGCTTGGAGGTAGGCCGGTCGCTCTATGACCCTCAGCGCCACAGCCATTATGCTTTTCAGTATGGCGGCCACGATCCAGGGGTGTGCTGTGAGGTGCACGCGGCTATCGTGTCATGGCATCTTGGCTATCCTGATTTCGCGTTGCAGAGAAGCCGGGAGGCGATATGCCGAGCAGAGGCACTGTCTCAACCCTTCAGTTTGGATCAGTCATGGTTCTGGGCCGCGTATCTGCATCAATTACGAGGGGAGCGAGAGTCCGTTCAGGCACTTACAGAGAAAGCCATGAAATTGGCAACTGAGCAAGGCTTCCCCCGCTTCGTAAATTTCGGAACTGCCTTACGCGGTTGGTTAGCTATCAGCCATGGCGACCTCGAGACGGGAATCGAACAGCTCGGCCGGGCGCTTGCAAGTTCAACCTTCAATCCAGAATGGCAGGAGACAGTCAGTTTGCTTGCGGAAGTTTACGGCAAAGTAGGGCGGGCTGCCGAGGGGATTGGGATGTTGGATGAAGCGCTCGTCGCTGCGCGCAGTACTGGAGTTCGCAATTATGAATCCGAGCTGTATCGAATCAAGGGTCAATTACTACTTACTCTACGTACTGGGGACGAGCGACAGGCCGAAGCGTGTTTCCAGAACGCATCGAAAGTCGCGCGCGACCAGAGCGCGAAGTCACTGGAGCTGCGCGCGGCCATGAGCATGAGTCGGTTGTGGCACAGACAGGGAAAGAAGACGGAAGCTCGTCAACTGTTGGCAGAAATTTACGGCTGGTTTACCGAGGGCTTCGACACGGCGGATTTGCAAGCAGCGAAAACTTTGTTGGAGGAGCTTGCGTGAGCGACTTTCGATTTTCGATCCTTCGACTTGTCTCAGGACAGGTCTTGGATTTTAGAATGGAGAAATGAATGCACCAAAGACACTTTTTATTCCCACTGTTTTATTTGATTCTGGGATGCGTCATTTACCCGCCTGCGCTCTTTGCCGCGGCGGCGCCGCACAAGGCGGTGTTTTCTTTCGGCGGCCTGAACGAGCGCAGCGGGGTTCTTTTTGTGGCGCGCGACGCGGGGATCTTCAAGAAGCATGGGCTCGACGCCACGGTGGTCAACGTGCGCAACGCGCAAGTGGGGATGTCGGCCTTAGCGGGCGGGGAAACTCAATTTCACGTTGGCTCCGCCACCGGCACGTCCATCGGCGCCATGGCGAGCGGCCTCGACCTGGCGTTTATCGCGGGCCTGATCAACAAACTCGACGGCACTTTTGTAGTCAATGCCAACATAAAAACGCCGGCGGACCTAAAGGGCAAGCGGATCGGGGTGCAGAGCATGGGCGGCGGTGTGTGGATGTTTTCCATGCTCGCATTCGAGCACTGGGGGCTCAATCCCGAACGGGATAAGATTCAGTTTCGCATCATCGGTGATCAGTCGGTAATGGCGCAGGCGTTGACGCAGAATATCATCGACGGAGCTTATCTGGGCTATACCTTCGGAGCGCGGCTTGAAAAGCAGGGCTATCGGGTTCTGGCGGACCTTGCAACGCTCGGTATTCCCTATCAGGGGCTAGGGGTCATGGCGCGGCGAAGCCTGATTGATCGTGCCCCGGAGCTTCCTGAGCGGGCGCTCCGCGCCCTTGTCGAGAGCATCGCTTACATAAATAAACCGAACAACAAAAGCGCTGTGATGCGCACCCTGGCTAAGGACCTGCGATTGTCGCAGATCGAAGACGCAGAACCCGGGTACGAAATGATGCAGAAGCTATTCGACCGGCGCATCTATCCAAATACGGCGGGTCTTCAAAACGTGATTCAACTGCTCGGCAAAACCAGCGAACAGATTCGCAAGGTGAAAGTGGAAAACATCATTGACGACCGGGTGGTGCGTAAGCTGGAAAAGGAAGGGCTCTTTTAACGGGTTCCCAAGGCGCATAGCGCTGTGGGGCGAAGCGAGAGGGAGGCAAGACAAGAACACGGAAGGGCCTCTTGTCGGAACATCGGGATGTCATGATCTGGTCACAAGACCCTGTGCCCATGCCCTTAGCTCTTGGCGACGAGTGCGCCGTTAACCTTGACGGTCTCGGGTCTCTGGTGATAGACGTTTCCGTAGGAACTTAACCTGAAAAACGATTTAGCCAAAGGAGGAAAGGAATATGGCTGGTAGCGACGCAGGCTGTGAAGTCATCATTTCATCGGACTCCCACGTCATGGAGCCGTCAGAAATTCTAACCGAACGGGCGCCGCAGTCTTTCAAGGATCAGGTGCCGCGCTTTCCGAAATTGGAGGTGGGAACGAGCTTTCAGACTCACCCCGGAGGCTCGGACCCAACACACCGTATCACAGAGATGGAAACAGATAGCGTAAGCGCCGAGGTGCTTTTCCCGACCTATCTTTTGCCCCACTTTGCCATGGACGATGCCAAGCTTCAGGAAGTCTCCTTCCGGGCCTATAATGACTGGCTGATCGATTACTGTAAGGTATCACCGAAGCGTTTGGTCGGGATCGCGGCAATTTCGGTTTACAACATTGACGAAGCCGTTAAGGAGCTGGAACGCTGCGCCAAAGCCGGCATGTACGGCTCAATTATTTGGCAAGCACCGCATCCGGATCTGCCGTTCAAGTCAGAGCACTACAATAAATTCTGGGCCGCCTCACAGGATTTGAACATGCCCGTTCATCTCCATATTCTTACCGGCCACGGTTACCACAAGGAGACC
The DNA here is from genome assembly GCA_036555515.1 of Binatia bacterium. Taxonomy (GTDB): domain Bacteria; phylum Desulfobacterota; class Binatia; order UBA9968; family UBA9968; genus DATACQ01. Next base: position 8,578 of record DATBLC010000218.1, read on the forward strand.
GTCTTCGGAAATAAAAGAACTGGACCCGAAGCCTATCGAGGCAGCGTCAATTTAAAGCTCGCTGAAATCATCAATGCCTTTTTCGAACTGATTTTTTACGGCGTCATGGAGCGTTATCCAAAGCTCAAATTCGTCAGCGTCGAAAACGAAATTGGCTGGATGCCCTTCATGCTGCAGCAGTGGGATTACTATTATAACCGGTTCAAGAAAGAGAACCCGCCGCCCATCACGAAAAACCCCAGCGACTATTTCTTAAATCAGGTCTTCGGCACCTTCTTCCGCGATACCGTTGCGGGTCACAACTTCGAGTGGTGGGGCCAGGACAACTGCATGTGGTCTAATGACTATCCGCATGGTAACTCGACATGGCCGGAGTCCAAAAAGTATATCGACCGCGATCTGGGCCATTTGCCCGCGGAAATACGGCGCAAGCTGGTTTATACCAACGTGAAGAAGCTCTACGACATCGATATTCCGCATCCTGTGTTGCAATAGCGGGCGTTCAAATCGGGTAAAGAAATGGCGCGCTTTCGGACGAGATAAAGTCTGGCGGCGCGCCTTTTTTTTTCCGGCTAGTTAAAGGCAGATGCAAACATTAAATCCATCAAGACTTGATATCCGGAATCGATTTGAACGGCTTGAACGATTTGAACGGCTTGAACCGGCGGCTGCTTAGCCGCCGGAAATCTAGGAGGTTCCTATGCCAGCTCGTTACGGATCAGACCTTATCGTCGATTTAATGAAAGTGTTGGGAATGGAATATGTGGCGTTGAATCCCGGCTCCAGTTTCCGCGGCATTCACGATTCCCTGGTCAATTACGAGAGCGGCACCAAGCCCAATCCTGAAATCATTCTCTGCTGCCACGAAGAAATCGCGGTTGCCGTCGCCCATGGCTACGCCAAGGCGACGGGCAAGATTATGCCGGCCATCGTGCACAACGTGGTCGGCCTGCAGCACGCCTCCATGGCGATCTACAACGCCTGGTGCGACCGCACGCCGGTGATGGTCATGGGCGGCACCGGCCCGATGAACTCCAGCAAACGACGCCCGTGGATCGACTGGATTCACACGGCGCTGGTGCAGGGCAATTTAGTCCGCGACTTCGTCAAATGGGACGATCAGCCGGTGGGCATCGAGGCGATCCCGTCATCGATGATGCGCGGCTATCGCATCGCCATGACCGATCCCGCCGGGCCGGTTTATTTGTGCTTCGACGTGACCGACCAGGAGTCGGCGATTGAAAAGGAAATCCCGCTGCCCGATGCGGCGCGTTTTCGCCCGCCCGCGCCGCTCCAAGCCGAGAGCGAGTCGGTTCGCGAAGCGGCGCGTCTGCTTTCTTCGGCGCAAAAGCCCGTCATTCTCGCCGACTATGTTGGGCGCAATGACAACGCGGTCCTGAGCCTGGTCCAACTTGCCGATCTCTTGTCGATTCCGGTCATCGATCTTGGCGCGCGGCTCAATTTCCCCAACACTCATGCGCTCAATCTGACGGGCAGAAATCAACAACTGATTGCCGACGCCGACGTCATCCTTGGTCTGGACGTCACGGACCTTTTCGGCCAGCTAATGCGCCAGGACCCGAACACCCATGCTTTGACGCCCGCCTGCAAGCCCGGCTGCAAGATCATTCACGCCACGCTGGCGGATATTTCAATGCGCGGCTGGACCAGCGACTTTCAAGAGCTGGCGCCGGTGGATTTGCCCATCGTGGCCAATACCAGAGTCTTCCTGCCGGCGTTGATCGAAGAGGTTCAGCGCCAAGGAAAGTTCTCCAAGAGCGCGGTTGAAGACCGCCGTAAAGCGATGGCGGCGCAGCATGACGAGACCCAGGCGCGTTGGCAGGAGATCCTGAAGCGGCGCTGGGATGAAAGGCCGATCGCACCTCCGCGTCTCGCTTATGAAATCTGGGAGGCGATCAAAAAGGAAGATTGGCTGCTGGTCGCCGGAGGTTTTCGCGGCTGGCCGAGCCGGCTGTGGACCTGGGATAAGCCGGGCCTGTTTCTCGGCGGCTATGGCGGCGGCGGCTTGGGCTATGGCCCTGCGGCCTCCGTCGGAGCGTCGATTCCGTACCGCGGCACGGGCAAAATTTGCGTCAACCTGCAGCGCGACGGCGAAATGCTCTACACGCCCAGCGCCATGTGGACGGCGGCCAACACGGGAGTTCCCCTGCTGACCGTCATGACCAATAACCGGGTTTATTACAACGACGTGGAGCACCAGGAAAAAGTCGCTATTCATCGCGGCAGGCCGCCGGAAAATAAGTTGGTGGGCATGGAGATGGCAAAGCCGCCGGTGGATTTCGCCAATCTGGCGCGCTCGCTCGGCATCGCGGGCGAGGGACCGATTACGGAGCCCGATCAGATCCGCCCCGCGGTGGAGAGAGCGATTAAAATCATCAAACAAGAAAAACGGCCGGCGTTAGTGGACGTATATATGCAGATGGTTTGACTAGGATGGTTCCAAACGTTGCAGCCGTTTGAACCGTTCAAGTCGTTGAGGAAGGCGGATAGCCCGACCGTTCAGGAGGTTGTTTCATGACTCAATACAGGCCCGCCATTGCGGCATGGGTTGCGCTATTCGCGTTGGCTTTCGCTGGTGCCGGCGCTGCGCAGACCAAACCGTTGAAGAAGATCCGTGTCGGCGTCTCTGCGGTGAGCATGGGCAATATCATCCTTTATGTAATGAAAGAAGCCAGACTCTATGAAAAATATGGCCTCGACGCCGAGGTCATCACGATGAACGGCTCGGGGATTTCGTCAAAAGCCCTGGTCAGCGGCGGCATCGATATCGCGCCGATAGCCACGCCTACTGTGATTAACGCAAATCTAGCCGGCGCCGACATGCAGATCCTGGCGCATACGCTTCCCGGCGTAGTCCATGCGTTGATGGTTAAACCCGAGATCAAGCGAGTCGAGGATCTCAAGGGCAAAAAGGTCGCCGTATCGAGTCTCGGTTCGCTTACGGATTTTCTCGTACGTTATATAGCGAAGAAGAAAGGGCTCAACCCTGATCGAGACCTTACGCTCATTCAGACCGGCGGCGACCCCGATCGCATCGTAGCGTTGAGTAGCGGAGTGGTAGAAGGGGCAGCGTTGTCGCATCCGGCGTATGGCCGTGCGCAAAAACTTGGCTTTCCCATGTTGTGGGACTCCGCGAAGGAAGTCAATTATCCCTGGATCGAGATCACTACCCGCCGCGCGCTCATCAAACGCGACCGAGACATGTTGACCAACTATATGAGAGCGCACCTGGAAGGAATTGCGCTGTTCAAGAGAGACCGCGAGTTCGGCAAGCGAGTGATCAAGAAAACACTACGAGTGGACGATGACGAATTGGTCAACGAGTCCTATGACATTTTTTCCAAAGCGTTCATTCCGGCGCCCTATCCCAACCTTCAGGGGATGAAAACCAGCTACGAATACGTGGCCGCGACTCGCCCGGATGTGTGGAAGCACAAACCGGAAGAATTTGCCGACTTGAGTTTTGTCGAGGAACTCGAAAAGAGCGGGTTTATCAAGTCGCTTTACGGGAAGTAAACGGCCGGCAAGATTCACCCATTGATCAGCCGTACGATCGTGCGGATCACTTGATCGGGCGCAGTGGTGCCATATTCCCGAGTCGCGAAACCTGCGCCTCTAAAGTCGCCTGTCTCACGAACCCACCACGGAACGAGGCCGTGTCGTAAAGTCATCCTGAGATATCGAAGGATTTCGTTAGTTACTAATGAGTTCGTTATTTAGAGACTATGTCGCTAGTGTGCGACCGAGAGGCGAGCCCTTCCGATCGCGGTCAATGGTTCTCTGCCTTGCCGGCCACCACCCCGTCCTCTCCATAGGTGGAAATGCCCGCCGGCAG
>DATBLC010000219.1:0-7676 GCA_036555515.1 Binatia bacterium
CACAAGAGTTTTTTCTCATGGATACTGGATTAGGAACGACAGCCGAAGAAGGATGGCTTTTGGCCAGCAGGATCATCCACTTAAACGGCATCTATTTCACTTCGGGGGTGAGTACGCCTTTTGGCCCCGAACATAAAAAGCGACTCACCGGCCACTTTGCGTCGCTGGAGAAAAACGAAGAAGGCGCCGGAAGCTGGGAGAGGCTGATGCGGCGTCATGCTCCATATTTTTTTATTGAGTTTAAAAAGACCGGTGTTGATGTCGAGTTTGCCACAGTCACCTAAGCCACGTGCCGTACGCCACAGGCATCTCCTTATTGGGGGTCTGCTGAGTGAGCTCTATGACAGATAGGAAGTGCTCTGGTACCTCGTTCGACCGCTGCGATAATCTCTAACCCCTCCCCGCCAGCTTGCGGCCTTGGTCCAGGACGCTGAACGAGCGCGGTGACGAGGGCATCAGAAAGCGGAAGCCGCTCGTAACCAGACGCTCGATGTTTTTGGCGTCGGGGTGGGGATGGCCGCAGGGCACGTTGTGCTCCTTGCAGATCTTGAGAATATTATTAATGGCGTCCGCCACCACGGGGTGCTCGTACTCACGCGGATGACCCAGCTCCTGGCTCAAATCGCCTTCGCCGATTAGTACCACACCGATACCGGGGACTTCTTTGAGGATGCGCGGCAGGTTGTCGATTGCCCGCATTTCCTCGCATTGTATGACGACGAGGATTTCGCCCTGCGGGTCCAGCGGCCAGACGTCGGCGCGGCGGTAATACTCCTGTTGCGCCAGGCCCCAATAGCGTGCCGCGCGCGCGGGCGCATCGCCGCGGATACCGGGCGGGTTATAGCGTGGCTGCGTGGTTAGCCTCGGGTACCGGCAGGCGCCAACCGCATTCCAGGCTTCTTCTACCGTGCTCACATGAGGAAAGATAATGCCGAACACACCGATGTCCAGCACCTGCTTGGCGATCCAGCTATTCATCTCGATCCCGTTGGGCGGGATGCGCGCCATCGGAGTCACCGCGGGTGCGAGTGTGCCGGTATCGACGATCTGGCGGCGGTCGAGCATAAATTGAAGCGCCTGGCGCAACCCAGGGAAATCGAGGGGCGCGTGCTCCATCTCGAAGGCGACGCCGTCAAGCCTGGAGCTTGCCATCGCGACAGCGCTTTCGATATCGACCGGAGTGAATGATACGAAAGCGGTCTGACCTTGCTCCAGGGCTTTGATTACGCCGTTCAGGCGGGGTATGTCTGGCATATATAAACTCCTTCGGTCCAGGCTGTTGAAAAAGGCTCACCTGCCGATTGTCCTGAGCATCGTCGAAGGATGCGCTCGACTGACTTCGCGTCAACGTACAGGAGTACGTCTCCGTTCGTCAATCTTCGCGCGCCTGGCATCTGAACCTTTTTGACCAGCCTGGGGGCAGAGTTTTTGAACACTCCGTCGAAGACTGGTATAGCAAAGGGGGCCGGGACTGACAAACAAAAGAATGGAGTTCCAGTCGTTCCAACAGTTGCAATCGTTCCAGTCGTTGAATAGCCGGGCGAACGGTTTGAACTTTTTGAACTTTGTGACTCCCGTGCCCTCATGCTGATGGAATAATTAATTAAAGAAGGGGAGATTCGGTTATGATCATTGATGCCCATACTCATTTCACGACTGCGCCGGCGCAGCTTCAGGCTTACCGTGGCCAACAGATCACCAATCTCGCCAAGCCGGTGCGCGCAAAGTTGCAAATCAGCGATGAGGAATTGGCACGCTCCATGGCGGGCCAGTTCAAGCGCATGCAGGACTCGGGCATCGACCGGCTTTTGTTTTCGCCCCAGGCCGGAGCGATGGGACACCACTTTGGCTCGCCCCTTGTAAGCCGTTACTGGTCCGAAGCGTGCAACGATCTTATCGCGCGGGTGGCCAAACTCTGGCCGGATAAAATCTCGCCGGTATGCCAACTGCCGCAATCGCCCGGAGTGAGTCCCAAAGAATGGGCCGACGAGCTTGACCGCTGCGTCAAGGATTTGGGCTTCGTTGGCTGCAACGTTAATCCTGACGTGGCCGGCGGGCGCGAACCTCTGACGCCCTCGGTGGGCAGCGAATGGTGGTATCCGCTCTGGGAAAAAATGGTCGCCCTCGATGTGCCGTGCACCATCCACGCTAGCGCCTCGCTCAATCCGGCGATGCACCTTACTAACGCGTATTATATTGCGCATCACAATTCGGCGGCGGTGGAGATCCTGAAGTCCCGCGTTTTTAAAGATTTTCCCAAGTTAAAGGTCATTATTCCGCACGGTGGCGGCGCGATACCCTATCAATGGAACCGCCAGCGCGGTCTACACGTGCGAGAAGGCCTCGAACCCTTCGAAGAGGCGGCGCGCTGGGTCTACTGGGACATGGCGATCTATGACAAGGAGTCGATGGAGCTGTTGATCAAACGGGTCGGCGCGGATAACGTGCTGTTCGCCACCGAAATGTTCGGCGCAGTCAATGCAATCGACCCAAAGACCGGACGGAATTTCGAGGACCTCGTGCCGATCTTTAAGTCCATCGATTGGCTCAGCGACGAAGAGCGCTACAAGATCACGGAAGGTAACGCGCGCAAAGTATTCTCGCGGATGTTCGCGACGTCGCCTAAGTAGGCGGCAGTTCAAGGTTCAAAGTTCAATGTTCAAGGTTGAAGGGAGGTGTCAGGCATCAGGCAATAGGCAATAGTGAAGAACTTTTAGGAACGTGCTCGTTGCTCGTGATCGTGCTCGTCCGGAAGTAAAACGAGCACGAGCAACCATCACGATTAGAGGGGGGTGGACCTTGAACTTTGAACCTTGAACGGGACGAACCCCGCGCTAACTTCCCAACAATTTCTTCATGCGCTCGATGACCTCCGGTGGCTGGGTAACCACTTCTTTAGCAAGTTTCGCCAGATCCTCACCGCTGATCGCATCCACCTCCCATCGTCGTTTCTTCAAATCTTCCAGTAGCGCGGGATCCTTGAGCGAAGTGTGATAAGCGTCACGCAGGATTTTTACCCTGTCGGGTGGAACACCCGGCGTGGCCACCATCGGCCTGCCAAAAATCGCCGGAGCGAGAAGCACAGTGGCCAAACGGCGATTTGCTTCGGAGATCTTGTATTGGTCCATCAACTCATAAATCGACGGAACATCGGGAATTCTAGCATCTCGCTTCTTTGGCGTTTGCATGATCGGGCGGACAAAGCCATTCTTGTACCAGGTTAGAAATGGCTCGCGCGCAAAAAAGGTACTGGTCGTCAGGTTGCGGCAGTGCAGCTCGCCGCGCTCGATGCCAAGGTCAATCTCACCGCCGCCCGGGTAGCCGGTGACGATGTTGAACTTGATCCCCATAGTTTCGTCCATGAATTTTGGGATGTAATACCCGGAGGTGCTCGTTCCGGTGGCGCCGCATTTGGGCGGCACTGCAGCCTTGCGTACATCCTCGATGGATTTGTATGGATTATCGGTCCTCATGATTAAATTAAACTCGGTTTGCTCCGGCGTGCCTATCCATGTGAACTTCGACCAGTCGAACTGAATTTCTTTGCGCCCCGCGAGCTGGTCAAAATAAAGCGAAGGACCCCATGCGCCCATAGTCAGACCATCGGGTTTCGAAACGGCATAAACATAATTGGCGGCAATTATGCCGCCGCCTCCGGGCATGTTCTGCACGATGAAATTGGGATTTCCCGGGATGTACTTGCCCATATGCTGGGCGAAGATCCTTGCCCAGAGATCGTAAGCGTCCCCCGCAATGTTGCCGACGACGATCCTGATGGTTTTTCCTTGGTAGAAGGGAGTCTGGGCCTGGAGATTAGATGCCGATGCCAGAAGCAACAAAAGTGCAAGGCCGAATCTTTTCATACGTGGCGCACTCCTTTCCTAATCCTCAAAAACCGTTCAAAACGTTCAAGCTGTTCCAATTGTTGATTCGTATTTTGGTTCACGCGCGTCGAGCATTACGGTTTTGCCAGGCGCTTGAGAATGTTCACGGCTTCCTTGCGCGCTTTGAGAATGGACGCGACGATGTCGCCTGCCTCGTTGCCGGGGATCAGGCGCGGCGCCGCACCCTGGCTTTTGCCCCAGTCGGCCAGAAATGCCGGATCTTGGCCCATGGCTGAGAAAGCCTTTCTTAGCTCCGCCACCTGAGCAGCTGCGGTCTTGGGAGACATCGCCATGAGCCGGGTCAGTGAGTAACCACCGACCAAGGCTTTTTCGGCTTCCCACTCCGGGCCGGAGGGGTCTTTACCGTACATCGAACGGTATGCTTCCGCCAGCGAAGGAACCTCGACGCCGATTCCTTTCCAAACGGGATCCTTGATCATATTCCCTTGGCCGTCGAGGAAGCCAACCTGATACAACACCGACGTCCAGCCTTCGCGCATCCAGGGGAGAACCGATCGAGAGATTCCCACCGCGGTTTCTTGAGTGAAATTGATTTCGGCGCGCTCGTAAGCCAGACGGATCGGACCGGCGCCACCGTAACCGGTCACGTAGATTGGATTTCTCACTCCCAATAAATTCATGGCTGCGAGCATCGAAACATCTTTGATCGAGCCGTACCCCGAGCCGCCGATGACGATGTTTCCTTTCGGTTTCAAAAGATCGCGCGCCGATTTGACGCCGGTCTTGTCGGACCTGATAAATGCTGCCACCGACTCGGAGCTGCCGCCGATAATGGGCATCTTCGTGAGATCGAACTCGATGCCCGGAAGCTTCAGCAATTGGATGATCGGGATTCCCGTGCCGAACAACGCCGTGAGCCCATCCGGCTTGGCGACGTTGTGGACGTAGTTGACGCCGATGATCTCGGCGGCGCCGGGCATGTTCTCGACGATGATTGTGGGGTTGCCTGGTATATGGCGCGATAAATGGCGCATCATCAAACGCGCCACGATGTCGCTGCCGCCGCCGGCGGCTGAGGCGACGACAACGCGGAGAGTTTTGCCTTGGTAGAAAGGCTCGGCAGGATACCCCAGGGTTGCGACACCCAGTAGGAACGCAAGAATGAGAGTGATTTTCACAGAGTTGCACACAAGATGATCCAACAAAGAATCCACTCCCGGTTTTGCTTCCTCTCTCTTTCCCTCACCTTTCCCTCTCCCAGATGGAGAGGGGTTGTGAAAAACCGTCCGCCCGCTGGTCAATTGTTTTTCCGACGAAATCCGCAAGGGTTGCTCTACGCCGTCAGCAGCGTACCTAGTACTGACACGTCCGGAACTTCTTCAAGACCGAGTGCCAGCGAAATCGCGTCATCGATTTTATCCGGGCCAAGGGGCTTTGCGGCATAAATCGCCATGCCGCGAAACGCCGCAATCAATTCTTCCGATGTGACCGGGTTATTCGGGTTGCCCTTCGGATACACGACCCTTTCGCTGATCGCTCTGCCGTCGCGCATCGCGATCTCGACGATCTGGGGCTTCACATCCATCGGGCCGTGGTCGAGTTCCGGATCGAGGATAAGCTTCACCCGCGCGGCAAGATCGAGAACTTCTTCGCTCTGCAGCCTTGCGTCGGTGAAATCTTCCAATGATAAGCCTTCGCTCAGTAACGTCGCGGCAACGGTGTAAGGAATGCTGAATTGCGCATCCACGACGCCTTCAGGACGGCGCTTTTTTTTCCTTTCGTCCTCGGTCCATCCGCCTACGGAGCGCATGTCACGCTCGCCGATGTGCACGCGCACCTCATGGACGTCATTCGCGCTGATGCCATGTTTGCGCAGCAAGTCGACGCAGCCCGTAACGGCGCAATGGGTGTAGCGGCAGGAAGGAAACGGCTTGGGGCCGACGAGGACGATTTCAAAGCGGCTTCCCAGTTGATCTAGCAACGCGTCGTAGTCGCCTTCCTGGCGATAAAAGGTTTGGAAGAAACCAGCAGGTCCTTGAAAGACCTCGCCGGCGGCGGGAAATCCCGCGGCCGCAAGCTGTGCCGCGACCACGCCGCTTTGTGAAGCTAAACCGACGCCGAGTCTCTTGCTCAACGACGGCGCCGCGGTGCTGTTGCCCGCCACCGTAGAGCGACAGAAGGCGATGCCGAGAGCGTTGTGCATGCCGGCTTCATCGAAGCCGAGAATCTTCCCTGACGCCGCGGCGGCGGCGAACGGTCCAAGGGCGATGGCGCGGGCGTGGACGGGTTTCGGATTGGTGGCGAGCCCCAGGCGAATTCCCAAATCAACGCCGAGGCAAACCGCCGCGATAAAATCTTTGCCGGACACCGGGCCGATTTTTTCCGCTAGGGCGAGCGCCGCGGGCACGACCGTGATGCTCGATTTGTAGGCGATGCGGTCGTCGTTGATGTCCAGCTCGCGGCTGTGGCCCATAGTGGCATTGACCAGGGCGGCGGAGCCGGCGGGAAGTTTGTCTCCCGTAACTAACACTGTGCTTTCCCGGCCGCTGCCAAACGCGCGCGCGCCGTCAAGCGCTTGCTTGATCCCGGGCGCGCTGGAGCCGGCCAGGATAGTCCCCAGGGTGTAGAGAATATGTTCTTTCGTCGCACGAACCGCGCCGTCATCAAGCGCGCTGTAATCCGTCCGCGCCAGATAGCCGGCGATTTGCTTGGTTAACTTGCCACTGCCGATCATCTTTTCCCCTTTGAGAGTTCCAGTCGTTGAATCTAATACTCGTTTAGCGCGCTACGATCTGGGCAAGTTCCATTCGTGATTAGATGCCGTCTCTCCGACTTCTTCGCACTCCGCGAGAGCGACGAGCGACAACGTTTTGTATGACCGAAACGGCTGGAACGAATGGAACGTTTGGAACGATTGTAACCGCTGGAACAATTGGAACCGTTTCATATTATTGTCTCGTGACGCAGCCCTTCAGCCCTTCGTTGTAGCCGCGGTCCCAGGCTTCTTCGTAATCCGGTAATTCATTCAGGAGAAGGATGTCGTCGTAGGTGCCGTGACCCGACCCGATGCGGCGCTCCGGGTGAACGCATTCGCGCCGCGGCATCGGCAAATTGTATTTTTTCCAGCTGTTGTAGTAGTTGCCCATGAGCTGAAGATAATACTCCAGCGGGATGGCCGGCTGCGCGTACTGCGAGCCCAGGTACGAACCCGGCTCCCGGCGCCATTGATTGAAGCGCGGAATGATGCCGTGACTCATCATGAAGTCGACGCCGTCCGACGTCGATTTCACCGCTTCCGCCACGGTCTCGAATCCGTAGGGTTTGGCCATCTCAACGCCGCCAACGAAATTGGGGCGCACGTTGCCTTCCCCGAATACATCCACCTCGTCGATCATGCTCCTGACCCAGCCGTCCCAGCCCACGCGCCGGTTCTTTCCGGGGTTGATCCATTCGAACAGCCGCTTGTCCCACACTTCCATGTTCGAGTGATGGCAATCGACGCCAGCGGCGCGGTAACGCTTCATGGTTTCTTTGTCCTGGGCGTTGGTTTGCAGGTTGACAAAACGTCGCCGCCCGCCCCACTTGAGCGCCGAGACATAATCCGAGTAAAAAGCCAGTTCGTCCTTGCCATGCAGCGTCTTTAAGATCGTGCCGCCGGTGATGAGAAAGTCGATGGGCGGCGTAAAGCCGACTTCGTCGGTGGCGTCTTGTTCTATGGAGCGCGCGACCTCGACCATGTATTCGACCGGTTTCACCGGCGCGTTGAAGGTAAAGTCTTTTGATTCTTTCATCTGCCGCGCGTTGCTGTTGATGTCGCAGAAGCGGCACTCT
>DATBLC010000220.1:0-28990 GCA_036555515.1 Binatia bacterium
AACGGCCTGGTTTAGCCATGGTTGCGCGATTCTAATCGCCGCATGCGGGTGACGCAAGCCGGAAGTATTGCGTCGGTGCAACGTTCAAGGTCCAACGTAACCAACCCTCACAACCGTTTAACCGCTGCGCTCCGTTCAAGCCGTTCAAGTCGATGTCGGACTATCCAGGGGGACCCTTTTCAGTCGTTCTAAATATTCCAATCGTTCAAAATAAGAAGCACGAGCACGCTATTTGGAATTGTCAAAATGTGAAAATGAATGGGCCATCCGGAAAGGGCAAACCAAATGTTACATCCAGCGCTTTGGGGCACGCGCGAGCGCGATTGAAGCACCGTAAATTTAGTGGTAGACGAACAAAACCATGTCCAAGTATCGAGTCACCGTAGATACCGGAGGAACGTTCTCCGATTTTGTTTTTTTTAACGAAGATACCGGCGCCATCACCATCACCAAAGTCCCGTCGACGCCCCGGGAGCCTTTCCAGGCGGTGTTACACGGCGTCAAGGAATTGATCGATCAGGGCGTTGTGGCGGGCGACGTTTCGTTTTTCTGTCACGGCACCACCGTCGGCACCAACGCGCTGCTCGAAGAAAAAGGGGCCAAGACGGGGCTCCTCGTCACCCAGGGCTTTCGCGGTATTTACGAAGTCATGGAGCAGACTCGCGGTTACGGTCCAGCGACCTACGATCTTTTCTTCGAGAAGCCGAGACTTTTGGCGACGCCTTACTATACGGAAGAGATTCCCGAGCGGGTGGATTTTCGCGGCAAGGCGTTAACGGCCATCGATATCGAGGCTTCCCGCGATGCGATTCGCCGGCTCAAGAAAAAGGGCGTTGAGTCGGTCGCCGTCTGTTTTCTGTTTTCGTTCTTAAATCCCGATCACGAGCTGAAAATCAAAGAGCTGTTCGCCCAGGAGTTTCCCGAGGCGCGGCTTTCGCTTTCCTATGAAGTGCTGCCGCAGATTCGCGAATTCTACCGGATGAGCACGACCGTGATCAACGCTTACATCCAGCCGGTGATGGCGAGCTACTTGAGGAGCCTGGAAAACCGCATGCGCGAGCTGGGCGTGATCACGCCGAAGCTTTACATCATGCAGTCCAACGGCGGCGTCTCCACGTTCAAAGGCTCTGCGGAGAAACCGGTTGCTACGGTGCTCTCCGGCCCGGCCGGCGGCGTCATCGCGTCCATGGGCACCGCCGAGCGCGTCGGCATCAACAACATCATTACCTTCGATATGGGCGGCACCAGCTGCGATGTCGCGCTGATCCATCAAGGGAACCCGGTCATTACGACCCAGGGCAAGATCAACATGCGCCCCATTGCGCTGCCGATGCTCGATATTCACACCGTCAGCGCCGGCGGCGGCACCATCGCGCGACTCGATGCCGTGGGCGGCTTGCAAGTGGGCCCCGACAGTGCCGGCGCCGACCCGGGCCCGGTGTCGTATGACCGCGGTGGAGCAGAAATCACCGTCACCGACGCCAATATCGTAACCGGCGTCCTGGATCCGAATCGTTTTCTTGGCGGCCGAATGAAACTCAACAAACCCAAGGCCGAGAAATTGTTACAAGAAAAAATCGCCAGGCCACTCAAATTGGATCTGCTCGAAGCCGCCGATGGAGTGTTGAAAATCATCAACGTCAAAATGGAAGAAGCGATCAAAGCGGTCTCATCGGCGCGCGGCTATGACATTCGCGACTTTACGCTGGTAGCCTTCGGCGGCGGCGGGCCGATGCACGCGGGAAGGATGGCGCTCGATTTGGGTATTTTGTCGGTACTGGTGCCGCTTACTCCCGGAGTTCATTCCGCCCTCGGCTTGCTCATGTCGGATGTAAAGCACGATTACGTCCGCTCCAAACTAGCCGGCCTCGAAGATCTGGATCTAAACGAGATCAATCACATGCTTCTCCGGTTGATCGACCAGGCCAAAGCCGATCTCCACGGCGAAGGATTTCACGACGAAGAAATCAAGATCGAACCTTACCTCGACCTACGCTACGCCGGTCAGGGCTACGAACTGACGGTGCCCTGCACGATGCCGCCGCTGACGCACCACGACCTGGTGCTCATGCGCGGACGCTTCGATACGCTGCACGAACAGAATTCCGGCCACAAAGCGGAAACCGAACCGGTGGAGCTGGTAAGCCTGCGGCTGGTTTCCCTGGGGCTGGTGCCCCAGGCGAAACTCTCCCCCGGCAAAATTACGGGGCGCAACGTCGAGGCCGCCAAGACCGGCGAGCGCAATGTGTTCTTCGGCAAAGAGCATGGCATCCTGGCCACGACGGTCTATAATCGCGATTGGCTGGAACCGGGCCACGAGATTATCGGCCCCGCCATCGTCGAACAATTGGACACCACGACGGTGATTCAGCCGGAGCAGGAAGCCAACGTCGACGAATACGGGAACATCATCATTAAGGAGAAGAAATTTTGAATCAGACGGTTTGAACGGTTTGGACCTTTTGAACGGCTTGAACCGTGACGGCGCTTCGTTCCAAACGTTCAAACCGTTCAAGTCGTTCAAGTCGTTCAAGTCGTAGCAAGAGGTTACATGACACCCGTTGACCCCGTCACATTACAGGTCATTCAAGCGCGTCTCGCCGGCATCGTCCAGGAGATGCAAAACTCGCTCTTTCGCACCGGCTACTCGACGATTATCCGCGAGTCGCAGGACGCCAGTTGCGCGATATTGAATCGCCAGGGCGAAGTCGTCGCGCAGCACGTCGTCTTGCCTCTGCATATGGGCGCCTTTCCGGCCTGTGCGGCTGGGATTTTGAAAAACTACAGCGCCGCCGACGTGCATGAAGGCGACGCCTTCATCACCAATCATCCTTATCTCGGCGGCAGCCCTCACGCGCCGGACATGGCGGTGCTGTCGCCGATTTTCTACCACGGCGAGTGGGTCGGCTTCGCCGCCAACCTGGCGCACAAAAGCGATATCGGCGGGCCGGTGCCGGGAAGCTGCTGGAGCCAGGCGCGCGAAATCTACCAAGAAGGCCTCCACCTGCCGCCGGTAAAATACGTTCATGCCTATCAAACCAGCAGAGATCTCGAAGCTGTCCTGAGCGCCAATAGCCGCACCCCGGAATTGGTGGTCGGCGATTTGCGCGGCCAGGTGGGCGCCGCGCGGCTCGGTGAAAAACGCTTTCAAGAAATGATGGAGCGTTACGGCAAGGAAACGATCCTCGATTCTTTCGAGCAGCTTTTCGCTTTGACCGAAGCGAAAGTGCGCGCCGAGGTCGCTTCCTGGCCCGACGGTGAGGGCGAGGGCGAGCGCTTCGTCGACAGCGATGGCATTGAGCTGGACAAGCCGGTGCGTATCCACGTACGCATCGACAAAAGGGGTAATAATTTGCTCTTCGACTTTACCGGCTCGGCCGACCAGACCAAAGGGCCCGCGAATATTCGCCCGACCATCGTGCGCGCGGCCTGCTGTTACCTGCTCACCTGCCTGGTCGATCCGGCGCTGGCCATCAATTATGGACTGGCCAAATGCATCGACATCAAGGTGCGCGAGGGCAGCGTGGTCAATCCGCACTTCCCTGCGCCTGTGAATACCTATAATCCCACGGTGCACGCCCTGGTCGAAGCCCTGCTCGAAGCTGCGAGCCGGATCACGCCGCATAAGAAAGTCGCCGACGGCTGCAGCAGCCGTTCGATCATCATCGGCGGGCGCAGCAACAAAACCGGCAAGGGCTATGTGCAATACGAAATTTTCGGCGGCGGCTCCGGCGCGCGTAGCGGCAAGGACGGCGTGTCCGGGACCAACGTAAATCAGTCCAACGCCAAGATCGCCCCCATCGAAATCATCGAAGCCGAATTTGCCACCCGCGTGCGCCGCTTTGAATTGATTGCCGACTCCGGTGGCCCGGGCAAGTTTCGCGGCGGATTGGGCTTCGTGCGCGAGTACGAGGTGCTCGACAACGACGCGCGCTTTTCGCTGCGCTCCACCAAGCACAGTGTCGCGCCCAGAGGCATCGACGGGGGCACGGACGGCAGGCCGGGGCGCTGCACGCTCAATCCGGCCAGCGAAAAAGCCCGAGTGATACCGTCCCGTTACTCCGACCATGTTTTGCATCCCGGCGAGGTCTTCAGTCTGGACACGCCCGGCGGCGGCGGGCTGGGTAATCCGCGCGAAAGAGAACCGCAACGAGTGCTCAACGACGTGCGCAACGGTTACGTGACCCGGCAAAAAGCGCGCGAGGTCTATGGCGTCGCCGTCGACGCAGCGGACGGTGATTTCACCCTCAATGAAGCGCAGACACGCGAGCTCCGCTCGGGGGCGTAGAACCGCAGCTTTCACGAAACGATTTGAACCTTTGAACGGCTTGAACGGTGACCCCACGTCGTTCCAATCGTTCGAACCATTCAAGTCGTAGTCATAGCTTATATGTCAGCAGTTGACCCCGTCACGTTGCAAGTCATTCAAGCCCGGCTCGCCGGCATCGTCCAGGAGATGCAGAATTCTCTGTTTCGTACCGGTTATTCCACGATCATTCGCGAATCCCAAGACGCCAGTTGCGCGATTCTAAATACCCGCGGCGAAGTCGTCGCCCAGCATGTTGTCCTGCCGCTGCACATGGGCGCCTTCCCCGCCTGCGCCGCAGCCATTTTGCAGAATTTTTCGCCGCAGGAAATTTACCCCGGCGACGCCTTCATCACCAACCATCCCTACCTCGGCGGCAGCCCCCACGCGCCCGACATGGGCGTGCTAACGCCGATTTATTTCAACGGCGAATGGGTCGGCTTCGCCGCCAATATGGCGCACAAGAGCGATATCGGCGGCACCGTGCCCGGCAGCGGCTCGGGCACCGCGCGCGAGATCTACCAGGAGGGACTTCACTTGCCGCCGGTGAAATACATGGCTCGCTCTCAGCCGGTTAAAGAAATCGAAGCGCTCATTAGCGCCAACAGCCGCACGCCGGCATTGGTTATCGGCGACCTGCGTGGCCAAGTGGGCGCCGCTCGCCTGGGAGAACGGAGGATTGCCGAATTGCTGCGCCGCTACGGCAAGGAAACCGTTCTCGAGTCCACCGAGCTGTTATCGTCACATACGGAAAACCGCCTGCACCAGACCATCGGCGCGTGGCCCGATGGTGAATCCGAAGGTGAAAGTTTCGTCGATCACGACGGCATCGACCTGACGAAGCCAATTCGGATTCACGTCAAGGTCCGAAAGTGCGGCGACAATCTGCATTTCGATTTTAGTGGCAGTAGCGATCAAACTTCGGGGCCTGCGAATATCCGGCCGCCGCTGGTGCGGGCGGCGTGCGCTTACTGTTTGGTCTCACTTGTCGACCGGTTCCTGCCGGTCAATCAAGGCCTGGCGCGAGCGATCGAAACGACCTTTCGCCCCGGCAGCGTTGTCGACCCGCGTTTTCCCGCCGCCGTGAATACCTATATGCCGACGGCGCTGGCCGTGGCGGAAGCGGTGCTGCGGGCGCTCGCCCCCCTCGTGCCGGAAAAGCGCATCGCCGGCGGCTCCGGCAGCGCAGCGCTGGTGCTCGGCGGGCGCGACCGGCAAAGCAATCGCGCCTACGTTCACTACGAAATTTTTAGCGGTGGCACCGGCGCGCGCTCCGGCAAAGACGGCGTCTCGGCAACCGCGTTTCATCTGAGCAACTGCAAGACCGCTCCCATCGAGATCATCGAATCGGAATTTCCCACGCGGGTGGTGCGCTTCGAGATGATCCCGGACTCCGGCGGCGCCGGCGAATGGCGCGGCGGCCTGGGGTTCGCACGCGATTATCGCATTCTCGCTGATGAAGTGCGTTTTTCCATGCGCACCGACAAACATGCGGTGGCGCCCTGGGGCAGCGATGGCGGCGCCGACGGCGGCAAAGGTGCCTGCCTCATCAATCCGCAGAGCCAAGACGAAAAATGGCTGCCGTCGCGCTTCGGCGATTACCCGTTGCGCCAGGATGACATCGTGCGCATCGAGCGCCCGGGCGGTGGCGGATTGGGTGATCCCATCGACCGCCCCGTGGAAAAAGTTCTCGAAGACGTGCGTCAGGGCTATGTTTCAGTGGAAAGAGCGCTAGCCGACTATGGTGTTTCCCTCGAGTCTTGCGGCGGCGAGCTCGTGGTCAACCGTGAAAAAACTGACCGTCTCAGAGGGAAAAATAAAAAAACCAGTGGAAAAGATCCCCCGCCTCTGCTATAAACGGTTACAAATTTTCGCCCTATAAGGAGGCAAGATGGCAGCAGCAAAGAAAAAGAAACGGAAACCCAATGCGGCGTTCATGAAGCCTGTGCAGCCCGACGCCGCACTGAGTGTCGTCGTCGGCGCCAAGCCGCTTCCGCGCACGGAATTGACGAAAAAGCTCTGGGCCTACATCAAGAAGAACGGGCTCCAGGACAAGAAGAAAAAGGTCAACATCAACGCCGACGCCAATCTCAAAGTGGTGTTTGGCGGCAAGAAGACGGTCACCATGTTTGAGATGACCAAGCTCGTTAGCAAGCACGTCAAGTAGAACCTTCTTTTAAGCATTTTTGTATTCACTATGGGCCAAGGCCGGTGTCTGAATCACCTGCCTCGGCCCATGGCGTCGATTACCAAACCTTCTCTGGTCAAGAGTGACTCTTGGCCCAGCGAGGTGTTCGCTTAATTCTGTTCAAAGTTCGCGTCGGGCAAGCAAGCCGCCTACGCGCTCCTTGTTGAATTAGAGCGGCGGTGGATTTGTGTGTCGGAAATTCAACCCGGATTCTGCAGTTAGACTGAGGAAACGGCAAGCGAGGTGGAACCCTGGAGTAGCGAAGGCGTCCAACTGTGAAATTTCGAAGTCATTTTGCGCTTTCGCACTTCGTTGTTACGAGCTTTAACGTGCCGTCGAAGCACCGTTGATCGATGTTTGCTCAAAGGCAGACGGCATCTCCGCCACAGGCGGATCAGCCTTCGGCTGAGACTTGGCTACGGAAGGGTTCCGCCTCGCGCTTCTTGTCGAGCGCGGATGCGCAATCCGGGTTCAATCCCCGCAAAGCGCCCGGCGATTGGCGGGAAAGATCGCTTAGGAATTCTTGGCTTTTTGATCGTAGCTCGCCGGCAGCGGCATGCGTAGAATGGAAGTTCCTTCGGTCTGTTCGATATAGCGGATAAAGCGGTATTTGTTTTCCAATTCATCCAGCAGCAATGGCGGTACCTCCGCCCTACCTGCCTCGATGCGCGCCCAGATGAAGTGCGGTCCGTCGTTGCTCAACGCGTGGCGCACGGCCTGGACCAAATTCTCGACGGACTCCGCGGCACACGAGCTCCGGATGCCTGCGGCGCGCGCCGCATCGGCAAAATTGAGATGCCCCGCCCTTGATACTGTCGGCTCGCCGCCGGAAGATTCATACTCCCGGTTGTCCCAGCAAATGTGGATTAAATTTTTCGGCTGATGCAGCCCGATAGTCGCCAGAGAACCGAAATTCATCCACAAAGCGCCGTCGCCGTCGAACACGAAAACCTTGCGGCGCGGCAATGCCACCGCCAGTCCCAACCCGATGGATGAACATAAGCCCAGCGTCTTGACCTGGAGATTGGCGTCGCTCGGCCGCACCGCGCACCATTCGCTGGTGGCGCCGCCGGCCGAGGTGACGAACAACTCGTCCTTGATGAGAGGTTTGATGGCCTGCAAGCACTCGTATCGTTTCATCGCTTTTTGCTACAACACGGCGCGCGTGAGCAAGAGCGCCACCGGCCGTTTAGACGCTTCCGCGGCCGTCAGTGCCTGCGCGATCTGCTCTTTCACTCTACCGGGGTCGCGCATCACAGTGTATTTGATGCCCAGACCGTCCAGCACCGGCTCAGTGACCAGTCCAAGCATATGAAAAGCGTTGTCGCCCATGTCGCCGGCGTAATAGATCAAAAGCAAGATCGGGATGCCGAACTGAAGCGCCGTCGTCGTCAGGCCGTTGCAGCTGTTCATCAAGCCGCCGTTCTGCATAAGCATCGCGACGCGTTTGCCGCCGGCGTACGCCCCCGTGCACACGCCGATCCCTTCTTCCTCGCGCCCAACGGGAATATGGCTGATCTCTTTATCCGCGTAGAGCGCGTTAAGCAGATGGAGAAGATTGATATCAGGCACACTGGCGACCAGATTGATGCCCGCTTCCTTGAGCCCGGTAAGTATCTGCTGCGCCCTTTCCGGTGTCGCCATGTTAGAATTCCCTGCGCGCGCGTATCGTTGCGCCGTCCGCTTCCGGCTCTTAATTGCCGAAACAGCACAACGCTATCTCGACCTTTAGCGCAAACGGGAACGCTGCGTCAAGCACTGCGCCAGTTCTGGAACGCCTTTTCTGCGAAGAATTTTTCAACGTCCGGAGGGATAGAAATGCCGCGATCCTGGAGATAGCGGGCAATGGGCCGCAGTGGCATTCCGACGGCGGCAAGGTAGTCGCCTTCAACGAATTCGATTAAGCGGCTTCCTTCTCCCTGGATCGAATAAGCGCCTGCCTTGTCCAGAGACTCGCCGCAAGCTAGATAACTATCGACTTCGTATTCCGAAAAAGCGCGCATCTTGACGGTGACCCTTTCGACGATTCCGAGTCCCGGTCCGCCGCAGCCGTCGACGATGGCGACGCTGGTGTAGATGCGATGGACCTTCCCGGAAAAGGCTCGAAGCATTCGCCCGGCGTCATCCACGCTGGCGGGCTTGCCGAACTTTTCACCGTCGAGACCAATCATGGTATCGCTGCCGATAACGATGCATTGCGGAAGCTTTGCCGCAACCGAAGCGGCTTTCTCCACGGCGAACTCCAAGACCTCCTCTTCAACGGATCGGTGGCGGGCGATAATTTCTTCGAAAGGCGGCGCGATCACTTCAAACGGCACACCGAGGAGCGCCAGAATCTCGCGGCGTCTGGGCGAAGAAGAGGCAAGAATCAATCGCATAAAAGGGTGGCTAGAGACGCCGGTTGGCGCATACCCCAGTCAGGGTAGCGGGAGGCAACGCCCATGGCGCGGGACTCCACCGCGGACCCCGAAGAGAATTGTGCTAAACACTCGGCAACCTCGGCGGCGCTGCTGACGCGAATCATCCGCGACCGCAACTCCGCCGCGCCGCGGAAGTTCCTGCAATACCACGTTAGATGCTTGCGCATGGCGACGAAGTTTCGGTTCGCGGAGAGCCTTTCGTAATGCTCGCAGTGCTCGATGATCACACGAAATCGTTCCTTTAGACTTACCGGCGCAGGGCTGAGGTCCATCGGGCAGTTGTTGGCAAGCGTTGTTTTAAGAGAAATCTTGTCGGCAAAAACCCAAGGATTGCCTTGCGCGGCTCGTCCGAGCAGTACCCCATCGACGCCGGTTTCGCGCACGCGCTTGTAAGCGTCGGCCAGATCCTGAACGTCCCCGTTGCCTAGAATTGCGGTTTCCGAGCCATTTGCTATCTCGGCGGCGCGCGCGATGGCGTCCCAATCGGCGTTGCCTTTGTACCCCTGTTGGAGCGTGCGGCCGTGCAGCGAGATGACCGATGGCTTTTCTTCCAATAAAATCGGTATCCAGTCATCGACGACGTTGCGGTCGTAACCGAGGCGGGTCTTGACCGACACCGGAATCAGCCGCCTCTCTGGCCGCGGCGTAAAACCGGTTCTCAGACGATTAGCCGCCGCGATGCTGGCAATTACCCCGGCCTCGATTCCTGCGTCGCTTAGAGTCCGTCCCTCGAACCAGTCCTCGACGCCGCGCCGCGCGGCACGAATAATTTCCCGCGCCACCTCCGGCGCCCGGATCAGCGCGGCGCCGCAGCCGGAAGCCGCGACTTTGCGCGAAGGGCAGCCCATGTTGATATCCAAACCGTCGAAACCCAGTTCGCAGACAATATGGGCCACTTTGTAGAATAGGTCGGGCGCGCGTCCGTAGATTTGCGCCACCACCGGACGTTCAACTTCCGAGTAGGCGAGATCCTTGATCAGCGTATGCGGCGAGTAAAACGCTGACTGAATATTGACGAACTCCGTGAATACGATATCCGGCCCGCCATGCTTTGCCGTAATGAAGCGGAACGAGACGTCGGTTACCCCATCCATCGGCGCAAGACCGACGATGGGTTTGGGAATTTGCCGCCAAAAATTCATGGTTCCGCGGTTATCCTAACATCGGGGGAGTGGGGTCAGCAATGCCAAGAGGATCGCGCCACAGAGGCGGAAAAAACGCGAGCCCGCGCCGCAACGAATCCGCGGGCGCTCAAGCGCCCTTGCGTTTTTTTAGCTCTTCGATGAGCTGGGGTACGATCTTAAACAGATCGCCGACGACGCCGAAATCCGAATACTGAAAGATCGGGGCCTCGGGATCCTTGTTGATCGAGATGATGGTCTTGGAAGTCTTCATGCCGGAGAGATGCTGCACCGCGCCGGAAATGCCAACGGCAAAATAAATGTCGGGCTTCACCGTCTTGCCGGTTTGTCCAATCTGCATGGCGTAGGGTACCCAGCCGGCATCCACCGCCGCGCGGCTCGCGCCGATGGCGCCACCCAGTACATCGGCAAGCTCTTTCAACATTGCAAAGTTTTCCTCGCCCTTAAGCCCGCGCCCTCCGGAGATCACCATCTTGGCCCCTTCCAACGACGGACCTTCGCGCTTCACCGTGACGCGTTCTTTCATGTGGACTTTGCGCAGCGATTCATCGGCGGGCGCCGAAATCTCCTCGATGGCCAGCGGTTGCTCGCTGACCTTGGGTTCAAATGATTTAGGCCGCACCAGCAGCAATTTCGTTCCCGGGCTCACCAATGTACTGGTATTCTGGTAACTGGCGCCCAGGGCGGGAATCGTCGCTTCGACGCTGCCGTCTTTGAGCTGGAAATCGCCGACATCGGTAATCGCGCCGCAATCGAGCCGCGCGCTCAAGGCGGCGACCAAATCGCGGCCGGCGTAGCTCGATGCGAACAACATTAGGGCAGGAGTATGCTTTTGAATCAGCCCGGCGATAGTCTCCGCCGCTGGCAAGGTCAAATAGTCTCGAAAAACCGCGTCCCCGCTCCGATAGATCTTGCTCGCACCATGTTTGGCGAGCGTCTGCACGGCCTCATCCGCCGCGGGACCGAGCAAGACCGCCTCAGCCGTCCCGACTTCCGCTGCCTTGGCAAGCATCTCCAAAGAAGTCGCGGTTATCTTGTCGTCGCTAATTTCGGCGTAAACCCAGATTACGTTTGCCACTTAGATCACCTTGATTTCAGCTAAGAAGTCTGCGATCTGCTTGCCGCCCTCGCCTTCGTCGGTAACCACCTTACCCGCTTCGCGCTTGGGCGGCCGGCCGATGGTGAGAACCTTTTCCCGCGCGCCTTTTTCGCCCACTTGATCCGGCGACAAACCCAAATCGGCCGCGCGGTAAACCTTGATCTCTTTTTTCTTCGCCGCCATGATGCCCTTGAGTTGAGGATAGCGCGGTTCGTTAATGCCGCTGCTGCACGCGACCAGCGCGGGCAACGCCGACTCCACGACGTCGTAGCCGGACTCGCTCTGCCGCTTGATGCTGATTCGGTTGCCATCGACGGTGATTTCTTTGGCGAAAGTAAGGGGCGGGATGCCCAATAGCTGAGCTATCTGTCCATGGACGATGCCGGAATAACTATCACCGCTTTCCGTCGCGCAAAGAACCAGATCGAACTCTTGTTTTTTGATCGCCGCGGCCAGCAGTTTCGCTGTCCCGAGGGTGTCCGAGCCGGCCACGGCATCGTCGAGAATATGCACCGCCGAAGCCGCCCCCATCGCCAGAGCGTTTCGAATGCCGATGGTCGCATCGCTGGTCCCCATGGTGATCAGCGTCACCGTCCCGCCATGCTTTTCTGTCAGACGCAGTCCTTCTTCGACCGCGCTCGCCGCCATAGGGTCGAGCTCATGCGGCACGCCCTTGCGCACCATGCGCTTGCTGTCGGGGTCGATCTCAATGATGACCGTGCTGGTGGGAATGACTTTACCGCATACGACGACGTTCAATGTTTCAGCCTCCGTCTATTTCAACTTTCGGCCCTTGGATAAGACAAAGGCGCCGTTGCGGTCCGGGCGCCTTGTCTAATTGAAAGCTCGCAATTTCGACCTGCGAGCAGATAACAAATAAGTTACGACAACCACTCTTTGACGTTGCCTTCCATCACCACGTCAAGAATTTCCTTACAATCCGCGATCGCCTGGTCGACGACTTTCGGATCGTCCTTTAGATGCGGAATGCCAGTGCCTACCGCTTTCTTTATGGCTTGAATAAATTCTTTGAACTGCTGGTCTAAGGCCTCGGTGTTCGGTGCTGCTTCCATATTCTTCCTCGGCTTTAGAAATAGAGCCGCCCTTTATTCGGATCGGGGAGCGTGAGACCCATTTTCAAAATCAGCGCGTCGATTTCGTCCTTGTACTGCTGGCGCGCCACCGCGTTGGGCCGCCGCTTCAAACCCCAATGCATGTATCTTTCCGACCGATAAGATTTGCTGTTGCCGAACATATCGAGACCCTTCGCGTACCAGTGATCGACGGCTCTTTGAATGCGTTCCTTGGACTCTCCGCCCTTCGCGGCAAATTCGGCTGTCGCGTTGGTGCCGAAGTCAACGTGCCCTTCCTCTTCTCTGATTATATCCGGATCCTCCACTACGCGGGCGAGCGGTAAATAGGTGCAGTCGATAAACTCCTCAAGTTGAAAACGACCGACGCGGTCGATCAAAAAACCGAAAACGGCGTAATCTTCCCAGGTTGTGATCTGGCCGCGAAACGCTTCGACGTATCTTTCCTGATTGGGCCGGCTGAGGGTGTACGAAACATCGACGCCGATGTCACCGGCCAGGCGCGCCATTTTTCTGAAGTGGTCCATCTCCTCGGCCGCCGTGCGCGCGACAATGAGTTGATCCAATTTGGTCGGCGCGTTGGGCAGAATATCCCTGACGTAAAGGTTCGGACCGCCGATCTCGCAGTCCGCTTGAATCGCAAGCACGCGGCGCAGCAAATCCTGATACTCCGGATCCTGCTTTTCAAAATCTTTCAGTTCGACCTTGTCGGTAAACATCTATGAGCGCCTCCTGTGGCTGGCAAGTTCGGCTTACTACTTGAAATGGCTTAACAAAACGATACCGATAAATCAACAGCGCGGAACCTAAACCAGTTCAAAACGTTCAAGCCGTTCAACCGCTGCGCTCGGTTCAAACCGTCTCTCCGAGCCGCTCTCTTCCCCCGCGGACACGGGGGAAAATGAAGAAGGGGGTTTGCGATTTGAACATTTTGAACGTTTTGAACGGGAGCGTAGCGACAACACCAGGGGTTTACTCGCGCTCGGCTTTTCACTACACTCGGCGCAAAAAAAGCGCAACCGCCATGACCACCAGCGAAAACCTCGCGTTGCTTACCGACCTCTACCAGCTCACCATGGCGCAGAGCTATTTTCGCGAGCGCAAAACCGGGCCGGCCGCTTTTAGCTTGTTCATCCGCTCTTATCCGCCCAATCGAGGCTACTTCGTCGCGGCGGGATTGCGCGATGTTATCGAGTTTCTCGAGGGTCTATCCTTCGACGCGGCCGCCCTCGACTACCTGTCGTCGCTGAACCTGTTCACCGACGACTTCCTGCACTTTTTGAGCGGCCTGCGTTTCACCGGCGACCTTTGGGCGCTGCCCGAGGGGCGAATTTTCTTTGCCGACGAGCCGCTGATCGAAATCACGGCGCCCATCATCGAGGCGCAACTCGTCGAAACCTTCATTATCAATCAGATCAATATGCAATCGCTCATCGCCACCAAAGCGGCGCGCTGCGTTCACGCCGCCGCGGGCCGCACCGTCGTTGACTTCGCGCTCAGGCGCACCCACGGCACCGACGCCGGCATCAAAGTGGCGCGCGCCAGCTACATCGCCGGCTGCGCCGCAACCAGCAACGTGCGCGCCGGGCAGCTCTACGGCATTCCACTGGCCGGCACCATGGCCCATTCCTTTGTTTGTAGTTTCGCGGCCGAGATCGACGCCTTTCGCGCCTATGGCGCGAGCTTTCCCAATAACGCGATATTGCTTATCGACAGCTACGACACCCTACAGGGCGCGCGCAACGCGGTGAAAGTGGCCCAGGAAATGGCCGCCCGGGGCCAGCGTCTTCAAGCCGTGCGCATCGACAGCGGCGATCTAGCATCGCTGGCTCAGGCAGTGCGGCGGATTTTTGACGAGGCGGGTCTGCGGGAAGTCAAGATCATCGGTAGCGGTGGCCTTGACGAATATGATCTCACGCGATTCGCCGAAGCCAATATTCCCTATGACAGCTACGGGGTCGGCACCAAGATGGGGGTCTCAGCCGACGCGCCGTGGAGCGACATGGCGTATAAATTGGTTGAGTACAGTGATCGTTCCGTGCTGAAATTGAGCATGGGGAAAGAGTCGTGGCCGGGAAAGAAGCAGGCGTATCGCCGCCACGATGACCGAGGGCAATTCGCTGGAGACGTTGTCGCTCTGCGCGATGAGCCGATTCCGGGAGCAGAACCTCTATTGACGCAAGTCTTGCAAAAGGGAAAAATCGTTGGCCGGCTTCCGACGCTCGACGACTCGAGAGCAGTCTGCCGCGATGAGCTCGCGCGCCTGCCGGTAATCTACAAAGCCGTCGTTAATCCCGCCCGTTATCCGGTTTGGTTTAGCGCCGGACTGCTAAAACTGCGCGATTCCGTCCGCCGTACACTCATGGAAAATCCTTAGGTCACGAGCTGGGAGGCAACCTGTCGATGAGGGTGAACTGAGGAGCCATCAGTCTTGAACCCGGATCCCACAGTTAGACTGAGGAGACCGCAAGCGAGGTGGAACCCTGGAGTAGGGGAGGCGTCCGCCCGTAAAATTTCAAAGTCACTTTGCGCCTACGCACTTTGTTGTTACAAGCGTTAACGTCCCGTCGAAGCACCATTGCTCGATGTCTGCTCAAAGGCAGACGGCATCTCCGCCACAGGCGGATCAGCCTTCGGCTGAGACTTTGCTACGGAAGGGTTGCACGTCGCGCTTCCTGTCGAGCGCAACTCCGGAATCCGGGTTGAACGACAGGGATCACCAAAAAATGCGGCGCAGCGCGGCGAGGCGCTCGATCGGCCTTCGAGGCGAATTTGCCTCGCGACTCATCGCTGCAATTGGAATGCTACAATTTTACCACCGCAGCGCCCCAAGCAAAACCGGCGCCGAAAGCGTTGAACAACAGGATGTCGCCCGGCTTGATGCGTCCCTGTCGTTTGGCTTCGTCGAGTGCCACGGGAATCGAGGCCGCCGAGGTGTTGCCGTACTTGTCAACGTTCACGACGACCCGGTCCATCGGCACGCCGAGCCGTTCGGCCAGGGCGACGATAATGCGCTTGTTCGCCTGGTGCGGGATCACCATAGAGACTTGATCGATGGCGACGCCGGCTTCCGCCAGCGCCTGGCGGCTGATTTCTTCCATGGAGCGAACCGCAATCTTGAAGACTTCCTTACCGTTCATCGTGATCGTGTGCTCGCGGCGGCGCACGGTTTCCGCGCTGGCGGGCCGGAGCGAGCCGCCTGCGGGCACGTAGAGCGTCTTGGCGTAGGCGCCGTCGGTGCGCAGCTTGGTGCTCAAAATCCCGTTGCCGTTCTTGGAAGCGCCGAGCACCACCGCGCCGGCGCCGTCGCCGAACAGAATACAGGTGCCGCGGTCTTGCCAGTTGAGCACGCGGCTGAGCGTATCGGAGCCGACCACGAGCGCGTTGCGGATTTTTTCCGTGCGGATAAAGCTGTCCGCCACGGCCAACGCATTGAGAAATCCCGCACAGGCGGCGCCCACGTCGAAGGAAAAAGCCCCGCGCGCGCCGAGCTTGTCTTCGAGAATGCAAGCGGAACTCGGCATCGGATAATCCGCGGTGACCGTCCCCATGATGATGGCGTCCAGATCTGCGGCGTCCATGCCAGCATCGGCAAGCGCGCGCTTGGATGCCTCGCACGCCATGTCGGCGTTCCCCTTGCCGTCCTCCAGGACACGCCGTTCCTTGATGCCCGTGCGCACGGTGATCCACTCGTCGCTGGTCTCGACCATCTTTTCGAGATCGTGGTTGGTAATAATCTTCGACGGCAGCTCGGACCCGGTGCCGAGAATGACGCTGCGCAACTGCGCTCTGCTCATTCGCCCCTCCTGAATATGACGCATGCGTTGGTGCCGCCGAATCCAAAGGAGTTGGAAAGGGCGACTCTTATGTCCGCCTTGCGCGCGTGGTTCGGCACATAGTCGAGGTCGCAGGCCGGATCGGGAGTATCGTAATTGATCGTCGGCGGGATGACGCCATGGTGCAACGCCAGCACCGAGTACACGCCTTCCACGGCGCCCGCCGCGCCCAACAGATGGCCGGTCATGGATTTGGTCGAGCTTACCGCCAGGCGCGCGGCGTGCTCGCCAAACACGTTTTTGATCGCCGTTGACTCGTTCGCGTCGTTGTATTCGGTCGATGTGCCATGGGCGTTGATGTAATCGACCTCATTGGGTGCAACCCCCGCGTCCTGCACGGCCAATCGCATGCAGCGCGCTGCCCCCTCGCCTTCCGGCGCCGGCGCCGTCATATGATGCGCGTCACCATTGGCGCCGTAGCCGATCACTTCCGCGTAAATCTTCGCGCGCCGTTTGACGGCTCGGTCGCGCTCTTCGAGAATCAGGACACCGGAACCTTCACCGATAACGAAACCGTCTCTGTCTTTGTCAAAGGGCCTACTCGCCCGCTCCGGTTCATCGTTGCGCGTCGACAGCGCCCTCATAGCCGCGAAGCCGCCGACGCCCAGCGGCGTGATCGCAGCTTCGGCGCCCCCCGCGATCACCGCGTCTTGCAACCCTCGGCGAATCAAATGAAACGCTTCGCCGATGGCGTGGGTGCCGGAGGCGCACGCCGAGGTCGGCGTCAGGTTGATGCCCTTGGCGCCAAAGCGTATTGCGATATGCCCCGGCGCGAGATTGGAGATCACTTTGGGAATAAAGAAAGGAGAAATCTTTCGCGGGCCGCCGGCCAGCAAAGCTTCCTTGGTCAATTCGAGTGTATCGAGACCACACATGCCGACGCCGATGATGACGCCGACCGCTTCGGCGAACTCCGCATCGATCTTCAAGCCGCTGTCGTCCATCGCCAACGCCGCCGCGCCAATGGCGAAGTGGATAAAACGATCCATTTTCTTGATCTCTTTGGCTTCGATGAAATCTTCGGCGCGGAAATCCGTTACCTGTCCCGCGATGCGCGACGCGTAGGACTCGATATCCGGAAAGCGGTCGATAGCTCTTATTCCCGATCGCCCGGCGGTCAATGCGTCCCAATTTTTTTGCACGCCCGTGCCTAGTGGCGTCACTAGACCTAGGCCTGTTACGACAACACGTCGTTGTTCAGCTCTGTTCACTTTCGTAACCGTTGTGTAATGGATTGGAAACCTAAAGATAGATGAGACCGGCGGGAGGGTCAACAGCTTTTCTCATCAGCGATACTTTTCGTGAATATCCAAGACGCCGTTTATCAGCGGTTGAATGCGCTGCGCTGCCGCAGCCGTAAGGGCATCTACGCCCGAGGGCCGGCGCAGTTCGTTCAAGACCGTCGCCACAGAATCTCGTAAAGCCGCCAAATCGTATCCGCCCTCCAAGAGAAACGCAATTTTATTTTGGCTGAATTCGTCGGCCAGGCGCAACATCGCCTGCGCCATGGCTGCAAAGCCGGCTTCGGTGACGCCCATGCCGCCCAACGGATCACGCTCATGCGCGTCAAAGCCGGCGGACACTAAGATCCAATCCGGTTGAAATTGTCGCACGGCGGGAACGATGATGTCGCGAAACACGCCGAGATATTCGCCATCGGCGCAGCCCGCGGGCAGCGGCACGTTGATCGTATAGCCTTCGCCGGCGCCGGCGCCGACTTCACGCGCTGCGCCCGTGCCGGGATAATATGGATATTGATGCGTCGAGATAAAGAGCACCGAGGGGTCAGCGTAAAACATTTCCTGCGTGCCGTTGCCATGATGCACGTCCCAATCCATAACCAAGACGCGCCGAGCTTGATGCGCGCGCCTGAGAACCTGCGCGCCAATGGCGATGGTATTGAAAAGACAAAAACCCATGGCCTGATCGGGCCGCGCGTGATGGCCGGGAGGACGCACCAGAGCGAAACCATTATGAAACTCGCCGGCGGCGATCGCCTCCAGCAAGCGCAGAAAACCGCCCACGGCTAACAAACCCACGCCGAAGGAATCGCGACAAGTGATCGTATCGCCGTCCAGCGCGTAGTGGTTCGTGCGTGACGTTGACTCGACTAACGCGACATGTTCGGCGCTATGGCACGCTTCAATCTCGGCTCTCGTCGCGGGCCTAGGCGGCAGCAGTTGAAACGCGCTGCCATCGAGGGACGCCGCCAGCTCAAGCAAGGCTTTGATGCGCTCGGGACGCTCGGGATGGGACTGTCCGGGAAAATGTCTCAGATACTCTTGATCGATAACCACGGCGGTTTTCGTCATGAATGAAATCTACCATCTAACCGAGCTTGGCGCAAAATCAGTTTGAGCAATCTTGCCAAGGCACGGGAAATCGCTTACGTTACAGGCATGTTTGGCATCGGCATGCCGGAATTGTTGCTGATCCTTGCTCTCGCGCTGATCGTTCTCGGCCCGAAGAAACTGCCGGAACTCGCCCGCGCACTTGGCAAAGGCATGGCGGAGCTACGCCGGGCAACGGATGAAATCAAAGACGAATTTCGCCGGGTGGAAAATGAAATCGAGGACTCCTCGCCGGGCGCCACGGCCAAGGACGATCCGTACCTGTCCGAGACGCAACTCGATGCCACGCAGCCGGCGCCTCCGGCCGATTCCACTGAGAAGAAAACTTGAGCGCGCCACCAGGTCAAGGGCAACTCCAAGGTCAAATCCATGACGAACAGATGCCCTTTACCTCTCATCTGGCCGAACTTCGATCCCGTCTCATTAAATGCTTTCTCGCTCTCGCCGTCGCGTTCTCCGGCTGTTTCGCCGTGGCCGATGACATATTCGCCTTCCTCGCTGGACCTCTCAAGCGTTTAGACGTGCCTGGTCTGACGCTGGTCGGCACTGCGGTGACCGAAGCCTTCTTTACCAAAATGAAGGTGGCGTTCGCCGCCGCGATTCTCGTCGCCTTGCCGGTGCTGTTGTGGCAAGCGTGGCAGTTCGTCGCGCCGGGCTTATACGAGCATGAAAAGCGCTACACCCGCGCCTTTGTCGCCTTCGGCTCCTTGTTTTTCTTCGCCGGCGCTATGTTTGGCTACCAAGTCGTTATCGGCCAAGGACTTGGGTTTTTGCTCAGGCGCTACGCGGCGATCAACGTGCAGCCGTGGATACAGGTCGGCGAATACTTTTCCGTCGCCGTGCGGGTCGTGCTCGCTTGCGGCGTGATGTTTCAATTGCCGGTGCTCGCCTTCTTTTTCGCCCGCGTCGGCCTCATCGACCACCGCTTTTTGATACGCCATTTTCGCTACGCGGTTGTCGCCATCGCCCTCCTCGCCGCAGTTTTGACTCCGCCTGATTTCGTCGCGCAGATTTTCTTCATGGTGCCGCTCAGCGTGCTCTACGGCGTCAGCATCGGCGTCGCCTATCTGGCGCGCCGAAGGGACTTGGCTGGAACGAACGAGGATGGAGGATAGAGAAACGAGAATCGAAAAAGTGTCCGGGTAGTCTCTTCAACTATTGGAACGACTGGAACGTTTGGAACCATTGGAACGCCATGTATCTCAAACCTTGAACTTTGAATCTTGAACGTTGAAGGAACCATCTAGTTATCGTCGTTAACAAAAGCGCAGGCTGCGAAGACGGTGGTCCATAGACCATCCTTGTTACCGATGGCGGACTGGGTGATATTCGACGTGCGCACGATCTTGCCTGACATCTTAAAAAGGCTTTCTCTCTCGTCCCACGCGGTGTCGGGATCGAATTCGATGCCGAGTGTCGTCGCGAGCATGCTGGCGGCCAGATCTTCGGCGTACTCACCGGCCTTTTCTTCGGTTTCCCCGAAGGAGTGATGCTCCGAGAGATAGCCCCATTGTTCCTGATCGGCAGGTATTGCCACGCCGACGGAAGCAGCTACTAAACGGTTGGGCTCATTAGTCGCCTCGCGGTCATAAATGCAAAAAACGATTTCACCCGGACGCAGGAGTTTAGTCCCCTCTTCCTTTGATATGCGTTTGCAGCCCGGCGGGTAGATGCTCGAGACGAGAACGAGGTTGCAATAGGCCAACCCCGCTTGCCGCAACGCCAACTCAAAGGACGCCAGCTTTTCCTTGTGAACGCCGACTCCTTTGGTGAAAAAACATTTTTTTGGAATCATATTGCGGATTCCTATAACATGAAAGAATTTGACTGACAAGAAATGCGCCGGAAAATATCCGGCAAAAATTCTATTTCCGCCGCTTACTCGATGATGAGCAGCGCGGCGCCGCCTTCAACAGTGTCGCCTTGCTTGACTTTGATCTCCTTCACTTCGCCGGCGATGGGGCTGCGCACCTCGTTTTCCATTTTCATCGCCTCGACGATCACCAGCCCCTGCCCCTTTTCGACTGCGTCGCCTTCGGCCACCAAAATTGCGATGACCTTTCCGGGCATCGGCACGGAAACGGTTCGGCGGCCTTGCAACCCGCCGCCGGCCTGCCCGCCGCCGGCGCGCACGCGCCGTTCGTCCATCAGGTGGACGTGATAATTGCGGCCGTCGACCAATACCCGATACTCATCCCCCTCATGATCTACTTCGATCTCAAAAGATCGATTGTCGACGATCAGCGAATAGTTCGTGCGGCCGGTCTTCTTGCCGTCGACCAGGAACTCATTGCCGTCGACGGAGACTCGGTAAACCGATTTGCCGACCTCTTCGATCTCTACGGTATGGTTTTGCTCTCTTAGAGTCGCGATAAATGCCATGGCGCCGCCCTATGATCTGCGCCAAGTGCGCCGGCCGGGCGCCGTTCGGCTTTGCAGCGAGGTGCTTTTGCCTTGCTCGCGCCATTTGGAAGGCTCTGCGGCGCCCTTGGCCAGAAGCCCCAGGGTGTTTTCCTGTTCACGGTGCAATGCCGCGATGGCGGCGGACGCCAGGGCAATCTCTTTGTGCGGGTATAACTCTTCCTTGGTCATGTTGCGGTGCTCTTCATCGATGAAGGTGGTGTTTAAGTCGCCGGACATGAACCGGGGATGGCGCAGAATCCACTGTTGAAAAGCGATGTTGGTCTTGATGCCGCGCACCTGATATTCGCGCAGCGCGCGGCGCATGCGCAGGATCGCTTCGACGCGATTCTCGCCCCAGGTGATGAGCTTGGCGATCATCGGATCATAATAAATCGGCACTTCGGCGCCTTCGTAAACGCCGCAGTCGTTTCTCAGTCCCAAGCCTTCGGGCAAGCGCAGCCCTTCGATTTTGCCCGGACAGGGCATGAAGTCGTTTTCCGGGTCCTCGGCGTAAATGCGGCACTCGATGGCGTGGCCGGTCTGTGTGATATGGCGCTGGCGCCAGGGGAGATATCCGCCGGCGGCGATCTCGATCTGTGCCTTGACGAGATCTATGCCTACCACCCGCTCGGTCACCGCGTGCTCCACTTGGAGGCGCGTATTCATTTCCAAAAAATAGAACTTCTGCTCCTGATCGAGCAGAAACTCTAGGGTGCCCGCGCCGACATATCCCACCGTGCGCGCGCCTTGAATCGCGATACGGCCGATGCGCCGGCGCGTGCGGTCTTCGAGTCCCGGCGCCGGTGATTCTTCGATGACTTTTTGGTGGCGCCGCTGGATGGAGCACTCGCGGTCATAGAGATGGATGACCCGGCCATAGCGGTCAGCGAGAATTTGGATCTCGATGTGGCGCGGTTTTTCGACGAATTTTTCCACGTAAAGCCGTGGATCGCCAAACGAAGATGCAGCCTCGGAACCCACCGCCCGATACGCCGACGAAATGTCGCGGCGCGAGCGCACCAGGCGTAAACCCTTGCCGCCGCCACCCGCCACCGCTTTCAGCATGCACGGATAACCGATTATTTCGACGGTGCGCAGAACCTCTTCTTCTGAGGTCAAGATCCCGTCCGACCCTGGTACCACGGGAACTCCCGCGGCCTTCATGATTTGGCGCGCCTTGACCTTGTCGCCCATCTGATCGATGACTTCCGGCGACGGGCCGATGAAAACAATCCCTTCCTTTTTGCAGCGGTCGGCAAATGCGGCGCTTTCGGCAAGAAAGCCGTATCCCGGATGGATCGCTTCGGCGCCGCTTTTTTTCGCGACTTCAATGATGCGGTCGATGACGAGGTAGCTCTGTGTCGACGGCGCCGGGCCAATAAGATAGGCAAAGTCCGCGTACTTTACATGCAGTGACTCACGGTCCGCCGCGGAGTAGACCGCGACCGTCTCAATGTCCAGCTCGCGGCAAGCGCGGGTGATTCGCACCGCAATCTCGCCACGGTTAGCTATAAGAATTCGTTTAAACATGACTAAGAAGGCGGCAGTGATGTGTAGGGGCCGGTCGCGACGGGCCTATGGGCGCCTTGTCTCACGTCTTCTTCACATTGGAATATTTCCATGCTTTTTGGGCGGATTGTGGTCGCGTTTGTTCTTGAGCATGTCCAAGGAACGGATGAGCGTGGGACGGGTGTCTTCCGGGTAAATCACGGCATCGATGAAGCCCGCTTCCGCAGCCTTGAACGGATTGGCAAATGTTTGCCGGTATTGCGCGATCAATTGTTCCCTGGCTTTGGCCGGTTCGGAGGACTTCTCCAGCGTCTCGCGAAACACGATATTGATGGCGCCCTCCGGCCCCATGACCGCGATCTCGGCGGTAGGATAAGCTAGATTTACGTCGCCGCGCAGGTGTTTGCTGGACATTACGATATAACCGCCGCCGTAGGCTTTGCGCGTAACCACGGTCACCTTCGGCACCGTCGCCTCCGCGTAGGCGTAAAGCAGTTTGGCGCCATGGCGAATGATGCCGTCGTACTCCTGCGCGGTTCCCGGTAAAAAGCCCGGCACGTCGACGAACGTGACCACTGGAATATTAAAGCAGTCGCAGAAGCGAATGAAGCGCGCCGCTTTCACCGACGCATTGATATCGAGGCAGCCGGCCAGGTTGGCCGGCTGGTTGGCGACGATCCCCACCGAACGACCGCCGAGGCGTGCGAAGCCGACGAGAATGTTGGGCGCAAATTCCGTTTGGACATCGTAAAAATATCCCTCGTCCACCACGGCGCCGATCAGCTCCATCATGTCATAAGGCCTGGTGGGATTGTCCGGGACGAGATCTCGAAGTTTGCGGTCCCGGCGCAGTGGATCGTCGCTATTGGGACGGAACGGCGGTTCTTCCTGGTTGTTGCTCGGCAGAAATCCCAACAGGTCGCGGATCATGAGAAGGCAATCCTTTTCACTCTTGGCCGTAAAATGCGACACGCCGCTTTTTGCGCTATGGGTTTCCGCGCCACCCAACTGTTCTTTGGTGACTTCCTCATGAGTGACGGTCTTGATGACATCGGGGCCGGTTATGAACATGTAGCTGTTGGTCTCCACCATGAAGATGAAGTCCGTGATCGCCGGCGAGTAAACCGCCCCTCCCGCGCAGGGCCCCATGATCGCCGTAATCTGCGGCACGACGCCGGATGCCATGACGTTTCGCTGAAAAATCTCGCCATACCCGGCAAGACTCATGACGCCCTCTTGGATGCGCGCGCCTCCCGAGTCGTTGATGCCGACGAGCGGTGCGCCGTTTTTCATCGCGAGATCCATGACCTTGCAGATCTTTTCGGCGACAACGCCGCTCAGGCTGCCGCCGAAGACAGTAAAGTCCTGAGAATAGACGTAAACCAATCGACCGTCGACGGCGCCGTAGCCCGTCACCACGGCGTCGCCGAAAAACTTTTGCTTGTCCATGCCGAAGTCATTGCAGTCGTGAGTGCGCAGCCGATCCATTTCGACGAAACTGCCGCTATCGAGCAGGATGTCGAGCCGTTCCCGCGCCAGGAGCTTTCCCTGTTCATGTTGGCGCCGCGCGCGCTCTGGGCCTCCGCCGGCTTCGGCGCGCTCGTTAAGCTCGCGAAGCTTTTTTAAATTTTCACCGGTGGTCATGAATTTAACGAATCCTTTAAAGGAAGTAGGAAGCGCGGAAATGCGCAAATGGCGGCATCATAACAAAAGGCCGCAGACTGTCAACTGTCTTTGCCATGCATGCCGCGCGCCGCAGCGCCTTGCGGTTCCACCATGAAATTGCTAACTTAGCATCACCCTGAAAAAGCGCGTTCAAGCTTCTCCAATTTATTATCCGCTAACTCATGTTTGAAACCAAAAACCGCCGGTCAGCAGCACCCCAAGCCCGCGCGCCCCGCGCTGATGCAGTGGCGCAGCGCGCCCATCAGGCGCTCCTCATGGTGGCCGCCAGCGAGGGCGACTCCAACATGCTTTACGCCGCGGGATTTTTCGTGCCCGATCCGTTCATCTTCTTCGAGCACAAGAAAATCAAGTACGTCGTCATGAGCGACCTGGAAATTGACCGCGCCAAGAGGCAGTCGCGCGCCGACCGGGTGCTTTCCCTGTCGCTTTACCAACGCAAACTGCGCAAACTCGGCAAAGTTTCCACGACCGTCGATATCCTCGATCTGCTATTCCGCGAGCGTGGCATCCGTTCGTTGATCGTCCCGGCAAATTTCTCGGCGCTGCTGACCGACCAGTTGCGCGCCAAGGGGTTTAGCGTGCAAATCAAGCGCGACCCCTTTTTCGCCGAACGCGAAATCAAAAACGACAAAGAAGTTCGCCAGATCGCCGAATCCTTGCGCGTGGCGCGGCTCGGTCTTGAGGCTGGGATTCGAACGCTTAAACGGACCAAAATTGGGCGCGACGGCTATCTGTATTACAACGGCGCGAAGCTAACTTCGGAAATATTGAAGACCGCCGTCAATACCACTATCATGGCGCAGGGCTGGCTGCCTAGCCACACGATCATTTCGTCGGGCAACCAATGCGTCGACCCGCACCATGAAGGCACCGGCCCGGTCAAAGCGCATACGTCGATCATCTTCGATATCTTTCCGCGCTCGCAAAAGAACGGCTATTTCGGCGACTTGAGCCGTACCGTGGTACGCGGGCATGCCTCTGAACGTTTGAAAACGATCTATGCCGCTGTGCAGGCGGGACAAAAGATCGGTTTCGATCTGATCCGTGACGGCATTAACGGCAAAGAGGTTCATGAAAAAATCCTGGAGCTGTTCGCTGCCCGGGGATTCCCTACCGGCAGAATCGGCGGCCGCATGCAGGGCTTTTTCCACGGCACCGGCCATGGCCTCGGCCTGGATATTCACGAAGCCCCGCGCATCGCGCCGGTTGACGCAATCCTCAAATCAGGCCATGTGGTCACGGTGGAGCCGGGGCTTTACTACCTCGGCGTCGGCGGCGTCCGTCTCGAGGATGTGGTCGTTGTCAAACCGAGCGGCAACCGCAATCTTACCGACTGCCCGCAGTTTCTGGAAATTTAATTCTGCGCCGCGGCTTCACGCATTTTAACGTTGACGATCACGGTTACGGCATGAAAGGCGTTGAAGACAAGATCGTCGCGCTGATCGCCGATCTCGATCATCCGGAAAAAGCCAAAATCCGCACTGCCGTAGACGCGCTGATCGATCTATCGGCCTCGGCACCCAGTCTGAGAGCGACGCTGGAAGAGTCGCTCGATGACAAGCAACGCAAAAACCGCTGGGCGATTGCCTACGTCCTCGGTCATCTGCCCCAACCTTCCGGCTCGGCCATCCGGGTATTGCTTAGTGGTCTCGATCACGGGGAACCCGACATCCGCTGGGCCATCGCTCTGCTGCTGATTCGAATCGCGAAGAACGGAGGCAATCTGGCGAACTCACTGTTGGCGCTCTGCGCAAACGGCACTGTCAATCAGAAGCGAATGGCCATTTACTGCATTCGTGATTTAGAGTTTGCCGATGACGCTAGTATGCGAACGCTATTGGCCGCGGCCGGCGATGAGGAGCCAACCGTCAGGGTCGCAGCCCTAATCAGTCTGAAATCGCGCAGCGACGCCGGCGCCGCTGCGCGCCACCGGCTCCTTGAGCGATTCATAAATGATCCGGATGCAAGGGTTCGAAACGCTTCGGCCATTACCCTGGCGCAATTGGGGGCGCCGGACGAAGCGTTTTTTCGAGCGCTGGAGCAAGGGGCGCAAAGCAGTGATCCCCGCGCGCGCAAAGCAGCCCTCGCCGCACTTGCTTTGCTGCAAAAAAAAAGGCCCGCTCCATGCGATAGCTGACGCTACCGCTGGAGCGGGCCCCTAGGTGGTCTGAGGGGGATTCCCAGGCTCCAGGCCTGAATCCCCGTCAAAGATTCCGCCTAGAGCCTAAGTCTCAGCCACCTCGCAGTCAGTACATAAATCAATCATGTCTGGACCACCTCCTTTCCCTGCTGGGCCGTAGTTTACGGAAGTGGTCCGCTTCTGTCAATAAAAAACTCTCGGTTTATCCAAGAATCTCCCCGCCGGAATCGCCACGAGCATTGCGCGAATTACGATACTTGATCGAAAAACTTTACCGCCTTGCGCCGTTATCCCGCCCGTGCATTGTTGAGCCCGAGCCAGGCGTTGAAGTCGTCGGCCGCCAATTTTCTCATCTCGCGCATGAGCCTCACATCGTTTTCACCGTGATAGTGAGCCGGCATAAAAGTGGCCTCTTGCGCTTAGAGTCAATCCGCACAGGGCAAATCCGACTCGTTGATTTCCGCCCAACTCACCCGGCTGCTCCAGTGGCCGTGTGTCGACGGCTTTCCGGGCGGGACATCGTCTAAAGTGCCGGCCGGAACGATCACCCGTTGGCGATCACGCGACGGATGAGGAACGGGGCAGTTACATACGCCGCAAATCTGGCGGGCGAAACTCTTTGCTTCCGGCAAATCATAGCGTTTGACCAGTTCTTCGCCGCGCGTCCAGCGGAACTGATTGATCGCCACGGCGATATTCGTAGAGCGCACGCCGCCGGTGGCTTTGCGGCAACGCGAGCAATAACAGTGGCCAAAGCGCATGAACGGCGTACTCACCTCGTAGCTAACCGACTTGCAGAGACAACTTCCTCGAAGCGTTTGTTCGGACATGGGAACCTCCCTAACGTGGCGTGTTGATCGCTTCGGAGTCTAAGGCGATTCGCCGGCCTAAGCAAGTTCAATCCGGTTGATTTTAGGTGCCTCGAAGACTGCCCCGACAACGTCAATTTATGTTTGACAGCGAAGGCCACGCTCTCATAATGTAAAGTGGAATTTTTTTGGAGGTCACATCGATGGCAGATCCCGTACTCAAAGAAAAAGACGGCGACGTTACCACTATTACGCTCAACCGGCCCGAAGCGGGCAACCGGCAAACCGACGCCACGTGGGCGGAAGTAACGCGGATGTTGGACGACGCTGGCAAAGACTCGCGATTGATTCTATTTAAGGGCGCTGGCGAAGATTTTTGCTTGGGCCGGGAATCCATGGGGCAACCGCCGCCCACCCCCGGGCCAGAAGCGTACATCGTGCGCGACCGCAGCGAGACCATTTTTAATCTCTACGGTGCTTTCCGAAATGCCAAAGCGCCCATTGTCGGTATCGTTCAAGGCCGCGCCGTCGGACTCGGCTGCGCCCTTGCCGCCTTGTGTGATATCACCATCGCCGGAGAGAGAGCACGCTTTCAGTTTCCCGAGACAGCGCACCGCATCATGCCCACCATCGCATTTTCCGCCCTCGTCGACCGCGTGCCGCGCAAGGCCGCAACCTATATGATCTACTCCACCGCCGAAATCGACGCGCACAGAGCGCTGACATTCGGTCTCGTCAGCAATGTCGTGCCCCATGGAGAACTAGACGCCGACGTCAGCGCGCTGGTCGAGCATTTCAAGAAAATGCCGCTACCCACCGTGCTTGCGGTCAAAGAATATGCCCGCAGCGCCTTCGACATCGGTGCCCAGGCCGCCACCGACTTCGCGCGCAACCTGCACGCGACGGTTAATAGCTTTTCGGGAATGCGCGCCTAGTCTCATGAATCATCTCGGTAAAGCGGTTGAGCGCCATTGACCGAAGTGAGCTACCAGAATTCGATGGACGCCCTAGTCGACATGGCATCGTCTTTCATGGTGCTTCCCAGCGTCAGTCTGTGTGAAAACTCCGTTCATGGTTCCCTTCGGCGTCGCTCAGGGCTGGCTCACCACGAACGGATGTCAGACATAACAGATCAAGCATCTAGCCGTTCGCCCTGATCCCTCGACAGGTCTCGGGACTAAAGGCTGTCGAGGGGCCCCTCGAAGGATCGAAGAGCTCCTAAAGAAGTTTTCACAACAGTCTGACGCTGCGCTGCACCTATTCGATCGTTTCCGCCATCTAATCAGCAAGATGTTTCCCGACCATGCGGACCGGGACAACGGCAGTAATCGGAAAATCAACTGCATGGCGCTCAAAGACATTGTCAGGGAGGGTTTTTCATGAGCAAGCGCAATCTCATTATCGGTGTCGGCGTTGTCGTTTTGGCGATTGCCTGGTACGCGTTTCGCCCGGAGTTGTTGTTTATCAACAAAACGGTCAGGGAAGAGTTTCCCGGCGGCGCCGCCGTGGCATCGATTGAAAAAGGACCGATGGTCGTGACCAAAGGAGCCTTCAAAGGTCTCGCGCACGAAACCAAAGGTTTGGCATCGATTTACCAACTCCCGGACGGCAAACGCACCCTACGTTTAACCAATTTCGAGACTTCCAATGGCCCCGACGTACATGTCTATCTGACCGCCGACGACGTTGACAAAGGCAACGATTCGATCAAGGAAGCCGGCTACATCGATCTTGGCTCGATGAAGGGCAACAAGGGCGATCAGAATTACGCTATCCCGGCGCATGCCGATCTGAATAAATTCAAAAACGTGACGATTTGGTGCCGTCGCTTCGGCGTCAATTTCGCTACCGCGCCGCTCGTGTCGTTGAAGAGTTACTAATGAGTTCGTTATTTAGAGACTATGTCGCTAGTGTGCGACCGAGAGGCGAGCCCTTCCGATCGCGGTCAATGGTTCTCTGCCTTGCCGGCCACCACCCCGTCCTCTCCATAGGTGGAAATGCCCGCCGGCA
>DATBLC010000221.1:0-68783 GCA_036555515.1 Binatia bacterium
CATCGCTGGCCGCGAAGCTCGCAGAGGACATAAGAACCAAGCCTGAGCCTAAAATAATCGGCAATCGTCTCCACCGCCATTTTTCCCTCGACCGCGTTATCATATTCGGTCCTCGCTCTCCTGCTATCGCTTAAAAAGGGATTGGGGTCAGTCCTGAATCTGGACTCTGCTGAAAAACCCTCCGTTCATCCTTCGAGAAGCCTCAGGACGAACGGAGGAGCCGTTGAAATCATTGGAGATGTTTCCGTTCATGCTGAGACCTGTCGAAGCATTCTTAGGGTTTTTCAGCAGAATCAATCTGGACTCTATCGATCAGGGGCCTTCGATTACCTACGGTTGAACTCCTTTTTTGAGCGATTCGGCGAGCTCGCGCAAATAGTCTTCCTGTTCTTTACCCTGGTATAAGGCCAGAGAGCCGTCGCGCTTCAGCGGTATACCGCCGAAGAAGTGAAAAGCATGGCCGTCCCAATCGTAGAACTCGTCGCCGCGTTGATAGATCTCCTTCCACTTGTAACCGACCGGACTTCGATGTAGTCCGGTGCGCGCGGGAAACGCGTCTTCTTTCTCGCGGGAATCATTTAGATTTTCCTTTGGACCCGCTTCTTCGGGAAGGCTTTCCCACATGCGCCGGTAAGCGGGGAAAAAGTCTTCTTCGCGAAC
This sequence comes from Binatia bacterium, assembly GCA_036555515.1. Taxonomy (GTDB): domain Bacteria; phylum Desulfobacterota; class Binatia; order UBA9968; family UBA9968; genus DATACQ01. Next base: position 661 of record DATBLC010000221.1, read on the forward strand.
CAACAACGCCGTATGCATGTCCCACCACGGGCTGTGTCCGGCAACACGCTCATCGACCTGATCGACCAGCTTGTAGATGAGCCGGGCGCCCGCCCGTAGGCGCAGGACGAGCGTCCCCTCCGCAATCTTTGAATCATGCTCGACTTGCGCACCGCAATATTTTTCGAAGAAGGCGGCGGTTCTCGCCAGGTCGCGGGAACCGTAGACTCCGTGACTGATGCGGCCGACTTTCTCCTCGGTGGCTATTTCCATGGCGCCTTCGGGCATTCGCTCGGGAGCCCAGAACTCGTACTGGTTGCCGTCCGGATCGGCCAAATAGATGACTGTACCCTCGTCGCCGTCGGCGGCTGTCCGGATCGGATCGCTATGCGAGATTTTATGTTGATCGAGTCTGCGCAGGTGCGCGTCTACATCTTCCGGCCGAACGTAGAATCCACAGCGCGGCAGATCCTCGCCCAACGCTTTGGCTGCCGGATAAACCTCGGGCTGAAGAAACGCGCCGATGCGGCAGGATCCGCCCTCCCACCACATAAAGCCAAATATCGGAACGTTCCTTTTACGTCCGGCCGTGGTGAGCCCGTTGACTGGTCTTAGCGGAAGGCCTGTGGCTTTCATCGCCCAGTCGCACCAGTTACCCAAGTCGTTTGTTCCGACTACATAGTGATCGATCCAATGAACTGCGCCTTTAGGTTCGACGTCTGTCATAAATAATTCCTCCTAAATATTTAAGCTGTTCAAGTCGTTCCAAACGTTCAAATCGAAGTGTCGCGTCGGAATGATGGTGAGTGTCCCTTCAGCGTCATTAATAATGCTATGCCACTGAAACCCCTTCGTCGCGAGCGGTACCAAAGCCGGAAAGCTGTGTCAAGCGAGCCGTTTGACGTCGCCTTGCTTTAAACGATTTGAACGGCATGAACGTTTTGAACGATCGTGTCCCGAACGGTTGTTACCGTGACAGGGCGCGCTCCAAGGGCCCGTTATCGCGAAACAGCTCCGGCCGGCCGATAAATTCTTTCGGCACATTGCGCCGGCTGGCCAAGTCCCTGACCACGTTTTCGATACCTTTATCCGGCACATAGGGCGGCACATTGAAGATGCGGGCATGCGATTCGACTGACTTGGCCGCAAGGTAAGAATCCTGTTCCCGCGTCCATTTTGCCAGCGACCGTTCAGCGAATTTTGAATCTTTTTTTATCAATTGAATCCCCGCCACATAGGCACCCAGGAAATCTTCGACGACTTTAGGCTCCGCACTTACGAACGAGCGGCTGGCCGTGACGCAGGACGAAGGGTAAACGAGGTCGGTCTTGGTCAAGTCCACGAGTACCGGCCAATTGCGCTGCAAAAACGGTATCGCGTAGCGAGTATTTAGCGGCGCGGCGGCGATTCTCCCGGATTCTAGAGCCGCCGCGATCTCCGGACCCGCGCCCAATTGTAAAATCGTGACGTCTTTCTCGGCGTCCAGACCGAGATATCTCAAGGCGGCTCTCAAGTAAAAGTGGGTCGACGAACCAAGACGAGTTACGGCGCTGTGTTTGCCCTTCAGATCGGACGACGACTTTATCTCGGGACGGGCGATGAAAGAAATCGGTTCCAGATTGCTCGGGCATGCGAGCAGTACGATATCGCCTCCTTCGATGCGCGCGGCGACGACGGATTCCGCTCCCGCCCCGGAAAACTGGAGTTGACCGCTTATGATTCCCAGAGTGATTAATGCGCCGCCGCGGATTTGCACCGGCTCGACATTGAGACTCTTCTTGGCGAAGAGTCCCGCGTCCTTGGCGACCCAGACCGGCAGATGGGAAACGGAAACCGAAGTGCCGTAGTGGATGCGGCGGAGTTCCTGCGCGGAAGCAAGTTGCGGAGCCATAACCGTGGCGCAAAAGACAGCCGCCAGCATTATTGCGCAATCGTACTTGATGATCATGAAAGAATTTTCCTTGGTCGATTGAAATTACGGAGTCGCTCGAAGCGTCAAATCGCCTTCTCGGACCGGAAGCGTTTTGCGCTCAGCGCAGCTCTACACCCCAAAGCTCCTTGAGAAACCCGCTCTTCGCGAGTTGATCGGCGAAGCCGTTGTCGAACAGCTCCGCGGGTTTCTTGCGCACGTTAGTGCCGTTCTCGCGGGCGACTTCCACCGCTTCGGCGAGGGCGCCGGCGGGTACGATCATTGATCGATTTATCAGAGAAATTGCGTAGGCATCGTAGGCAGATTGAAGAATCTCCGGATCTGAGATCTTGAGCACTTTGCTGATCGAGGCTTTCGCTTTATCGGGATTTTTCTCGGCGAAGTGCACGGACTCCGCCATGGCGGCAACGAAACGCTGAGCGAGCTGAGGCCGTTCCTTCAAAGTCTTAGGGTTGGTATGCAGCGAGCTGTAAATGAAGGGGAGATTGAGATCCTTAAGAGTGTAAATGAGATTGAGGCCGTCTTTTTTTCCTCTAGCGTCCAGGGGCGGGGTCACCGGCGCCGCTTGAATAATGCCCGCCATCATTGCGTTGTACCGTTCGGGCTGGCTGCCACCGATAGGCCGAATTGTGACGTCCGCAGTGCTAAGGTTAAATTTTTTGAGCAGAGTCTTCATTAGCCGGTCATCCAAGTCACCCGCTTTGGAGACGCCGATGTTTTTTCCTCTCAAGTCCTCCAGGCGTTTGACGTCTTTATGCGCCAGCAGGACATAAGGCAACCCGACGAGCGGCGATGCGATCACTTTTCCGTCTACGCCGCTGGCCAGGCCGGGAATCGTGCCGTCGGCGGCGCAATAAAGAAACGAAACCTCATCGGCCGACAAGGCCGCGAGGTTCATGGCGCTGCCGCTGATAAACGTGTGATCGACCTTGATGGCGTATTTGTCGAAAATACCGTTGTCCATCGCCGTGTAGAGATGAACGAAGCCGCCCGATACCGCGCAGGTTGCAACCCGTACCGTCGTCGTCGCCTCGCCCGGTTTCGCGAGGAACGGATTGGCGTCCACGGCCGTCGGCGTCAGCAAATTAAGGACGGATAGAAGCACCGCCATGGGAAGCAGGAATCGCCGCGACAAGGACTGGGAATCGGCTCTGTAACGGGTTTGATTTGGCTCCATGTTCGAGTCCTCCAAGTTATTGAATGGCGCGCTTCGGTCCCGCCATTCTCGGGACTTCTTGAGTATGGCCCCGTTAACGTGAAATTTTAGTCACTGCATCTACTCGAGCCGTTTTACGACGCGCGTGACACAAGCTTCATCTGATTGAGCGCAAAATCCCGGAACGAAGTAACCCACAGCTCGCGTTCGAGTTGTCGAATGACGCCGGATCGATGAAGCTCCCGGATTCCTGCGCCGATTTCGTAGAGAAGATATCCATTGGCGAACAAACCCACATAATAGAGCCATCGAGAAAGTCTTTGCACGAGCTTGCCCTCGCCGGGCGCCAGGGGCACGGTGTGGCTTCTGAACTCATAATAATCTGCGGTATCACGGGCCCAGAATCGCAAAAATTGCCGGGCATAAAACAACTGCCGGCTCCGCGCAATCTTCAAGCCTCCTGCCAGTTGCTCTACAGGCGGCACAAAAATAACCCGGACCACCTGAGTGCGTTCCTGGATGTTTCCTTCGAAGGTGCCGTCGACCTCATAGAGTGAGTAGCCGGAAAAGACACTCTGAAAATTTCTGATCGCAGCCGGAGAAAAATTCCGGAGTTCTTGGTTGCGCTGAAGAAAGCGCCGGATATCTTTGGCCTTGCCCGAGCGAAAGTGGCCGCGCACGATGCGGAGATCGAACCCTTCGTTCAGCACACGAAAAAGCAAAGGCTGATACTGCGCCTTCTTGGGAAGATATATTTCGAGAAACAACCCCGGTCTATCATGAAAAAATTCATATTTCGTCTGCGGCATGATCCTCGTTCCGAAGGGCTTCTGACGAATAGTCGCTTCTGGTCCAGCTCTGGGTAGCGATGGAAGATGCCTTGCTGATTAAGCGGTATGCCGCGCGGCCCCGTCTCCCGGCGCGAGGCCAACGAATTGGCCGTGGCCTTGGATCGAAGGCCGGTAATAGAGCTCGTAACGCATGGGCGTTCTCGCGATTCCCCGTGCCGTACTTATTTCTCTCGTCAATCCCCCTCGAAGCCGTAGAGTTTCGCGCTATTCGCCCAGAGGATTTTTTGTTTGTCCTCTTCGGCGACGCCCTGGAAGTCCTTGGCGATTTTTTCCTGCGAGTGGGGCCAGAAAGTCGCACTGTGGGGAAAGTCCGAAGACCAGAGGATGTTTTCGACGCCGATCTCACGGCGATGGTTGACGCCGAAGGCGTCGTCGATGAACGTGGCACAGAGCTGGCGGCGAAAATATTCGCTCGGCTTGAGCTTCAGCTTGGTCGGAAAAGGCGTGCCGCGAAAACGTATTCCGGTAGCATCGAACCGTTCGTCGATGCGAAACAGGAAGAATGGCAGCCAACCGCAGTTCAATTCCGCCGAGACAACCTTGAGCCCAGGAAATCGCTCGAGGACGCCGGATAAAATCAACGTCGCAAAGGTTTTCTCCACCTCATGCGAATTGATGGCTTGGGCGACGGTTCTTTTTTTGGCGCTGGAGTCCCAATCGACCCATTGAAATCCGGCAAATTCATGGAGGCTGAGAGGCATCGCGAGATCCTGGGCCGCTGCCCAGAAGGGATCATACACCTCCGAGTAAAAGGGTAGCTCCTCCGGCGGCGACGCCCACACGATCGCTCCCGCCAAGCCTTTCTTGCGGCAATCCGCCAAATCCTGCGCTGCTTGTTTAGGGTCGTAGAGGGAGATCAGCCCCAAACCTTTAAGCCGCTTGGGCGCATAGCTGCAGAACTCGGCGAGCCAATCGTTGTACACCTGGAAGCATGCTCTCTGGAAGCCCGCATCCCTGATCCAGAACATGCGGAAGCCGAGGGTAGTGTAGAGGACATCTCCCTGAACGCCGTCCTGGTCCATGTCCTTGACCCGTTGGGCCGGGTCCCATCCGCCGCGATGCGCCCCGGCGTAGGAAAAGCTGTTCAAGAGCTTATTAAGTTCTTCGATGGTTTTGTTGGCGCCGAAACCCAGAATCACGTTGTGCGGCGGACGGTCCTGTTCAATCAGCCACCAGGCACCCGGCTGCCCTTCGTACTCCGTCATCATGCGCGGCGCTATATCTCGGTATTTTACCGGCAAGCGTTCCTGCCAGAGATTCAATGGCTCGCTGACATGCGAGTCTGCATCTAACAATCTGTACTCCGCCATATCTCAATCCTTTCTCAGGTTGCGCCGTTCTTGTTTAGCGTCTAGCAGGTTGCTGAAAAACCCACCGTTCACCCTTCGAGGGGTGCGGACCTTGAAATGAAATGAGCTGTTCCGTTCATGCTGAGACCTGTCGAAGCATTCCGAACCTTTTCTAGAGTCCAGACTGCGTCAGCGCTCCAACCACTTTTAGTGCCATCGGGCGCGGGAAGTCAATCCAAATGAGATCGTTTTGACACCCCCACCGCTACGGTGTTACCTTGCAACTGGCGCTTGGTAGGCGCCGTTTGCGGTTCCAATCGTTCCAGTCGTTCCAGTGGTTTCAAATGATTTTGAATTCCAACAACTGGATCGTTTGGAACGATTGGAACGACTGGAACCCTACTTTGAAGACGAACCGTGCTTTAAAAGTTGCGATATTTGTCATCGGGCACCTGGTATTCCTGCAGGTTCCTTGCGGTGCGGAGGCGCTGCGAGTCGGTTTCCCGTCACTGGCCACGGGCTTTGCGCCTTCGTGGGTGACAGTCGATAAAGGGATCTGGAAAAAACACGGTCTAGATATCGAGCTTATCTACCTCCGCGGCGGTTCACGGACCGTGTCGGCGCTCATCAGTGGCAGCGTCGATTTCATCCTTGGATCGGACCTTGGTGTCACGACCGCGATTGTGCAGGGCGCAAGCATTGCTCGCGTCGGCGTCACCACCAACACCCTCGGCTATTCGGTGGTCACGCAGCCGAACATCAGAAGCGTGCGCGATTTGAAGGGCAAGATCATCGGTATAACTCCGGGCCGCGACGCCGCGTACGCGCGCGTGGCCAAGCTCTTGCGCGACAACGGCATGGACGCCAATAAAGATGTGACGTATCTCTCCGTAGGGGACGGCGGGCCGGCAGCCCGGGTAGCGGCGTTGTCCAGCGGCGTAATCCACGCGACGATGTTTACGCCGCCCTCGGATATGATCTCGGAAAAGGCGGGCATGAGGATTCTGGTTAAAATCGATGTCGCCAACGTCGGCGGCGGCTTAAACACCACGCCGGCATTCGTGCAGAAAAAGCGGCCACAGGCCCTGCGTTTTTTGCGCGGCTACATGGAAGGGATTCAATATTTGAAAGCTCACAAGGATGAAAGTTTGAAAATTTTTGCCAAGTACGTGCGCAACCCGGACCTCAGCGTAATGGCGTACCTCTACGACGAGATCTCCACAAGGGCCGAACCCGGGCTTCGCCCTCAAGGTGAAGCTGTGCGCGCGCTGTTGGACCTGGCGGCGCTTGATTTACCCCAAGCAAAGAAGCTCAGCGAAAAGGACCACTGGGATTTGAGCCTGATCGATGAGATTCAAAGATCCGGCTTTCTCGACCAGCTCGGGAAATAGCTTAGGCCGCCTTCCGGCGGCGACTTCGTCCCGTTCAACCCGGATTCTGCAGAGGGGACGGCAAGCGAGGTGGAACCCTGGAGTAGCGAAGGCGTCCAACTGTAAAATTTCAACGTCATTTTGCGCTTTCGCACTTCGTTGTTGCGAGCTTTAACGTTTCGTCGAAGCACCGCTGCTCGATGTCAGCTCAGAGGCAGAAACCCATCGACTTTGCTACGGAAGGGTTGCAACTCGCGCTTCCTATCGAGCGCAACTGCGCAATCCGGGTTCAAAGTTCAATGGCTTCGCCTGTTCAACGTTCAAAGTGCAATGTTAAACGTTTCCACCTCCCAACCTTAAACCTTGAACGCGCCGAACGCGCCACGTTTAACATTGAACGTTGAACCAAAGCTCCCAGCCTGTTTCTCGCGATCGGAGCGGCTTAGTTGCGTGTCAATTATCTGAAATAGTCGCGCTAAAATGTTCCCCTTGTCGGAAAAGTGGCGCAAACTGCGCCAGTCATTCACTCATACGCCGCAAGCCGTGCGCTTCGTTTGGCGCACCAATCCCTGGGCGACGGTGGGCTTGGGTTTGTTAACCCTCGGCGGCGCGCTCTTGCCGGCGACTCAAGCCTGGGTAGGAAAGCTTATTGTCGACGGCGTCGTTGCTTCGGTGCAGGGCGGGCAAGATGCCGAGCAAGTCAAAAACGTTTTCTTTTATTTGATCCTGGAGCTCGCCCTATTCCTGCTCAGCACGGCGTTCAATCACGGACGCCGGCTGATTCAACAATTGATCCAACTCCAGCTTGCCAACCGCATCCGCGCCGAGATCATCCGCAAAGCGCTGACCTTGGAACTGGCCTATTTTGAGGATCCCGATTTTTACGACCGGCTGCAAAATGCGCGGCGCGAGGGCGGCTACAAACCGGTGGAACTGATTAACGACACATTCCTGATCGTGCAAAACATGATTACCTTGATCTCCTTCGCTCTGCTGATGCTGCGGTTCAGCCCGTGGCTGGTGGTGATTCTTTTGGCGACGAGCATTCCCGCGTTTATCGCCGAAACCCGCTATTCCGAACGCGGCTTTCGCCTGCTCATGCGGCGAGCCCCGGAGACGCGACAGGTCAACTATCTCTCCCGTCTGCTGACCGAAGACACCGCGGTCAAAGAGATTAAACTTTTCAATCTCGGCGGCGCTTTGCTCAGGCGTTACACGACTTTGTTCGACAAGTTTTTTCACGAAGACAAGGCGCTCGCCCTACGCAGGGCGACGGCCGGGTTCAGCCTCGGACTCATCGCGACTCTTGGCTTTTACGGCTCCTATGCCTGGATCGTCTGGCATACCGTGCAGGGCAAAATCTCACTGGGCGATATGACCCTCTACCTGGCGATTTTCCGCCAGGGGCAATCGACGTTTCAATCGATTCTTTCAGCCGTCGGCAATATTTACGAGAACAATTTGTTCATGGCGAACTTTTTTGATTTTCTGGCCCTCGAACCGAGGCTCAAAATCGCCGGCCAACAGCGAAAGCTGGCGATCCCGCTACGTGGCGGCATCGAGTTCCGCGGCGTCGGCTTTCGCTACCCCGGCAGCGACGAATGGGCGTTGCGTGGCGTCGATCTCACGATCAGACCGGGGGAAAAGATCGCCCTGGTGGGGCACAACGGCGCCGGCAAAACGACGCTTATCAAGCTCTTGAGCCGGCTTTACGATCCCAGTGAAGGCAGCGTTCTGATCGACGGCATCGATATCCGCGACCTGGAACCCCTCGAACTGCAGCAAAGGATCGGGGTGATCTTTCAAGACTTCGTGCGCTATCACTTGCCGGTCAGAGAAAACATCGGATTTGGTCAGATCGACGCGATGGACGACCCGGAACGCATTGCCGCGGCGGCGCGCAAAAGCGGCGCTGACGCGGTGATCGCAGACCTCCCGGCCGGTTACGAGACGATGCTCGGACGTTGGTTCCGCGAGGGCCATGAACTCTCCCTCGGCCAGTGGCAGAAAATCGCGCTAGCGCGCGCCTTCATGCGCGAGGCGGACATACTGGTGCTAGATGAACCTACGGCCTCCGTCGATGCGCAAACCGAATATGAAATCTTCCAGCACTTCAAAGCACTCACCGACGGCAAAATGGCAATTCTAATTTCCCATCGATTCTCGACGGTGCGAATGGCCGATCGCATCGCAGTCCTCCAGGAAGGCCGCATCACCGAGCTCGGCACCCATGAAGAACTGCTACGCCGCGAAGGCACCTATGCCCAGCTCTTCAGCATGCAAGCGGAAGGATATAAATAATCGTTCGCTTCGCGAACGTTCCAGTCGTTCCAGGCGTTCCAATGGTTTCAATCGTTCCAATGTTTTTAATCGTTCCAGATGTTCCAGATGTTTTCGGAGGTTCAGAAGGTTGCATGGACAAACTGTCCGGTTCCAACGGTCGGAACTCTTACTTTAAGCGATGCGCGATTTCATAATGCTGGCGCAACAGATCCTTGCCGTAGTCGTTGCCGTTGGGCGTGCGCAATATGACGTGAATATGATCTTTATACGGTTTGGTGTGCTCGCGGAAAGCAATGCCCCGTTGGTGGTCGAACTCGACGATGATCACGGGGCTCTGAACGCGATAATAAAAGGTGCTGTGGTCGTCCATGCCGCCCATCCAGCAAAAATAAGTGTCTTTTAAATGCCGCTTCACTTCCGCCATTTTTACCTGGGCGTGGTCGGGGCGGGTGCGGCCCACGTGGTACTCGACGAGACTGACCAGCTGTTCGTGCTGCGCGTTCGACAGTTCGTCGTAAGGGATGCCGGTGTAGTGAAGCTCCAGATTGTCGCGGAAGGCCGTGGTAAAATCCTCGCCCGAGGTTTCGGCGGCGATAATCGCCTTGACTCGCTGCGTATCGGAGAGCGCTCGTATCAGCGCCAGTCCTTTATCCTCATCGGCTTTAAAAACCCGCGTGCCCGAATACTTGCCGCTTTTCGCATGCACCGGCTCCGCCCCCAGGAAGCTTGGCGTGACGACGACCTGGTCGCCCAGGACAAAATAGTTGATGATCAAATGATGCCCGTCCCACTGCCAGCCCCAGGGCGCGCTGGCGGAGGGCTCTCCCATGATGCTCAGCCAGTAAAGATCTTCGCCGTACTCATCGAGCCTGCCAGTCATCTCCATGACCGTTTCGTTCAAGTGCATGATGTCGAGGGCCTCCTCAAATCCCCACTTGCTCAAGCTCTCGCGCAAGAGCGCGAACGCGCAATCGCGCTGCGCGTCGCTCATCTCAAAGAGCGGTGTCCCATGACGCATGAGGGTTGGATGAATGTTGCTCCATTTGCGCCATTCGACCGTATCCACCGGAAACAAAGTCTTCGCCCGCTGGCCCGGCGTAAGCGAGCCTAGAAAATCTTGAGCGGCTTCCCGGATCGACTGGGTCGAAACACCGGTTTTTTGGATCGGGTATAGGCCGGGGATCACAGTTCCATCGAACGTAATGCCTTTGAACGGCTCGGCCGCCGCGGCCAACGAGTTCTGCACGTAATTCGGCGGACCGCCGCGCGTGAACAGCGGCCGGTTGGGGCCCCTCGCAGCTGATGTTTCGGATATAGCCCGGGTACGCGGATCGCTGGCGGGCATAGGTAACTCCTTTTTGTGTCGGTTACAGCGTTTCTGGTGTCGGGTTCAACAAGACTAGCGGGTTTCTGAAAAAAGGTTCTCGTGCTTCGAGGGCCTCAGCACGAACGGAAATTCTCCAATGATTTCAGCCCTCCTCCGTTCGTCCTGAGCTTTGTCGAAGGATGAATGCCATTCTTCAGCAGCCTGCTAGACCCTAAACTCAAAACTGTATTAGCGCCTTTCACTGGCTCTTTGACTCGAATTCCTTGCGCACTTCCGCCGCCCAGCGCAGCTCGAAAAAGTTGTCCGCGGCGAGAGGCTTGTCGAGTTTCATAGGAATTCGTAGCTCGTATTCAAGAATGTTTTTGATTCCCTCCGCCGACGGCGTTCCAGGGATACCCTGGGGAAATGCGAGCACATAACTTCGAATCGCTTCAGCTAACATCGGTTTGGTGATGTTTTTAATGCGCAGCCGCCGCATGGCGATGTCGGCAGCGTCGTCAGGCCGCTCGCGGACGAATAACAGCGACCTGATCATCGCTCTGACCCATCTTTTGACCTGCGGCGAATTTTCCGAGAGCTTTTGTTGTGTCGTGACATATCCTTGAAAGGGCAGAGGGAACATATCGCCCAGATAAGCGAGCTTGCGTAACCCTTCCCGCTCCGCCGCGATAGTCGCAGCCGGGTCAAGCACAGCGGCGGCCACCGACCCGCTCTTGAGGCCCAAAATTTTGTCGCCGATGCTCGTTCCCACCGAAATCTTGGTCACATCTTTGGCCGAAAGCCCGGCGCGCTCGACGAACAATGTCGTAAAGCGGTCTTCGCTGTCGCCAATCAGCGCAACCGCAATCTTTTTCCCTTTGAGGTCGGAGGCCTGGGTAATGCTAGGGTGGACGACCAAAAACCATGTGGGTTTTTCAGTTTGATATAAGATAGCTTTCAACGGCGCGCCCCTGACCGCCGCCCTGAGCCCGCTGCCGCCGGCGCCGCTATAATCGACGTCGCCGCTCACCAAGGCCGCAATCCCGGCGGGACCGCCGATGACGATGGTTTCGTTGTCGAGCCCTTCGTCCCGGAAAAACTTGCGCTCCTCGGCGCTGAACACCGTGAGATAATTCAGATTCAATCCGGGAACGGCGGTGCGAATTTTTTCCGCGCGGGCGGTTGACGCAATTAGACCCGCCAAGAGAAGAACCACAAGAAAGTTACGCCGCGTGGCAATCATCGGACCTCCCATTTTTGCAAAACGACAACCGGCGGGATGAGACACGGAAACGCGGCAAATGACCGCATCGCGGATTCCGCGACAGCAATTGTTAGAACGACGCTTCAACAAATTAGGTCAGGGGTCTCCGCCCTGTCAAGGCCAATGCCGGGCCAAAGGGTGCGGGAATTTTTTACCTACGCTGAGTAACTTCTCCACTGCCGCGCTCAGTCGGTCTTTCTCGAGGGCGTCAGGACTCAGCTCTTTTGAGTTTTGTTCAACTTGGCTAAGCCAACGAAAAATCGGAAGATCTCCCCCCTGCGGGGAGAACGCAAGCAAAACGCTAAATTTCGGCATGGCTTTTGCGCTTTTCTGTTACTTTGAACATTGAACCTTGAACTTGAACTTCGTTCAATGCGCCTATACAACAAAGTTTCTATCAGGAGGAGATCTAATGAGCATCTGGAAGGACTTGACCAATCCGACCTCATTCGCCGGGCAGTATGATACGGAAGTCGAATTCTCGGCGCCGGCCGAAATTCCTCCTCAGCCCAACGGCCCTATGGTAGCGACAATTAAAAAGGAATCGGTGATCGGTCCGGGCCTCGTGATCGATGGAAAAATCGATGGTGACGGTGATCTCCGCATTGGCGGCTGCGTCAACGGAGATGTGCGCGTGAAAGGCAGTCTTACCCTCGACCCCGGAGCGCGCATTGTCGGCGCGATCAGTGCGGACGAAGTAATCCTCGGCGGACAAGTCGAAGGAAACATCAGCGCTTCAGGGCACGTGAAGCTGTTGGAGACAGGGCAACTCTTAGGGGACGTTAAAGCCAAATTCCTCACTGCGGCCCTAGGTTCGTGCCTGCGCGGCAAAGTCGAATTCGGTTGGAACGAGCCGGAAGCAAAAGAACGGCACAAATCCGCTGACACCAACGGCACGCAACCCGCGGCAAATACCAATCCGCAATAGGACGTGCTTCGGGGTGGGCGATATTTTTACGGCTTGATCACTAACTTATCAGACGCCTCTCGCCGATATTTCGAATCTCATGCATCGGCGAGCTGGTAAAACCGCGCCACGTTGTCGTGCATCATTTTCTTCTTGGTGTCTTCCGACAGGTCCTTGCGCTCGCGAACGATCTTCACCGTGTGCGGCCAGTCGCCATCCCAGTGCGGATAATCGGACGAATAGAGCAGCGTGTTTTCCAATCGCCAGGGCACGCAGTCGGGGATCGTTTTCTCGCCGCACTCGACGCCGAAGTAGATCTGCCCGCTGGTCACGTATTCACTGGGCAACTTTGTCAGATAAGGAGCTTCGTCCGCGCCGCGCTTTTCCACTTCTTCGTCGAGACGGTCCATCATGTAGGGCACCCAGCCGATGCCCGATTCGAGATAAGCGATGCTTAATTTGGGAAAACGCTCGAAGACGCCGCCGATGATAGTCGCGATCATCGCCATCATCTGTTCGGCGGGATGATCTATGGTGTGGGCGGAAAGAAATTTTCTGAAGCGAAGAGCGCCGAGGGAGTCCGCCGAAGTTCCCGTGTGAAAGCCGATCCCCACGCCGAGCCGCTCGGCGGCGGCGTAAATCGGATCGTATAAAGCGTCGCCAAAATCCGGCATTTGCGGCATATAGGTCGGTAATACGCCGGCCAGCGCGCCGCGTTCGGTCACGGCGCGAGTTAACTCGTCCGCCGCCGCCTTGGGATCTTGCGGCGCCAATAGCGCGACAAATTTGAGCCGCGCCGGGTCCTTCTTGCAGAAATGGTAGAGCCAGTCGTTGTACGCCCTGGTTATGGCTGTCGCGAACTCCCTTTCATGCAAGGCGGAAACGTGCAATCCCGCCGTCGGGTAGAGAACCATCACGTCGATGCCATCCTGCTCCATGGCCGCCAGTTGATCTTCAGGGCCCTCCGGTTTTGCGCCGAGTTTGCCGCGTAGATCGCGATCCCACTCGTCATTGGGAAATAAATTGCGGCGCTGCCAGCGTGGTTCCAAAAATTCGCGGATGCCGGCAATGGACTCGCGCACATGTCCGTCGGCATCGATCACTTTGTAGGTTCCCATGATTTCCTCCTCTTGCTTCTTACTACGGAGTTCACAAGTGAGTAGGCATTAGGCGATCGAGGCACAAACCGTGGCACCGGCAAGCCCAGTTCAAAACGTTTGGAACGACTGAAACTTTTGGAACGATTTGAACTCCTCATTCTCCAGATTGCACCCATAACACCGTCCAAAAGGGCCTGTCAATGCAAGCGACAGAGGGAATAACAACTCACATTTCCGGATCATTCACGCACGGAAAGGCATGGCAGAGTTTATGCCGAGGAATAAGCCTCGAACGGCCTATCAAAGAGAGTTCAAAACGATTGGAACTTTGGAACGAATGGAACGGCTGCGAATAATCTTCTAAGCTGCTGCTCCTTGACGTCCGATAGGGTTGTCACGTAGTTTTGAAAGTGAGCATTCAGCGACGAGGACTTGAGAATTCGAAGGTTGCTCTACGTTAACGAGGAGGAGCGAACCATGGATTTCAAAACGATTGCGCTGCTGCATCCAGGAAACATGGGCGTCACGATCGGCGCTGCGGCCGCCACCAGCGGCGCCCGCGTGATCTGGGCATCAGACCAGCGTGGTGAGGCGACCCGGAAGCGCGCCAATCAAGCAGGGTTAGTCGATGTCGGGAGTTTAGACGACGCGCTGCGCCAAAGCGATATGGTTCTTTCAGTCTGCCCGCCCCATGCCGCCGTTGACGTCGCAGAAAGCGTGGCCGAGCGGAAATTCAACGGCCTATACGTCGACGCCAACGCGGTTTCGCGCGCCACCGCCGAGCGAATCGGCGAGATTGTTAGCCGGGCCGGCGCGAGTTTCGTCGACGGCGGTATTATCGGTTCGCCGGTGAAACAAGCTGGAACCACCCGGCTCTATCTCTCAGGGGCGCGCGCGCGAGAAGTTGCCCAGGTATTTTCCAAGAGCATGCTCGATGCCCGGGCAATCGGCACAAAGTCTGGCGCCGCGTCGGCTCTTAAGGTCGCCTATGCGGCGTGGACAAAAGGCACGGATGCGATGCTGCTGGCAATCAGAACGTACGCCGCCCATGAAGGCGTGGACGATGCGTTGCTCGAGGAATGGCGGATTTCGCAGCCACAGCTCGAGAAACGCTGCGACCGGGCCGCCGCTGTGGCGACACCGAAGGCGTGGCGCTACGTCGGTGAAATGGAAGAGATCGCCGAGGCATTTGAAAAAGCCGGCCTGCCGGGGGGCTTTCATAAGGCGGCGGCAGAACTATGTGAACGGCTCGAATCCTTTAAAGACCGCACCGATCCGGCCCCGACCATCGCGGAAGTCATCGAAACACTGCGCGGTTCCACAGCAAGCCGGTTGAAAGCAGCGCGGCGCTAAAAAATAGTTCCAAACGTTCCAGCCGTTCCAATCGTTCCAATCATTCGGAACGAACCAAATTTACCAACGCGTACGTCAGCGTCGTTCAGGCTGACTGAAACGAAGATCTAACGCGGTACAGTGCTTCAATTAGATAGAAACCGCGGGCTGGGGCCAGGCGAAAAGAAGTTTGCCGTAACCCGCGATCGATAAGCGCAATCCCAGTTTCGACAGCACGTTCCAAATCATCGCCGTATTGCTCGTGACCACCGGCACCTTCAGGCTGTCTTCCAGCTTCTGGATTATCGGCAAGGGATCGAGGGTGGCGCCTTGAAAATAAATCGCTTCGGCGGATGGGTTGCGATGAAAGCCGTCTTCTATTTTGCGTAATAGCTCGTCGGATTTAATTTCGACGCCGGCGCCAGGCTTGCGGTCTTTGTCGAAGGTGGGGCCGAAAAACACCGCAATTCCTTCGCTCTCCAGATGCTTAGCGATAACCGCATTCATATCGGCGGCGAACGGTGTCACAAGCATCAAACGTTTGCACGACAGGGCGCGCAGCGCGGCGACAACCGAAGAAACGGCGCTGGAAACCGGAATACCGACAGCTGCAGCGACTTTGGCCTCCAGCCCGGGATTGAAAAGAGTGACAAAGCCGCCGGTAACAAGAAGTCCCTGCACTTTGTTTCTCTGGACGAAGTCGACCGCGCGCGCGATGATCTCGTCGGTCTTCCCGGCCAGGTTCTGATAAGAGTCGCGCAGCAATCCCAATCCTTCGTTCGTCAGAGTTACTTCCCGCGGCAGCATTTGCCTGAGGCTATCAAAGTGGGGCCGGTCCGCGGTCGCCGGGGACAGGATACCGATATGTGTAGTCTGCGTTGTAATACTGCCTCGCTAGTTGCGCGTGGCGCGACGCGCCACTAGCGCAAGTTCCAGACGTTCCAATCGTTCAAAACGTTCCAGTCGTTCAGATCAAATCAAAGCGCTCGGATGGCTTGACCAATTAAACTGGTTCAACCGATTCGCGCTACATTACCTGCGACCTTCGTCGTTCTAATCGGCTCCGAGCGCTACGCGGTTCGAACCACGTTCTTTGCGGTTAAATCATCCGAAACGGGACGGCTATAACCGCCTCGTTTTTTACGCTCTTTGTAGTTAAATTGTTCTGTCGAGCCGGTGAAGATTAAACTTTCCAGCCGCGTGAAATGTCGACCCGGGTGCCCGCGGGATCGACAACGAAGGTCTCGGCAAAACGCCCGTCCCTGGGAAGCTCGGCCTTCCCCCCTCTGCCGCCGGCGCTGAGCGCCGTGTCGACCGCGCTCTTGACGTCTTCTACTTCGACGCCAAAGTGGAAGATTCCTTCGGTGCGGTTTCTCGCCGGCAGAAGCGCTAAATTGATATGGCCGTCGGAAACGTATATCGCGTCACCGTTTTCGCCGCTGCGGGCAACTTCGTTGAAACCGAAAGCGGCTTTGTAAAACTCCGCGAGCTTCGCCGGTTCCTGGGCGAGAATGGCGATATGTCTGATCCTTGGCATGGGTCTACCCTCCTTTGATTTTAAGCGGCGCTACTGCGCCGAGCATTACACCATTGATGGGAGCGCTACAACAAAAAACAATCGGACCGTGAATGACTCTCGGCCGAAATCCTATTCTCGCGCCAAGGCGCCAAGCTCGCAAAGGCCCCACCTTCCCATCTTTTTTATCTTTTAACTCGGCGGCCTTTGCGCCTTTGCGCGAGATAATCAGGTCTTGATTGCGGTTTCGCCGCGCTCGGTTCTTTCTGTAAATAAACTTTTGGACCATGGACGCCTTGCAGATGATTTCGCTCTCGGCTGTCAAAGCTGCCAGCCTTTTTCGGACACGGCGAAAACGTTGCCTTCGGGATCGTTAAACCGAACTTCGGATTGGCCAGCTTCAGGATAAGAAAACTCCAGACCGACGTCCTTGAAGCGGCTCTTAAATTGCGACCAGTTTTCAACCTGGACGCCAAAATACTGGATACCGCCCTTGTCGATGGTCTTCTTTTGCGTGAGATCGAGGGTGATGTCGCCGTCAGTAAGGCGAATCGACCCGTCAGCGGCCCTCCTCATCTCTCGGAGATCGAATACGGTCTTGTAAAACTCTGCGGCCTGCTCCGGCGCATCCGCCTGTACAACTACGTAGCGCACACCCGGCAACTTTTTTTCCTCCCTTCCTAAAAAGCCCCTGGCGGAAAGATCCACTTTGTTACCCCATGGATCGACAATCCGCATTTCCGCCGGGCGGCCATTCTGGGGCGTGTCTCCCCGCTGCAATGAGCCGTCCAACCGGCAGAGAGTTTGCTCGGTGTTGTCAACCAGAAAGCCGTAGTGATTAATGCCCTGTCTTTGATCGATCTCCTCGCCGTCGGCGCGATGTGTATTGACCACGGCCACGTCGCTCAAGTTTTGCTTGAGAAAAGCCAGATTGAAGAGACCGTCGATGACGTGGATGGCGCCCGTCGGTCCGTGACGCACTTTTTCGACGCCAAAAAGGTGGTGGTAGAAATCGTAGAGCCTGTCGGGTTCCTTCACGATGAATGCGATATGTCTGAGCTTGGCCATGGCAATCCTCCAGGTTTTCTTCGACGCGATCGTAGTATTTCCCTTCGGATCCCGTCAAGCCGCGCCGTTTGAGGATTGAAAATCGAGCCTAGAAGATGGCGATCTTCCATTCTCTATCCCCGTTTGGCAAAGAAGAAGCGCAACGATTGCGACAATCATGCGCAGCTCCCTCTAATATGGCATCCCGTCAAATCGGCCAGCCATGCTGGGAGAGATCGATGGGATTGCCGTCGGGGTCATGAACTCGGTATTCGGCCTCGCGGTTGGGCGGTCTTTTGTCGACACCGGTTGCGGCGTTGAGTTCCTTGCACGTCTCGCGAAGGCCGGCGACATCCTCCACCTCGAAACCGAAGTGATATAATCCGGGCCTTAAGTCTGGCCCCTCTATTTTGCGTTCGGGCTCGATGGGTATGATGGCAAGGTTGATATGGCCGTCAGAAAGATAGGTGGCGGTACCGATTCCGTGAACGATCTTCAGTCCGAAGGCGTTTGTGTAAAACTTAACCAATTTGTCCACGTCCTCGGTGAGTATCGCGAGATGGCGGATGCGTGCCATGATTCATCCTCCTTTGCGCTTGTCGGTTGTATCCTACAAAACACGGATAACGCAACGCTCAGCGGGCGCTCTTAGCGATTGGTCTGAAGCGCGATGTTCAAGTAAGCCGCTGCGCGGCAGTTAATCCCGCCGGAACATTTTTCTGCTCCACCTTAACATCGTTGTTCGATAAAAGCTCTCCTAACTTTTTTTTGGAAGGAGAACTTTTATGAATGATTGGTATCAACGGATGGTCGCTGCTCCGCAACTCAATGGGAAAGGAGAACCGACCCAAAAAGCCTACACCCGCGCGGTTCGGATGCTCTCCGAGTTCTATGGCAAAACCCCAGATCTGATCTCCGAACCCGAACAGCGCAATCAAGGGATGATCTCGTTGTAAAGGCAAAGGCTCCCGCATAACAGGGATTGGTGAGAATCAACGCCATCATCGCTTGTCGCACCGAGGCCTGCGGCGTCGCGTTGTATCAATGCGACAGCTGCGCCAAGCCCAGCCAGTTCTTTCGCTCCTGTGGTAACCGCCATTGCCCTACCTGCCAGTACAGTAAAGCTCAACAGTGGCTCCAAACACAATCACACGCCAGCTCCCGGGCCATCACTTCCTATCACCTTTACCATCCCCCAACAACTGCGCTCTTTCATGCGCCAACACCAGCGCCTCGGTTACTCGGCTATGTTCAAAGCCTCTTCTGATGCCATCAAAAAACTCGCCATCGATCCAAAGTACATCGGCGCCGATCTCCCAGGCTTCTTCGGTGTGCTCCATACCTGGGGACGCACCCTGCAGTATCATCCCCATATCCACTACATCGTCTCGGGTGGGGCTCTGCGTTCCTCCGATGGCTCGTGGCATCCTTCCCGAATCGATTTCTTTCTCCCCGTCCAAGCGCTCTCCAAAATCTTCCGTGCCAAATTCCGTGATCTCATGAAGCAACACAAATTGTTCGATCAAATCCCACCCGAGCTCTGGCAGATCGACTGGAACGTCAACTCCCAAGCGGTCTCCTCTAATCAAGCGACTCTGAAATATCTCGCCCCCTACGTCTTCAAAGTCGCTATCTCCAACTCCCGCATCGTTGGCCTCCAGGATCGCACCGTGCTGATTCGCTACCGCAAACCCCACAGCGAGCGCTCTCGAATCCTACCCCTCGATGTCATGGAATTCATCCGTCGCTTCTTGCAGCATGTCCTACCCACCGGTTTTATGAAAATCCGCTACTACGGTTTCATGAATCCCAACTGCTCGGTCCCACTCGAGCGAATTCGCGGCCTGATCGAATTGAGTTACGGCTTTGCTCTCGATCTACCGGTCCCAGAAATCGAGCCTCCCCCTCGCCGCACCTGCCCAAGCTGCGGTGGATTGCTCAAAGTGCGCTCGGTGCTGCCGCCACCTCTCAAAATGTTGCGTCTCTCGGGATGAAAAAAATCTTCAACTCAATACTGATCTCGATCCTTGTCTCCGCTGCTTGAAAGCTCATGGGATGCGCGCAGGTGCGCCCACCGGCGCCCATTACTGTCTTCGCATACTCTGTCTTGCGGGGAACTGACGAGAAAAAAAACTAAACCGTGAGCAAAATGGATCGCTGGAATTTTTACTCGCGCCCAATCCTTCAGCGATTCTGACCTGCATTTTCTTCGGCGCCATCCACCCTCCTCAACCTTAACCTTTACCCTTATATTGATCGCGTCTGCCTCGATCACGGGCTTCTTGAACAACGGATTGAAACGACTCGGAAGTCGTCTCAATCCTTACTGGTTAGGTGGCTCCGACAATGACAGGACCGCGCTGCTCGGCATACGGTCGAGCGACTTGTTAGGCGGTGTGGTCATCTTCGTCTGGATCTGTCGGACCATCGCCTGAATCTGGTGAAAGATACTCGATAAGATAAGACATCAGTTCTCCTTCCAAATCCATGTCGATGCTGTCCATTGTGTAAGCGTCAACCCGCACATCGCTCTCCAATCCGGTCTCAGTGCTCTCCCAAATCTGTCGCTTTTGGATCATACTCCAACGTTGAATGCACTCTCGGAGTGTCTCCTCGATGGGAGCAATGAATTTAGAATCGCAGTATCCGCGCTTGGCAAACTCGCGTCGGGCTATGGTGACGACGTCAAGACGATGTCCCGGCAGCCTGATGCGTGCTGCCTTGTCGAGCACCTCAGTCACGGCATCATTGTAGTCCATAAAACGATTGTAACCGCCGAGAAGCGAATGCGTCTAACGTTTTGGGTGAGAGGGGCGGTCCGCCGCGTCACTCTCGACCCAATCGTTAGGTTCCGATAATCTCGTTCAATCCTTCAACAACCTGAGCCAACTCCTCTGGAGACGAGCGGGCAATCACCTTCCCAATTCGTTCGACTGCAAGAGTCCGAATCTGGCTGATTTTCACCCACGATTTTTTCGGGAGCCCTCTTGCATGAAGTTCAAGCGTCAAAGGAAAGCCGGCCCGTTGAGGCTGACTTGTGAGAGCAACGGCAATCACCGTTCCGGAGCGTTCATTGAAAACGTCCTGGCTCAAAATCAAAACTGGTCGTTGTCCTGCTTGTTCTCGGCCCCGTACGGGATTCAAGTCGGCCCAACGGATCTCCCCCCTCAGTATTCGGGCCATTCCGTTAAGTCCTCGGATAGGCCTTCTTCAGCGAGTGCCTTTTCGAATGCAGGATCAAGTTTCGCGCACTCGTTGGCCAAACGACTTTTCTCCAGTCGGGCCAGCTTCTCCGCAACCGCTTCCTCGATGGCCTGGCTACGGTTGGGAAAGACTTGTTTCTTAACCAATTGATCGAGACGATTCAGCGTGGATTCATCTAAAGAAATTGCAACTTTGGATCGTGCCATGACTCACCTCGTGGTATGACGATACTTCATACCAGACTGTGAGTCAAGCAACGTATCTTTAAAACCTAACGCTAGAGATCACCGGTCCGCGCAAGCGGGCGAAGCCCGCTGTAGCGGGTCCGGTGCATCGACGGGCATCACGATCACCTGACGGGCCGAGCTTCGCGGTGCTCGGGGAGACCATCGGCCAACTTCACCCACCTAAGCTTACTGCTGGTGCGCGTGTGATCCTCTGGCGGTAGCTGTTCTGGATCATCGAGGCTGCATGCCGTGACGTCGATTTCGTCCGAGGCGTCGTCATTCTCGAAAGTCAACTGGGTGCCGCAGCGAGGGCAGAAACTCCGCATGCACTTTGGGGTTGACCTGAATTGAGTCGGTGCACCCTGCACGAACCGGAACTCAGATCGTGGCACGCTGAACCAGGCTACGAATGGAGCGCCCGTAGTTCGACGGCAGATCGAGCAGTGACAACTCGTCCGGTAAAAGGGAGTGCCTTCGGCCTCATAGCGGATTCCACCGCAGAAGCAACCACCTTTCAGCATTTCAACGTCCTCCTTTTGCACCGTGGTGATACCCAACGCGATGCCGCTGACCCGGAATCGGGTCAAGCGGCGGATTAGATGGTCTCCTTCTGAAGATACGATCTACAAGTCTTCAGGGCTGAGGCCTGTCCGTTTTGCAATTCGGGCAAGCATCCGAGGACCAATCTCCTCAGTATCATGAAACGCAAATACAAAATCTGGCCAGCCGGGACGGGAAAGTGTGCGGTGAGAACCGGACTATCGCTTGACGATCCAGCCGATGCGTAGAAGCGCGGCCAACACACGTCGGGCACGCGTGCTCGACCACTGGTTCATGCGGCGGCAAAGGAGATACTGACAAGATCAGGGCCAGCTTCACCGTGTTCAAGACGGTCCGCTACGACCCGAAGGGCAAGAGCTTGCACCTTTGCCTGGGCCTCCTTCGACGTGCTTCCATAGGCGAGCACTCTGGGCAGGTCAACCACTTCTGCGATCCAACGACCGTCTTCCTCTTGTTCAATTTCCACGCGAAAGTTCATTTGTTGAATTTTACGCCTTTCCCCAGCACTTGAAAGGATCTTAATAGCCATCTAACGATTAAGGCTGCGGCACGGATTTGTGCCGTTGCCTCCAGCCATTGGTTGGGCGCTGTTTATCCTCTATGCCTGCCACTGTGATTGGTTATGGCAACATATCGTCAAAATTTCGCCTATTCGCTTTAGAAATCCTGTATGAAGGGGTACGTATGCTTTCGGGTTGTGGATCAACATTGATTCTCCGAATAAGTCGAAATCAAGAGAAAAGAATGAACAATCTGAATACAGAACAGCAGAGATTAAACCATTGTCGCCGGAGAGAAAAAAGGTTGTATCAATGTCATGGCCACCGACCTTTGGGATGCTCTTACACTCGTGGATACCCTCTTCCACAGCCCCTTCGCCGGGGGTAAAAACGACATATGGATTTCCTAGACCGTGCGTTGCTCTCAAAATTAACGGTGGCGTTAATCCGGAAGCGCGGCCGATTTTTGAGAACTAATAGCGATAATACAGATATCACCTTCTGAAACGATCCCTTGTGCAAGATACTGGGCATACTTCCGCTTTTTTTCCTCGAGTGCGCTCCGGATTCGCAAAACCATCTGTGGTACAGGAACATCGTGAAATATCGGAGCCCTATATACTATTGGCGGGACGGAATTAGGATTACCTTCATCTCCGGGCCCAGGACAAATGGCTTCTATGAAAATCCGCTTTCCTTCCTTTTCGACGACAAAATCTGGCCCGTGGTCGCTGCTTGTTGGCGCATACCCTTCAAACTTTAAGATCTTCGTCACCATCATTTCCTATAATCGCGCGAATGGGTCTCGGTTGAGTTCCTGCGCGAAATGGACATCTTCTAAGCCATCAAGGAAGCGAAAAAGCTCAACGATCCTTTCGCGGAGCGGGAAAAGTTCTGAATCTTCAGAAAGCCCGTTAAGGAAGATGCTATTTGGATATTTCTCAAAGATATTCATCATCGCATGCTGCCCAACGTGCTGGTGAACGGCGGGCCGTGATCATCGGTTGACGAGGCTGCTGAGTTTAGGGCCCGTCCGTTCGACCCAGAGTTAGAAAGCGTTACTTCGCCCGACGAGCAGCGTCGAGGGCAATGCCGACAAAAAGAAGCACAACGGCAAGCATAATGACGCCAGCGAGAATTTCCATCGCTACAAACTCCCGATCCGTTCGATGCGGCGCTCAATTTGGCGATGTAAAGCGAAGATGCCGAAGCCAAGCACGACGACGCCGACAGCGGCAAAGGCCCACAATGCGGGATCAGAGGTCCCCGCCGTTGAAATAAGCCAACCGACCAAGCTGATTTCCGTCACGACCATAACGCCCTGCCAGAACTTGAGGTAGGCGATCTGTTCTTTGAGGCGATCGAGTTCAGACAAGACACGGCGGTTCAGATTCCTCAATGTTAAAAGTATACACCAGCACACACACTTTCTAACTTGTGAGTATACTGACCAGTGTATGAGAATTCATTACACTTCTCCTGATGTCCGACTTCTATAAGGATTTCGAGTAAAGCAAAGTGGCGCAAGGGCTGCAACGTGCTTGTGGGGATTAAGAGTATTAGAACCGCCCTTGACGACCGTGTGCACATTATGCGGGCAAATCCGCCACAGGCACTCCCCTTTCGATCGCCGCGCACTTGGCCTCTTCGGCGGCGGATTTCCGGCGCGCCAGTTCCAACACTTCCGCGACGCGCGCCCGCGGTATGAAGCAGACCCCCGTGTCGTCGGCGAACACGATGTCGCCTGGGGACACCCGAATACCGGCGACGACGATCTCGCCGTTAATCTCAACGGTTTCGATGCGCCATTTGCCGGTGACCGGCGTTATCTCGCTGGCCCAAATGGGATAGCCGACGCGGCGCGAATGAGCCACATCGCGAACCGCACCGAAAACTATCGCGCCGAGTTCACCCTGGCGCTTGGCCGTCTGCGCTGAAATACCGCCCATGTTGGATATGCCGGCCACGCCGTCGATCACGACAATGTCTCCCGGCAGGGCCAGATTATGAGCTTCAAACTCGGCCATCTTGTTGACGTGGCGACGAGCGGCTTCATAAACATGCTCGCGCTGGACGATATTGCGCACGGTAAGCGCCGGCCCGACGATCGAAGAGCCGGGAATCGTCGGCTTCAACACCGACGCGCCGATCACGCCGGTGACGCCCAACTCGTCCATGACGTCCGAAACGATTCCGCTGGCGTCGCCGAGCGCCCGAAACCCGTCGATAATCCCTTCCGGCGGCCGCGGCGCTTCCATTAGCCGGATTCGCTCACGTGCGATCTTGCCGGTCAGTTTTTTTTCAGCCATCGTCCCACTCCGTTTTTTTACTCCATCATCCGCCCATTAGCCGCGAAAGCGTAGCGGTGATTGTCTGCGCAATGCGCTCAGAGGTCAAAGAAGACGGCAGCGGAATATGAAGAGCTGGTTTATCACCCGCAGGATCGTTTTTAATGAGCGGCGCTATGGCTGCTTCGATATTGCGAGCCAGTTGTCCAACTCCAGAGCTTGGAGAGCGCGGCCCTTCGCTCGGCGCTCGCCCGGCGGTGGGTTCAGTAGAGTCTTCACTGGATGCCCCAGCTCCCCTTAGTAAGAGACTTTCGAGAAATTTCATCCCTGCCTCCAGCAACATTCCCAGCGCGTAACCGCTACCATCCGGCTTCTCGAATGCTGGTTGAGCAGCCGACTCCCGGCTAATCGTCTCGCTGGATTTGCCGGTCCTCTTGTCAGGCTCTGGGCCAGTCGCCGCCGCCGCGTCTGGCACGATTTGTTTTAGGGTTTCCATCATCGATCTTCGGCCCAGCTTTTCGAAGCTAACTTCTGAACTGGCGCCGTCGAACAGACCTTCAAACAGCGCCTTCTTAAGCCGAATAGTTTCCCAAACGCGCTCCTCGATGCTATTTTCCGTCAACAAGTGCACGGCAAGCACCGGCCTCGCCTGTCCCATCCGGTGAACCCGAGCGATGCGCTGTTCAAGACGCGCGGGATTCCAGGGCTGCTCAATATTGATGACCGCAGAGGCATTCTGAAGATTGATGCCGACACCGCCGGCATCCGTGGACAGGAATACTTTTACGTCATTTTGCTCGCGAAATTTGGCGATCAGTTGGCCGCGCCGCCGCGTCGGGATGGAGCCGTGCAGCGAGACGTAACCGATCTTCATCTTCGTGAGCAGCTCGCCGACCAAGGCGTTCATTTTTTCCCACTCGCTGAAGACCACTACTTTGCGCTTTTCTTCGATGACGAGTTCTCGCAGGATTTCCTTAAGCTCCTCCATCTTCGGCGAGACCTTGGTTTCCTTGTCAAAGAGAAATGTCGAGTCGCAGATCATGCGCAAGTTCTGGATCGCGCACAGCAAGCGCTGTTGATCGACGGGCGATAGCCACCCTTGGCGCTCCATTTTGCGCACCAGCGCGGCGACGATCATTTGCTGATCGCCATAGTACGACGCCTGCTCCGCGCTCATGGGAACGCGAAAGATCTTGTCGGTGCGCGGCGGAAGATCTTTCAACACCTGTTCGCGGCGGCGGCGTAATAGTATAGGCGCAAGCTTTTCCCGCACTTGATCCAAATTGCGGTAGCCGATGAGTTTTCCCTTCTCATTGACTTGCTGGTGCTCGCTCAGAAAACGAAACGCCGGCCCGAGCCGTCTGCCGTCCACGAACTGAACCACGGAATAGAGCTCTTCCAGTTTGTTTTCCAAAGGCGTGCCGGTAAGAACCAGGGCGTAGCGGCTGCGCAAGAGCTTTATCGTGCGCGCGGTGGCGGTTTGCCAGTTGCGGATTCGTTGAGCCTCGTCCAACACGATCAGATCAGGCAACAGCGCCGTCACGTTTTCGAGATCACGGCGCACCAGCTCATAGTTTACGATCTTGAAGAAAGCCTCTGACTTATAAAGCAAATGTCGCCGCTCGGACGAACCGTCGATCACCACCGCGCTACGGTCGCTGAAGCGATTGATCTCGGTCAGCCACTGATGCTTCACCGATGCCGGACAAATGACCAGGGCGCGGCTAACGCCCCGATGGCGCGCCAGCAGCTCCGCGGCGCCGATCGCCTGGATGGTTTTGCCGAGTCCCATATCATCGGCGATAATGGTCCTGCCTCGACAGGCAGCAAAAAGCACGCCGCGCATCTGAAAAGGATACAGAGGAACTTTCAGGAGATTGTTGAGCGGTAGCTTGCCTTGCTCCAGGCGACGCAGCTCGTTGGCTTCAAATGCCAGCGATTCGGCCGCCGCTATCTCACGGTCGACCCATTCCAGCGCGTCTCCGTAGATCACGACTTTTTCATCGAGAGCGCGAAATCGCCCCAACGCCTGAGCAAACCGATTCATCCGGTCTGGTTTGAGCAAACCCTCGGCGTCGAAAAACTCGTCTTTCAAAGCGCGCAAATCGGCCGAGATCCGGCTCGGAGCTTTGATGCGCACTTTCGGCGGGTCGCGGTAGTCGAGGTAGATGGTTGTGTGCTCGCGTTGGTAGCGCGCATGATCGAGCTTGCGGCCAAAGCGTGAGCGCGCATGCAACAAAACCGCTTCGATATGTTTGCAGGTGCCGAGCGTGTTCACCGCGTAGTCCGGGCAAGCGCAATAATTGTCAAAAAGCCCCACGCCGCGTAACGCCACGCGATACAACCGTTTGCTCGCCGGAGAAAAGACCTGGTAGTCCCCAAATACCGCGCGACCCGGCAACTCTATTTTAAAAGCTTCCTTGCGCGCCCGCATCCGGCGCTCCGCGATTTGTTCTTCAATCAGCATGAGTACTGGGAACTCTCCCGCTATTTTCCGTTGGTATTTAAAAAGCCAGCGGATACATCCTCTTTGGATTCTCGGTCATTATCTTTTGCTTGGTGTCCATCAACACATCTTCCCGCGCCAGGAACTTTTGAACGTTCTCACGAAACTCGGAACGCGGCTCGTGGGGAAAATCTGTGGCGCAGAATAGAATGTCGTCGCGCACCGTGGCGGCAACTTGCGAAATACTACGATCTTCCAACTCGCAGTGGATAAAAATCCTCCCGCTCTTCAGATGCTGAGACGGCAGCACTTTACATTCGGGCGCCTGGCTACTTCGATGCTCATACTCCAAATCCAAGCGCTCCATCAGGTACGGCACCCAGCCGCAGCCGGCCTCCGCGTAGGCGATCCGCAACGACGGGAAACGGTCGAATACCCCGCTATAGATCATGCTCGTCATCTGGATCATCTGGCCGAAGCCGTGGCTCAAGGTTCGCACCTCGATGAGTTTGTCGAACGCATCCAGGCCGATACCCTGCGTGGGCGCCGCATGCACCGCGAGCAACGCTCCCAGTTCCTGCGCCGTTTCGTAAACGGGTTTATACATTTCGTGACCTAAAGGCTGGCGTAAGCCAACGGCAGGAAGCACCGCGCCGACAAATCCGAGTTCTCCGACGGCGCGCCGCAACTCCTTCACGGCATCGGGAATCGACTGCAAGGGAATCAACGCCATCCCTTTGAGCCGCTTCTCCGGTTTGATGAAGCGTTCATAAAGATAGTTGTTGTAACCCGTCGCCAGGGCACAGGCCCATTCCTTGTCCCGCACCAGGCCGAACGTCAACCCAGCGGTCGGATATAAAACAGACCAAGAAATTTCGTCCTCGTCGAGGAACTCCCGCCACTCCTTCAGACTTCCCTTCGCGATGTAGCGTCCTTTGCCGTCGGCAACTCTCCGTCCCTGCCGGTGAAAACCGTCCAGCGTTGGGAAAAAAGGAAACGCCAGCAAATCTTCGCGCCCTTTGTATGGCGGCGGCAGGAAATCCAGCAGTTCAGAATCGCTCTCAACGACATGCCCGTCGGCGTCGATAAAACGCTTTACATTAGTCATATCGAACCTCCATGCACACTTGATGTTATAGACAATTCCACAGCGTTCACAATCTCCTTCTGCCAACCTACCTATAAAGATTCTTTATAAACCCGCTGCTTTCAAGCTCGCGCACGAAGCGATCGTCGATCACGGAGTCGACTTTGATCGAATCAATCTTTGGATCCGTTTCGGCCAAAATTTGCGCCAAGCTCGTGAGCCCTTCACGTTTGATATAAGGTACGCGTTCAAACAGCTCCGCGAAGAGCTGGTGGGTTTCCTCCAACACCTTATCATCATCGACGCGCAGGTACTTGCCGATCTGCCGTTTGGCGAATGCCTTGTCTGTTTTGAAACGATGGATACCTTGCACCGCTCCGGCTAGAAACGGCCGGATCAAGCTCCGATTTTTATCCAGAAAAGCCGGGGTCGCCGTAACATAGGTATACGGATAAAAAATCTCCCTCTTCGATAGATCCATAAGCTCGATAAAGCCGGCGCGTTCGGCTTGTATATGCGCCGGCGGCGACAGCGCGCCGACTTGGCTGGCCCCGCTCTTCAGCGACGCAAGGACATTGGGAATACTGCCCATCTGCAAAATCACAGCGTCTTTTTCGGCCGCGGGAGCCCAATTTTTCAGAAACAAACGCGCCGAAAAGTCGGTCGTCGTCCCAAACCTGGTAATCGCGATCCGTTTGCCCCGAATATCCGAGGGAGATTTGACATGAGGCGCCGCCATGATTTTCATGACCATGCGGTTCAAGCTCCCGGCAATTCCTACGATCGATCGTCGCTGCAGATTGGCGTTGATTAGCGCCGGACCGCCGCCGATGCCGAAGGCGATTTCACCGGCTAACATCGCTTGGAAAAGCTGCGCGGTGCCGCCGACGTAAACCAGATCCACTTTGAGCCCATGCTGATCGAAATAGCCTCCTTCTTTCGCCGTCCACAGCCACGCCATGGAGCCGCTCATGGCGGAGAAGCCGACCCGGATTCGCTGCTCCTGGGCGAAGCCTGAAATCGACGCCGAGGCAATCAACGCTGCAAGAACAAGGATAGTGAGTCCGATCGTCCGAATTTTGCAAGAATTCATTTTAGAAACCTTTCAACAACCCAGGCGCTTATCTTTTAAATGTTCGAGAAAATGACTTCAACAGAGTTTATTCCGCTAAGACTCCAGCGGAAACAAAATCCGCAATCCGAATATCGAAAGCGGTCCCGCGGACCGAAACACCGAAGACTCGGAATCCCGTTTGAAATTGTTTCGAATTTTGGATTTCGAACTTCGAATTTGTAACCTTGCCTATGCTTGGCGCGCTTTGCCCGTCGACCGCGCTCAGAGTCGTCGCTTTGCCCATTCCGCGATCAAAAATTCGGCTAACATTTTCAAATATTTTTGGTGAAAATATTACGGCACATACGAATCATCACACAAAGTAACTGTGCCAATTTTTTTTCACCTGCTGCCACACGTCTTCAGGAGGTAGGGCTAACCCCTCGGACCTGAAATTTTTGCTCTTCGTCGCATCCACGAACAGCTTGGCCGTAACGCCTTCGGCGGTCGCGGAGGGATCGAGTCTCAAGCCGAACGTGTTCGGAATAACGAAAATATCTTTGTCGGCTTGGACCCGGGTGGCGATCGCCCACTCCACTTCCTCGGGGCTCATGATATCGATGTCGTCGTCAAACACGAAGATATGTTTCATGCGGCTTCCTTTCACCCCGACGGCGGCGGCGAGGATATTGTTGATCATGCCCGGCCGCTTGAGCCGCTCATCGATCTGGATATAGCAGTGAAAGATGCCGATGCCGGCCTCGCTACAGTAGACTCTTTTGATTGCCGGGTGGCCCGGCTTCAGTTCATTGTAAACTTGCACCGAGGCCGTAACGCTTTTGATGACGCCCTCTTCGTTTATCCCCTTGCACAGATAGAAACCATGGTAGAGAGGGGTTTTGCGCATCGTCATGCACTGGATCGTCCACAATCGTTCCCTGACGACTGTTCCCACCGAGTACCCGCAGAATTCTCCGTAGGGCCCCTCATCACCGATCTCGGGAGGAATACTAACTTGCCCTTCGAGAACAATTTCAGCGGTGGCGGGAACTTCGATGTCTACAGTCTCGCAACGAACGAGCTCCACCGGTTTCTGCCGCAATGCTCCGGCAATGCCGAACTCGTCGACGTCGATGCCCGGCACAAATTGCGATGCGAGAAAGATCGACGGATCGCTGCCGATGGCCACCGCCACGTCCAGCTTTTTGGCGCCGCGAAACTCGGCATTCTTGTAGTACTCGTAACCGTGATGCCCCGGACTGAGGCGCAGGAAGGTTTGGTTGCGGTTGGCGTACATCATGCGGTAAACGCCCAGGTTTCTGCCGTATTCGGGATCTTTGACGATCACCAAACCGGCGGTGAGATACGGCGCCTTTTCGGTTTTGTTCCAGGTGATCCAGGGCAATCGGTTCAGGTCGACATCTTTACCCTTTAGGATAATTTCTTTGCACGGCCCGTTGCTGACGATGACTGGTTCAATGGATTGCTTGGTTCGTACCATCACCTCGGTAAACAGATCCGTCTGGTCCGCATCGATTGCGATGGCGATGCGTTTGAAAGTGCCCAGCAGTTCAGCGGCCACCGGCATGGAACAACCGCGAACCTTCTCGAAGAAAAGCGCCTGTCTGCCTTTGTCATGAATGGTTTTGCAGATCGCCCCGACTTCATACTTCGGGTCCACCTCCTTCCGAACCCTCGCCAGCTCCCCCGCTTCGTCCAGAGTGTGCACAAACTCTCGCAGATCTGAAAACGGCATATCTACTCCTTCCCGAACCGAACTTTTATTGAAAAACAACGCTCGAAGAATGCTTCGACGAGCTCAGCATGAACGGAAAATTCGTGCTGACACCGCTTTTTCTCCGTTCGTCCTGAGCCCGGTCGAAGAGCGAACGGAGTTATTCGGTGAGAACTATCTATTTATCCTGGATTCCGCAGTTAAAACCGCCGAGCGCTCAAGCGAAGCGGAAGCCTGCACTAGCAAAGGCGTCCGACTCTGCAATTTCAAAGTCATTTTACGCTTTGGCACCTCGTTGCTATCACGGTGCACCTGCCATCACACGACCGCTAATCGATAACTGCTTGGAGGCAGCAACCCATCGACTTTGCTATGGAAGGGTTCCGCCCCGCGCTTTCTGTCAACCGCAACTCCGGAATCCGAGTTTATTTGAAAACCTCTTTCCATTTTTGTTTGATCTCATCCCGATAGGCGGGATCGATGGAATGAACCTTGGGAAACTTGTCGCGCCACGCAAAGGGCCGGCAGGCATCGAGAATCGCCCGCGAGTTGACGAAATCGCCGGCCGCTCTTTTCTCCGGAGAAAGCCGCGGATCGATCGGACTGCTCCAACAATTCGCGGCGATCTCGATGCTGGTTTGAGGATCGCAGCGGGTGCATACCGCCCACATGACGTCGGCCATGTTCGCCGGATCGATGTCGTCGTCGACGAGCACGACAAAGCGGCCGAGATATCCACCCTCTCTTGCGCCCAGGGCAATGTGTGCGGCTTGCCTGGCGTGGCCGCCATAGCGTTGTTTCAGCGAAATCACCTGGAAAAATCGCATTCCCCATTCGGCAAGCCAAACGCCTTTGATGTCGGTGATGCCCGCCTGTTCGATTTCGTTCCACAGGCCCGCGGCGCAAAAAACCAAAAACAGATAACTGGACAAAGGATAGCTCTTGAAATCGGGCAGGACCGTAAGAATTGGATCGTTTCGGTGATAAACTGCTTTGACGCGAATGAGCGGAGAAGGACGCGTGCCGGAGGCGTAGTAGCCGGTCCACTCGCCGAAAGGACCTTCCATTGCCGATTCCTCTTCCGGCGGGGGGATTTCACCTTCCAGAACGATGTCCGCCGATGCCGGAATCGGCAGCCCGGTCATTTCCCCCTTGATCACGCTAACCGGATATTTCTGAATGTGCCCGGCATAATCATATTCGGACATGCCCCAGGGTAAACCGAGGCCCGCCACGGCGAATAAAACCGGATCGATGCCGCACACCAGCGCGACTGGGCAGCTCTTGCCTTTTTCCCAATACCTCTGCGCGATCAAACGGGTCTGCTTGCCTGGTGAGATGTAAAGCGAAACCCGACGCTCATCGAGGATTTGCACCCGGGCCGTTCCCAAGTTAATCCATCCCGCCTCAGGGTCCCTGGTGATGACCGCGTCGGCCGTTCCCAGGTATCTGCCGCCGTCTTCACGATGCAGTTTCGGCGCCGGGAAGCGTAGCACGTTCGCTTCCTTGCCGGTCAAGAAATTTTCCTGGATGGGTCCGGCGTCCTGGATAACCGGCGGCAGCGGCGTGACCGATTTCAGAATGTCTTTCACGGCGCGGACGAGTTCGACGCCTCTCAGATGGGTCGGCAAGCCAAGCGACAACGCGGTCCGCGACTGGGTTTGAAACATGTTGGTCAAGACACGAAACCCGCGCGGGTAATCCTTTATATCTTGGAAGAGCAGCGCCGGGGGATTTGGTTCTGCTCCGGAAATTTCCGTAATCGCCCCGACTTCCAAATTCCAATCGGCGTTGCGGACGATTTTGAGCTCGCCGAGTTTTTCCGTTCCGCTTAAAAAATCCCTCAAGTCAGCCATACTCGCCGCCTTCCTCAGAACTACCAAAATTTAGTTTCAAGTGTTCTTTCTGTCATTCTCACGAAGCGTAGCGGAATAAAGAATCTCGGCCGCGACCTTTCGCTTGGCCAGACTGTGTGAAAACTCTTTAGGAGCCCTTCGACGAAGCTGCGAACGGCTAATGCTTGATTTGTTTGTAATCTCTGACATCCGTTCGGGGCGAGCGAGCCTGCTCTGAGCGACGCCGAAGGGGACCATGAACGGAGTTTTCACACAATCTGTGACTCAGGATGACAAAAGCCGCGTGGCAATGCATTACAGATTAACCTGGATTCCGCAGTTGAACCGACGAACCCACGAGGGCAGTGTGGAATCCTGGAGGAGCGAAGGCGTCCGACGCTGAAATTTCAGAGCATTCTGCACTTCGGCACTTCGTTGCTAAAAGGCTCAACCCGCCATCACGGCACCACTGCACGCTGTCTGCTTAGAAGCACTAACGCACCGACTTCGCGACGGAAGGGTTCCACATTGCCCTTCTCCGTCGAACCCAACTGCGGAATTCGGGATAAACAAACCCCTCAACCTTTGATAATTTCTCTCAGCAGTCGAAAGTCATACATTTTTTGCTCGGCCTGCTGCCGCGTAATGTTCTGCAACTCGGATTTCGGGAGCATTAACCGGGAGATCTCGAAATCGTCGATGAGGGAGCGCTCCGATGGCACACCGTCCTTGGTCATGATGCCGAAATAGAAATCATAGGTCTGCTTGGCCACCTCGGGCTCCATCTTTGTCACGCGATTGAGGGCGGCGATGCTCTCGCCGTCGTTCTTCTTGTCGAGAAAAAACCGCAGCCCTTTGACCGTCGCCCTGAGGAAGCGCGTGACTAGCTCGGTTTGTTGTTGGATCAGCTTCTCCGAAGTCACCAGACCCGACATCGGCATTTGAATGGCATCGCCGACATAAGCCAGGCGCACCATTCCCATCTTTTCCGCGGCGTTGGTAAAGGGCGGCCGGATCAAGCCGGCCTCCACCGACCCACCTGCGAGCGCGGCCCAGATATCTCCGGCCGATAAAATTCGCACGTCCTTGTCCGGATCAAGACTGAGGCTCTGCACCACCTTGCGCGTAGCATAATAAGTCGTCGACCCCACACCGGTCACGGCGATTCGCTTTCCTTTTAAGTCCTGGGCGCTGCGCACGCCGAGGTCTGGACGGCCGTATAAAAAATGGTAGGGCTTGTCGCAGTACACCATGATCGCCCTGATAGTCATACCGGAGAGCGCGGCCCGGACGCCGGTACCGAGGGCGAGCGTGAAATGGACCGATCCCGCCTGCAATGCCTGGGACGCGGTCACGCCGCCGCGGATGTAGAGATCCTTGACCTGAAAACCCTCGTCGCGATAAAAACCTTTTTCCCGGGCAATGTAGTATGGGATATCGCCAAAGGTCAGCGCCGGGTGGGCAACGAGCACCTCCTCAGCGAAAAGATTTCCCGGAAAAACACCGGCCGACAGAGCAACAACTAAAGCCAGCGTCACAATCCGAAGTTTTCTATCCGTCGCCATGGTGATCTCCATAAAAGTCTTAAACGACGCCATCCAAAACAGCGAATACGCTCCTTTGTGCCGCGGCGTCAAGCATTGTAAGCCTGGGCTAACTATTTCAATTGCGCCATCACTTCCCGGCTCCAGCGCCGGATGAACCCGAGCTTATCGTCGAAGTGAACATTGAGCCAGATTTTCTTCACGCCGGACCGGCCGATTCGCTCCAGCGTGGCGAGACATTGATCCGGTGTTCCTACGATGGCATAGCGGTCGGCGAGATAACCTTCCAAACCGCTCCGCCGCACCAGTGCCGCGTTAGTGGTTCCTTCCCCCGGCTTTTGGTGTTCTAGATAGTTGTAACCCCTGTGGATGCGATCGAGGATGTCCCTGTACTGCGGGGGCACATGCTTGTTCTGCTCCGGAAAGCGCGCCAAATGATTTGCCTTGGCGGCGAGCAACATGCGGATCACTGATAGGGCTTCCTCTCGGCTATTACCCACGTAGGCGCTTAAGGCCCACCAGACATCCAGTTCCTCGAGCTTTCGGCCCGATCGCCCGGCGCCGGCGGCGATGGCCGCATAGGCGTCGCGCACCACGTCATCTCCGACTCCGGTGCCGACGATCACGCCGTCGGCAAACTGACCCGCGAGCTCCAGAGTCTTCGGGCCGTGGCCCGCGATATAAATCGGGATATCCGCCTTCCCCCAGGTAATTTTAATCTCACTCCCCTGGTACGTCACGCTCTCGCCGCGCATCAAGCCGCGCAAGCAGGCGGTGAACTCACCCAGAACGGCGAGCTTCACGGGCTTGAGCCCGATATTAAACACCGCGCTGTCGCCCGTGCCCAGTCCGGCAAAAACTCTTCCCGGCGCCAATTCGTTCAATGTCAACAACGCGCTGGCCGTCACTGTTGGATGGCGCGTCAGGGCATTGGTCACCCGCGGTCCTAATTGTATCGACCGGGTTGCTATTATTGCCGCGGCGCAACTGACATGAAGCTCGCGATAGATCGACTGTGAATCGACGACCCCGGCGCGCTTGAACCCCGCATCTTCCGAGGCGCGGCACCACTCGCTTAATTCTCCCGGGTGATTGGGAGCGAAACTGATGCCGAAAGACATTGCCATGATGATTTTCTCTCCTATCAAGCTGCTTAAAAGGCCTCATACGGACTGGAGTCTTGGAATGATTGAATGACAGAGCGATGGGTGCGAGACCCAATACTCCAATACTCCGTTATTCCAACGCTCCGTTTCACTCGCGCGTTTGCCTCTGCAATCATTTCCAGCACCCTGCTAAATGAGTGACAACTCGTAATCGCCAAAGCGATTCACCGAAAGTTCCCAGTGTGGCGGAACGACCACCGTCGTTGTCGGCTCCTCAATAATTGCCGGACCATGAATCTTCATTGGCGGACTCAGCTGGGCGCCGTCGAATACCTCTGCTTGAACTTTCAAGCCATCGAAAACCACCCCCCGGCTACGTTTGTCCGCCGCATTGCCGGCTCCTGTGGCGCGCTTTTCAGAAAACGATGGCCGTTCAATTTGCCCAATGGCCGAAAGCCGCCAGTGCAGCGCCTCGGCCGGCTGGTCCGGCAGATTATAGCCATACAGCCGCTGGTGGTGCGCATCGAAGGAGTGCTTCAGATCCGCAGGAGCGTCCGACAGATTGAAAGGAATCGTCAACTCATGGAACTGGCCAGCATATTTTAAATCGACGCCGTAACAAAGAACGATATCTTCCTTGCGCACCCCCTCATCCCGGAGTGTCTCTAACGCTTCGGCTTCCATCTCCTCGTACAACTGGTGAATTTTTTCGCGCCGCAACCTGGACAGTTCACCGGATAAATTTCGCACATAGTCGTGTTTGAGATCGGACAAAAGCATTCCGGCGGCGCAGAACACCGATGCCTCCCGCGGAACGAGCAGTTTTCGAATGCCCAACTCGCGCGCGATCGCCGCCGCATGAACCGCGCCGGCGCCGCCGGCGACGATCAAAACGCATTGGCGCGGATCGTAGCCTGCGCCAATGGAGACGAGCCTGATGGCGTCAGCCATGGTGCTATTGACCAGCCGGTTTATTCCCTCCGCGGCGCGGACGGTGTCGATGCCCAGGGGTCTGGCGATGCGCTGGTCGATGCCCTTCAAAGCGGCTTCGAAATCGAGCCGGTACTTTCCGCCGAGAAAGTCTTCCGCGCCCAGGTAGCCTAACACTAGATCGGCGTCGGTGACTGTGGGCTCGTTGCCGCCGCGACAGTAACAGATGGGGCCGGGAGTGGCTCCCGCGCTCGCCGGTCCCACATGCAGCACTCTGCCTTCATCGACGAACGCGATGCTGCCGCCGCCTGCCCCCACGGTGCGAATATCGAACACCGGAAAAGCCATGGCGTGTCCGCCCACCGAACCCTCGGTGGTAAAGTTCACCTGGCCATCTTTGACGAACGAAACATCGAAGCTGGTTCCACCCATGTCCATGGTGATGAGATCTTTATACCCAGCCCGTTGGCCGCAGAAAATCCCGGCGACAGGTCCGCCTGCAGGTCCCGACAAAAGCGTCTTGCAGGCATGACGCGCCGCCATGACCGGCGCCATGACGCCGCCGTTCGATTGCATGATAAGAAGCCGGCCATGAAAACCGGCGCTTTCCAGCCGCGCCGTCAGACGGTCAAGATAACGTGCCAGAATCGGTCCGACGTAGGCATTCAGTGCCGTTGTGCTGTGCCGCTCATAGGCGCGCAATTGCGGCAGCACCTGCGTAGACAACGAAACATACGCCTCGGGGAATTCCTCTTTGAGCAGCCGGGCCATTTCCTGTTCGTGGGTTGGATTCAAAAACGAGAAGAGAAAACTTACGGCCACCGATTCGATGCCGCTGCGTTTGAGAGTTCGAATGACTTCCCGCGCGCCGCCGCAGTCCAGAGCGGCAATCTCGCGCCCCGCGCAATCGACGCGCTCCGATACCGTATAGCTAAAATGGCGGGGCACCAGAGGAGTGGGTGGCGCGCACTTGGAATTGAATTGCTCTTCGCGCACCCCGCGCCGCATCAACAGAACGTCGCGAAATCCCTCGGTGGTTATGAAACCTGTCTTCGCGCCCCGGCCCGTAAGCACCGCGTTGGTGGTGATTGTCGTGCCATGAACGATGCGCAAGGCTTGCGTAAGAAGTTCCTCGAGGGAGAGCCCGGCGCGGTCCGCGAGCTTTTCAAGGCCGCTCAAAACTCCCTCTGAGGGATCTTCGGGCGTTGTAAAAGTTTTCTCTACGATCGTCCCGCCGCCGCCGCCCACCAGGATGCAATCGGTGAAGGTTCCGCCAACGTCGATACCGACTAAAAGGCTTCTATTCGATGGAGACATTGCGAAATCGCAAATTCGAAGCTCGAAATCCGAAATTCGAAACAATTTCAAATGGGTTAAAAATCACAATAATCCAAACCAGCCCGTTTCGGATTTCGATATTCCGATTTCGGATTTTGTTTCGCTGGCATCCAGTGGTTCGACTCTGCCCACCGCCCTGAGTAAAAAGTTCAGACGTTTTGAACGGCTTGAACGATTTGAACTCAGCGCGGCTTCGGCCGCGAGCGAGTTACCGTGCTGCTCGCAGCATGTTTGCCGGTTCGGTTTTTCTAAAGGCGCGTTCTTTGCGGGTCGCTTGCCAATCTATGATCAATTCCCCCTCTGTCGCACCCAGCACCACACCATAGTCTGCCCGCGCTTTTTCGACCGACACGAAGCCGTCGACAACGTCTTGCAAAACCCGCGCGGGATCGCGGTCCAAGGGTTCGCCAAATCCGCCGCCGCCCTGGGAAACTAATTCGAAGGTGTCTCCTTCGGCGATGGCATGAAAAGCGTTGACTTGGAGTTGCCTTGTGGTTCCATCGCGACCGACCACTTGCATGCTTGGCAAAGAGCCAGGCTGCCCGCCGAGCAAACCGAAGGCACGCGTCTCTTCCAGCATGCCCGAGCCCACCGTCACGCATTGGATGTCGGGCGTCTCGACGCGCCAGCGCAACACGGCACCTGTCCCGCCGCGCCATTTCCCCGCCCCGCCCGTATCCGGGGCGTATTCGTATTGGAGCAATCTATATGGATACGCAACTTCAAAAATCTCCGGGTCCGTGGCGCGCGATCCGCCCATATTGCTGACCGGCCCGGTGTGGTTCCATCCGTCATAACCTTCGGTGGCGCCCGACCCGCCTTTGCAATTGTGATGCGTGCAAACAAACGACTTTCCCGCGCGCGGATTGAAGCCCGCCGTCATGGGCGCGCAGCGCCGGCCCCATCCCGCTTGCGATTTGGCCGGCACTGCTTGCGCGAGAGCTATCCAGATGGCATCGGCGATGGCGGCGCAGGTGAGCAGCGTGGATGCCGTTGTTGGCGCCGGCGCGCGGCAATTAACCACGGAGCTTTCCGGCGCGAGAATGCTGATCAGGCTGAGTGAGCCGGCGTTTATAGGAATATCCGCGCCGATGCAGGCGAAAAGCGCTTGAAAACAAACCGACGCCGTGTTGGCCAAAGGACTGTTGACATAGCCCCGTGTCTGGGGGCCCGAGCGGGAAAAATCGAAAGTCAGTTTCTCTCCCTCTACTTTAATGTCGACGCGGACATTGACCGCCTTGTTCATTTCGATACCGTCGTTGTCGAGACCGCGCTCGCCCGCATAAACTCCATCCGGGATCGCCTTGATCGCCGCGGCCATTTTTCTTTCCGTGGCCTCCAAATAGAAACGGATGGCTTCTTCTATCGTCGCCGCGCCGTAACGCTCGAGCATCTCGACAAGCGCTTGTTCTCCTCTCGTGGTCGCGCCGATCTGACAATGAAGATCGCCTTCGACGAGATGCCGGCTTTTGACGTTAAGAAGAATGAGATCCCAGATGTCGCTCTGGTATTTACCCTTGGCGTAGAGCTTGACGGCGGGCAGGCGCAATCCCTCTTCCCAAACTGTCTTGGCCGCCGGATTATAGCCGGCCACGCCGGCTCCTCCCAGGTCGGCCTGATGTCCCTTGGTCACTGACCAGAAGGCAAGCCGCCCTTGGTAAAAAACCGGTCTGGCGATCGTGACGTCGGGAAGATGGCTGTTACCATCGTATGGGTCATTGGCGACAATCACGTCGCCGGCATGGAGTTTCTGGTCTTGATACTTTCTCAGGATCGCTTCCATGGCGAACGGAATCGCGCCAAGAAGCACCGGAATATATGAAGTTTGAGCGACCAGCCGCCCCTCGGCATCGAAGATTGCCGTCACGAAGTCGCGCGACTCGCTAAAGATCGGCGAACGCGAGGTGAGCAGCATGATCTGTCCCATCTCTTTTGTTATCGCGGTGAGGCGATTGGCGATGACCGCCACGGTTATCGGATCAATTTGAGTGGAATTCATATTGCCACTGCCATGTAACTGAGGCTGGCCGATCCTGTCAAGAACGAAGGTATTTTATCCGCCTTGGAAAGTACAACGCGATTTTTCTCTTTATTTCGTTAACCGGGGTTGATATGGAGTCCAGTGGTTGCGCGAGTGTCGGTTCTCATCCAGAAAGAGGTGTCTACCATGCTACGCCAAAAAAACGCAAAAAATCTGCCGTCGCTCGCGTTCTTATTCGCAGGAATTCTTAGCGTTGCATGGACGGTTGACGCTCATGGGGCCGCGCCCCGGCCGCTCAGGATCGCCTACCTGAGCAATTCGGTCACGATGGCATCGCTCTGGATGGCCAAGGAGACCGGCGCCATCGCGAGAGAAGGACTGGACGTCGAAATACTTTCGATGACCGCGAGCGTGGCCATACCTGCGCTGATCGCCAACGAAATCGATGCCGTGCAGGTCTCCGGCGCGCCGGTGCTGACGGCGTCACTGCGCGGCCACGATGTCGTCTTCGTCGCGGGTTTACTCAATACCATGATCTGGAATTTTTATGCCAGGCCGGAAATCGCAAACGTCGAAGGGCTACGAGGCAAAGTCATCGGCACCGACCGGCCCGCCACGCCCATCGCCTACGGCACGCTGGTGGCCTTGAAAAAGCTCGGCCTTGCGCCCAAAGACGTGCAACTGTTTCCCGTCGGCAGCAGCACTTACGTGATAGCCGCGCTGCACGCGGGTCAAGTCATGGGAGGAGTTGCCAGCCCGCCGGCTAATTTTCAATTGGAAAAGATGGGATTTCGCCAGTTAACGAGTCTATTGGACGTGCCCTATCAAAACGTCGGGATCGTCATCCGGCGCAGCCGTTTCGATGAGTTAAAAGACCGCCTCATACCGTTATTGCGCGCCCTTAGAACGGGCATCGACCGCTACTATAGCGACAAGAGCTTCACCATCAAAGTCATTTCGAAATACAACAAGGAAACCGATCCTGACGCGCTCGACAAATCCTACGAGTTTTATCGCCGCGCCGGTTTCAGGCGCGAGCTGGTAATTTCCGAGAGCGGTGTGCAGGGGATTTTGGACTTTTTGTCGGAGACGATTCCCGAGGCCAAGAAAGCCAAACCGTCGCAGTTCTTCGATGACCGTTTGGTGAAACAGGTGGACGGAGTAAAATAAACCAAGAGAAGTTCCAACCGTTCCAATAGTTCCAGTCGTTCCAAACGTTTTGAACGACCTGAACGGCTTTAACGTTTTGAACCCAACCCAGCCGAAAAAAGGAGTATAGCCATGAGTAATCTTACCGCCATCGATGCCGATGGACATGTGATCGAGAAGGAAAGCGACATTCGCAAATATCTCAAGGAGCCCTGGAACAAGCGTTCGACGCCGCTTCGGCCGGGCGATCAGCCCTGGGACAACTACATGTTCGATCACTTTGTGACCGAGCGTACCTGGAGCAAGCTATCGGCCCGTGAACAGGTTACGCGCTGGGATGAAATCCTGGACAAGCATCAGATGGAATACGCCGTCTGCTTCCCGACCGGCTCGGGGAGCGTCGTCCGGCTCCAGGAGCTGCCGTTTCAAATCGCGGTGGCGCGCGCCTGCAACGATCAGTTCGCCGGCGAATATAATGCGCTTTCCGAGCGCGTGAAATGCGTCGGCGTGTTACCGATGCGCTCGCCGCAGGCCGCCGCCGAAGAGTTGGAGCGCGCCGTGAAGGATCTTGGCATCATCGGCTTTGAGATTCTTCCGGTCGGTTTGCCGCTGGCGCTGGGCGATACTTTTTATGATCCGGTTTACGCGGCAGCGGAAAAGTGCGGCGCGGTGCTCGGCATTCACGGCACCCGCAGCTGGTCGCGCGAGCTTGGCGCCGAGGGTTTGAACACTTTCGCCGAAGTCCATGCCTATGCCTTTACCGCCGGTATTTTGCTTCAGTTTA
Source organism: Binatia bacterium (assembly GCA_036555515.1). Classification (GTDB taxonomy): domain Bacteria; phylum Desulfobacterota; class Binatia; order UBA9968; family UBA9968; genus DATACQ01. Next base: position 41,760 of record DATBLC010000221.1, read on the forward strand.
CCAGCATGATATGCCAGGGCGTGCCGGTGCGATTCCCAAAGCTTCGCTTCGCTTTCCTCGAGATCGGCGCGACCTGGTTGCCCTACTACCTGGATCGTCTCGACGAGCACTGGGAGAAGCGCGCCGAGTTCGAGATGCCGTTGCTCAAAGACAAACCCAGCGAATTGGTGAGAAAGTCGCAGATTTACTTCAGTATCGAATCCGGCGAGTCGCAATTGGCGCAGGCGGTTGATTACGTCGGCGCGGATCATTTCGTTTATGCCTCGGACATTCCGCATTGGGATTGCGAGTTTCCGGGAAACCTCCAGCAACTGCGCAACCACGAGGCGTTATCGGCAGAGGTGAAAGAAAAGATTCTATACAAAAACGCCAAGCGGCTTTTTAACTTGTAAATTCTGATTCTGCTGAAAAGCCACCGTTCATCCTTCGAGAATCTCAGGACGAACGGTGGAGGGGTTGAAATGTTTGGAGATTTTCCGTTCATGCTGAGCCAAGTCGAAGCATTCTTAGAGTTTTCCAGCAGAATCAAATTCTTATGCCCAACCCTTCAACCTCGTGTAATGATGAATTTCCGAGACGAGTCGATGCGAGTTTACGGTGTAGGGATTCAACATGGACTTGCAAACCCTCATTCATGAAGACCGCGAGCGAGGGATCTTTCGAGTGCGCCGCTCGGCCTTCACCGCGTTGGAGATCGCCGCGCTGGAGAGCAAAAACATCTTCGACCGCTGCTGGCTCTACCTCGGCCACGAATCGGAAGTGGAAAAGCCCGGCGACTTCCGGCGGCGCACCGTGGCCGGGCGCCCGCTCTTTTGGGTTCGCGGAAGCGACGGCAAGGTACGGGCGTTCCATAATACCTGCACCCATTGGGGCGCCAACGTCTGTCGCGTCGACCAGGGCAACGCGGATGTGTTTCAGTGTTTTTACCACGCCTGGACATTCGACAATAAAGGGGAGCTGATAAGTGTGCCGGACGAAGCGGGCTATGCTCAAGGATTCAACCGAGCGGAGCTGGGCTTGGTTTCGCCGCCTCGGCTGGAGCACTATCGCGGGCTATACTTCGTCAGTTTCGATCCGCATGTCGCCGATCTCGAGAACTATCTCGGCGGGGCCAGGGAATATCTGGATCTGATCCTCGATCAGTCGGAAGCAGGATGGCGGGTGATCCCCGGGACTCAGAAGTACGGCGTCAGAGCCAACTGGAAAATGTTTTCCCTTAACAGCCTGGATAGCTACCATGTGAAACCGTTGCACGCGACTTTCTTCAAATACACACAGAGCCTGGGACCCGGAGACCCGCCGCCGCCCACGCCGGATTTCCCCGGAGCTGAAGGACGATCTCTGGCGCTCGGCAACGGTCACGGCGTTGACATCTTTGCCGCCGGAGAACGGGCGCGGCCGATCGCCAACTGGCATCCGATCCTCGGCGGCGAAACCAAAAACGAGATCCGCGACATCCGGGCGCGCCTGGTTGCGCGTTATGGCGAAGCGCGGGCCTTTCTCATGTGCAACACCAATCGCCTGATGCTGATCTACCCGAACTTTGCGCTGCACGACATCGCCGGAATCAGTCTGCGCTACTTCGAGCCCACTGGCCCCGACTCCATGGAGGTGACGGTGCAGACGCTCGCGCCGAGGAATGAATCGGCGGAGTTACTCAGCCGGCGATTGGAAAACTTCGTCAGTTTCCTCGGGCCAGGGGGCTTCGCTCATCCCGATGACATCGAAGCCATGGAGTCTGCCCACAGTGGATTTAGAGCGGGCGGCCCGACATGGATCGATGCCTCCCGGGGTATGCACCGGGTAGCAACCGCCATAGACGAAAACCATGTTCGATCATTCTGGCGGCAGTGGCAGGCCGACATCGCGACATCGCCGAGGGCGGGCGCCCTTGACGACCCTGGTGAACGGATTGGGCGGTAACGACAAGCCGACGAGAGCGCTATTTTGACGACCCATTCGGGCGACGAACTCGCCAGGCTCATGCTGCATCGCGAGGTGGAGGCTTTTATCTTCGAGGAAGCGGCTCTGCTCGACGCCTGGCGCCTAGAGGACTGGCTCGCGCTTTTTACCGATGACGCGCGCTACCTCGTCCCGGCTACGGATACGCCCGAAGCGGATCCTCGCCAAGTCTTATCGATCATTGACGACGATATGGCGCGACTACGCGGGCGGGTCGAGCGCTTGCAAAGCCGCCACGCCCATCGCGAATTTCCCTGGTCCCGGACCCGCCGTTTGGTGACTAATCTGCGCATCACTGAGGTTGTCGGGACGGATATTCATGTCACCGCCGCGTTCCTCGTTTATCGCATCCGCGCCGGTCATGTGGATCCTCTCATCGGCCATTACGAGTACACGCTGCGGCGCATCCGAAATACCCTAAAGATCGCCCATCGCAAGGCCGTGCTGGATCTGGAGGCTCTCCGGCCGCACGGCACGGTGAGCATTATTTTGTGATACTACGTAAAAACGCGAGACTTGTTGTTGTGTCAGCCCTCTAAGGCCGCTTGGAGTCGTCGAAATTCTTATCCAAGGCCTTAATGGAGTCCATGAGCAATTGCACGGCGTAGGCTGTGTTGTGAATGCCCTGGCTGCCGTCTTCCTCGACAAACTTGTAGTTGTAAAGAGCGGCGACAACTTCGATTGGATATTGCGTCTTGGAATTTATGAATCGACCTTTGGCGTCGTACGGCGGATCCTTCATAGTCTGCAAAAGGCCGGTCCCTTGACCATTGATAATCTTATGTAAGAGACCCTGCACCTCCTCTTGAATCGATTCAATCTTTCCGTTCCCATCGTAATCGGCGGCGGGCTTGCGATCGTAAAAATCCTTGCCAGCGACCTGCTTCATCTCTCCGTGGCATCCGGAACTGAGGCAGCCGGCGACGATCACCGTCGGACGCTCGTGCACCTCCCCTGCCAGCCTCATGCTGTGACCGCCGAGGGAAGGAGAAAGCGAATAACGGCCGGCGGGTTGAGTCATGTGACAGGTTACGCAATTTGCCGCCGGCAAGACGCCGTGGGCGGAGTTGGAGTACTTCTTGCCGGGAAATTCGTAGGCGTTGGTTCCGGATAGCATGTCGGCTTGCGGGCCGTGATGGGCGCCCCAGCTTTCGCTCGGAATATTTCGCGCCTTGACCTCGGCTTTTGCCGTCCGTCGGGCGCGATGGCAATTTGCGCATAGGTTGCCTTTATCTCTATCGAATACGACTCCGTTGGCCAGGGTTACCTTGCTGACCGTACGCAATGAAAAATCGCCCTTGTCATGGGGCGCATGGCAAGTAAAGCAACCGATCTCCGATGGATTGGCCACGAACTTTTTGACGTCCACTTTACCGGTCTTGGCGTGCTGTATGAAGCCCTCGTTGGTATGACATGCCTGGCAATCATCCGCATTGGAGTAATGAGCGTTGCCGATGGTTCGATGCCCCGAAGTCAAGTACTGGGAGCGCACCCCGCGCACGGGATATTTGGTTTCCGAACCGTGGCAATCGACGCAGGCTTTCTGGAGAACCGAAGTTTGCGAGCGAGAATTGGACGGCAGTAGAAATACACAGATCAAAAACGCCAGCGTGCCGAGGCAGACCTTGAGCAGCATAATGGATCCTTGCGCAGCTATGCTAAAGAAATCCGACTATCGTCTTTTCTGGCTGTCAGCAAAACGAAAAGTGTCGTGACCGTTAGGAGCTTAATCCTGGTTACGCCGACACGGTCTTTTCATCGGATTTGCGGGTCTCCTCTGGATCTTTCGGCGGCGGTTGCGCTCCCACCCAACCATGTTCGGTGATGTCGATCATGACAGCGTCGGGCCCTTTGTATTTTTCTTCAAAGTGGCTGGTGGTTGCGCCTTCCGGACGACCGAAGCGGTACTCCGCGCCCGACTCGGTCAGACGACGCCGGGTCTCTTCGGCGTCATCGATCCAAAATCCGAAGTGGTGCAAGCCGAACACCGGCCCCAACCCGTCCTGCCGGTCCGCGGCCTCCACCGTCTTGAAGCGGAGCACCGCCATGTTGATAGTACCGTCGCTCAGGTAGATTCCCTTGGCGAGGGGTGAATCGGTGCGCCCGACTTCGACCATGTCAAATACGCGCTTATAAAATTCTGCCGTCTTTTCCGGATCCGGAGTGTGCAGCGCTATGTGTCTCAGCTTAGCCATAAAAACCCCCTTTTCTGCGTGTTGATAAACGTATCGATTCAAAAATCCATGACTGCCTCATGACCCATACTGGTTCGCCGTTAGGGCGCGCCTCAAGCATAGGTCACGTTCGCGATGAGCGTCAAGCGATGGTTCAAAGATTCGGATTTCAACCAGGCATTGAACCTTGTACACTCTACATCGCGCCTCGTTTCTGAGATGTGTTTTCGCAATATTTTATCTGAATTATTTTAGCGTCGGAAAAGAAGGATCGACAAAAGTTTCCCATGGCTCGCGTTTGGGGATCATCTGATCGTTGGCGAGCAGTCGGATCATCTCGGCCAACCCGGCAGCGTCGATGGCTCCCGCGCCACGAAAGGCTTTGTTCTCGGAAACCATGAATTTATAAGTGCGCGCCGCGATCGCCTCATCAATTTTCAAACGCTGCATCATCACCTCGATCACCGCCTTCTCGTTGGCGGGGTCGTTCAGCCAATGCATCGCTTGCCCCAGCGCCCTCATAAACCGAGTAAACAGCGGGCGGTTCTGCGCCAGAGACTTGCTCGAGGCGAAGAAGGCAGTGTAGAGGAGGTTTTTGATCTCGTCCGAATAATTGAGCAGAACTTTTCTGCCGGCGTCGATGGATCTGAAATTGAAAGGCGGGGCTTCTGCCAGGGATGCCGCGACCTGGCCCGAACTCACGGCTTGAAACCTTTCTGGACTTCCCCCAACAAAGAGCAGCGTGTAGGCCGTCGGCGGAATGCCTTGGCGCTGCATGACGTCCTTAAATATCGTCGTGGTAATGCTGGCCAGGGAAGCGCCGGCGATCTTTTGTCCCTTGAGATCGGCCAGGGATTTGAGCTGCGGCTGGCCTATCACCTGGTAGGGATAGCCGTAGGTTGATCCGCCGATGATCTTTAAATCGCCACCGCGCGCTGCTGCGATCAAGCCGAAATGAGCGCCCGATCGCGCCAAATCCACGGTGCCGGCCAGCAGCGCTTTGATCACAAGGTCGGGCGTCATGTAGGTGACGTCAATCTCTATATTCTCGCGCGCGAAGAATCCCTTGTCCCGGGCGACCATTTGATCAATTTCCAAGGCTGTGGGGTTGGTCGAGCTCATCGTCAGCCGATCGGCTGCACGCGCAGCGGAGCAAAGCGCGAGCGCCGCTATAATGAAAATCCCTAGCCTGGTACTCCTTCGCATCGTCATCCCAGTCCTGCGAATTCGGCTCTAGAAGTCAACCCGTTAGAGCTTAGGCAAACCGCGCGCGAGCGTCAAGCATTCACTTGACTCATGACCCGGGCTTCGAATATTGAATTCATGTAGTTGAAATATACAGAGGTCAAAACTCCGAGCGAATTTCCAAGTTCAACGGACGACGGTCGCGCCCACTGCGCGTTATAGTTGGAACGAAAAAGGACAAACTGCTCATGAGCTTTTTACCTGGTGCCGCCGCAATCTGCGCAATATTCTTCTATGTATGGACGGCTCTTGGGCATGCTGCGCAAGCCAAACAAGCCCGGGAGACGGAGTGGGATCAGATCATCGAGGCAGCCAAGAAAGACGCGCAGGTCACCGTTTATCACACCCGAGGGCCCTTCGATAAAGTATTCGGCGATTTCAATAAGCGCTACCCGGCCATTAAGCTCGTGTCGGTCATGGGCCGGGGCGGCGATTTGATCGCTCGCATCATGGCGGAACGAAGAGCCGACAAGTACCTCGCGGATATTTATCTAGGCTCTACGGGTACGCCCCTCGACGTTCTTTACCCGGCCAAGGTTCTAGAACCGATTCAGCCGCTCCTGATCTTGCCGGAGGTTAAAGATCCGTCGAGTTGGTTTCGCAATCAACATCCGTACGGCGACCCCGAGAGCAAGTATATTTTTGTTTTTGAAGGAGTGGTGCGCTCGGATATGGCTTACAATACAAACCTGGTGGACGCGAAGGAGTTCAGCTCCTATTGGGATCTGCTGAAGCCCAAATGGAAGGGAAAGATCGCCGCAATGGACCCGAAACTCGCCGGTTTTCCTACCGGGCTGTTGCAGTTCACCTACTACCACTCGGAGCTCGGCGCCAAATTCCTGCGACAGCTCTTTGGTGAAATGGATATCACCTTATCGCGCGACGGCCGCCAGCTCGTGGACTGGCTCGCCGTGGGTAAATTCGCCATCGCCCTCGCACCTTCGGCGAGCGAAGTTCAAGCCGCCATGAAGCAGCGGCTGCCGTTGGCGCGCTTCGAGCCGCGCGCGTTCAAGGAAGGAATCTACATGCGCGCGACCCAGGGCTCGCTGAGTGTTCTAAGCCACATGCCCCATCCCAACGCGGCGAAGCTGTTCATCAACTGGCTCCTATCCAAAGAGGGTCAGACGCATTATCAAAAACATTTTTTGCGCGTAGATCCCATGTTCAGTTTGCGGGAAGACGTTCCTCCGGATCCTAGCGTCGAACCATACAAACCCAAAGCGGGCGACAGATTTATCTCCGTTTATCGTCCCGAGTTCCGAGATCTCGATGCCGCCCACAAGGTGATCGATGAGGCTCTGAAGAGGTAGCGGAGGGGGTCTGATAAAAAGAGCGCGCGTTGCGTCATAATCGTCTTGCACCGCGAGCGACCAGTGCGCGAACACCAACTCAGCAAGCAAGGCTCCCCCCGCAGCGACGGATAGTAAGATCTCATTCTGTTGAAACACCCTATGAATACTTCGACCAGGCTCAGCACGACCGGAGACTGCCGCGCGCCGGGTCGAGTTGCCCGGCAAAGGCGATGATGATCTCCATGGGAGAAAGGCGCAGATGAGGCGGCGAATGGTTCGGCGGTCCCTCGTTTTGACGATCGCGCATGGCGTCGCGTTCGTCTTATGCCAGTATCTTCTTCTTCCGCCTGGTTTTGCCGGCTACGACCCGAGCGGGCTTAAGCTGCCGCCGGGATTCCGAGCCTCTATCTACGTGACCGGCGCCGGCTTTCATGACGACCAAAGGGGAATCCCCGCGGTCGTGTCGATGACCTTCGACGGCCGCGGCGCACTCTACTTCGCGCGCACGGCCAATCGTCTAAAGGAGATTTACGGCCGCGGTGATGCGCGGATTTACCGCATCCCGCCGGGCGCCGCCAAAGTGACGCCCGCGACGGAAAAGCGGTTTCTCTTCGGGCCGCCTTTGCATGATCCGGACGAGTTGGCGGTCAACCGGCGCGGCGAAGTTTTTGTCAGCACGAGCCATCCGGCAGGCTACGGCGTCGTTTACCGATTGAGTCCCAGAGGCGCCGGCTCGCCATTCGCCGGCGGACCTGTTTCCTCCGGACAACCTTTGTTGCGCGACCCCGAAGGCATTGCCTTCGACAACGTGGGCAACGTCTACGTCGTCGATAGCGACTTGGGCGTGGTCGTGAAACTGAACGACAAGGGCAAGGTTCTCGATCCTCGCTGGCTCACCGGCCTCGGTCGCGGCCGCACCTTGACGATTGATGCCAAGGACAATCTCTGGATCGGCAGCGACGGCACTCATGATTCCGAACACATCGACCGCAGCGGCGAGATCCTGCGCGTGCCGCTGTCGGGCGCCAAGCGCGAGAGGGTTTATTCCGGCGCCCTGCCTTCAGGAATGAGCATCAGCCCTGGAAACAATTTGTTTGTCGCGCAGCGGCGCTCGCATAAGATTTTCGCCCTGACGCCGGGCGGCAAGCGCGTCGAGTTTGCCTCCTTCACCGGCAGGTCGTCGCTCCGCACCCTGGCCTTCCCGCCGGTCTCCGACCAAACGCGCAAGCTCGGCATTGCCGGCGACCTTTTCGTCATGGTATTTCCGATGCTCGATTACCCCGTCAGAGAAGTCATCCGCATCACCGGACCCTTCGACGACTACGTCAAGCGCGGCGAAATGGAAGCGATCCGGCGGTAATCCCTTGCGGCGTGCAATCTCCGCCCGCCGTTGGCAAATTCACAGCCCTCGGCTTCGAAAGAGTTGGAGTAAGTCTGACCGAGGCCATAGTATACGAGCGAAGAAAGGAGCCGTTGCCATGAGTGAAAATAACGCATTTAGCCGTCGCGATTTTATCGGCGCAGTTGCCGCCGTCAGTGCCGTTGGGCTTTCCGCCTGCGCTATGGGTTCGCAACAAGGTTCGAGACTGGGCTCAGCCGATCGTGTCCCGGGCCAGCTTCCCCGGCGCGGCGAATTTCTCGTGCGCAACGCCTATATTGTGACGATGGATCCAAAACTGGGCGATATTCCCAACGGAGATATTCACGTACGCAACGGCGCCCTAGTAGCGGTTGGCACGAAGCTCAGCGCGCCGGGCGCGGAAGAAATCGACGGGCGCAATCGCATCGCGCTACCCGGTTTCGTCGATACCCATTTTCATCTATGGGGAAGCTTCGCTCGCGGCATCGTCGCCGACGGAGACTTCGACTATTTTCCCGTGATGAGCCGGCTCGGTCCGGTGATGACCCCGGAAGACGCCTACAACAGCGCCAAGTTGGGCATCGCCGAGGCGGTCAACTCCGGCATCACAACGATTCACGATTGGTCGCACAACATTATTAACGGTGCTTATGCGGACGCCGATTTGCGCGCCCTGCGTGATGTCGGTATTCGCGCGCGTTTCTCCTACGGCTACAGCCGCAACTTGCAACAGAAGCCAAAGGAAACGGCCGATTTTAATGATATCGCAAGGGTAAAGCGGGAATGGTTCGGTCCATCCAATGACGGACTTCTCACTATGGGCTTCGCATCCCGTGGCGCCGGCGATACTCCACCTGAGGTCTACCGCAAGGAATGGGAGTTTGCTCGCAGTCAAGGCTTACCGATTACCCAGCACGCCGGACGATCGCTCGGGGAGATCAAAAGATTTCGCCGTATCGAGATGCTCTATAAAGACAAATTGCTTGGATCCGATGTGCAACTCATTCACACTTACAATGCATCCCCACAGGAGCGCGGCATGATCGCGGAAACCAAGACTCACGTCAGCATCGCTCCTTTCACCGCTTCGCGGCTGGCCTCCGGCTTGCCGTATCTGGGCGATCTGCTCAAGCGGGGAGTTCAGTGCAGCCTGTCCGTGGATACCACCACGGTGGGCGGCAATGCGGATATGTTCTGTATCATGCGTCTGATGCTGCAGCTCAACCATCTGCGCTCGATGGATGTTCTTGAAGTGCAGCCGCGGCGGATCCTGGAGTTGGCGACTCTTGACGGAGCCAAGGATCTCGGCATAGCCGATCGCGTCGGCTCGCTGACGCCGGGAAAACGCGCGGATCTTATTTTGGTGCGCACGAACGATCTCAATGTAGCGCCGTTCATTAATCCCGCGCTATTGCTCGTGCAACAAGCACAACCGCAAAACGTCGACATGGTGGTCATCGACGGGCGCATTCTCAAACAGAAAGGCGAGCTTGTTGCCCTTGACGCCGAGGAAGTCGTCCGTAAGGCGGCGGAATCGTTTCACACCGCGCGAAATCGAGCCGGTGGACCATTCTAAGCGGTTACCCTAGACAAGCGTGAACGGCGACCTTGTACCCGAAGCCGAAGTCCAAAATACAAACGCGACTCAGTGTACAAATTTACTTAGCCGGGATTCGCAGTTGCGCTCGACAGGAAGCGCGAGGAGGCAACCGTTCCGTAGCAAAGTCGATGGGTTTCTGCCTCCGGGCAGACATCGAGCAGCGGTGCTTCGACGGAATGTTACTAATGAGTTCGTTATTTAGAGACTATGTGGCTAGTGTGCGACCGAGAGGCGAGCCCTTCCGATCGCGGTCAATGGTTCTTTGCCTTGCCGTCCACCACCCCGTCCTCTCCATAGGTGGAAATGCCCGCCGGCAGGGCCTGAAAACAACCTTTGCGCTCCTGTGCCCGCGCTCTCCAGGTCTCACCCCTCGGTCGCTGTTTGGTTACTCAAGGACTCCTTAATAACTGCGGAATCCGGGCTTAATCTTTGAGACATCACCGTGATCAATTTGCGCTTGACGTTTTCTCGGCCAAAACGATATAGATCTTGTGGCAACGCTATGTTCACTCCGCCAACCTGCGTCTTTGGGTTTTTACTGATACTGACGTGGCTGACACTGGCCGCTGCGGCTGCCCAGGACAAATCCATCCCGTCGCGCAAACCCGAGTCCGTCACTCTAGGCCTTTCCGCCAGGCATGTGCTCAATCTGCCCATTTACCTCGCTGAGCGGCATGGTATTTTCGAGAGCGAAGGATTTGATTTCAAGCCGATCACAACCAAGACAAATACCGCGATCGCAGCATTGGTGTCCGGGGATTTGGACTATATTACGGCGTTGAACTCCGGTTTGGGGGCCGCCGTCGGAGGTGCGCCGCTGGTCGCGACCTATGTTTCAACTGACAAGCCGCTCCTCTATTTGATCACTCGGCCTGATATCAAAGATGGCAAGGCGTTGCGCGGCGGCATTATCGGACACGGCGGCACGCGAGGCAGCCATTACCACGCCACCGTGGCGATGGTCAAACATCTGGGAATGGATCCTCAAAAGGACGTCAAGCTGATTTCCACCATAGATGTCACTCAGGGACTCACGGCGCTCTTTTCCGGCGCCGTAGCGGCGGCCACGCTCTCGCCGCCATATGATTCGACGGCGGTCAGGAAAGGATACAATCGACTGGTTTCAGGTCCCGACGTGCTGCCGCGGTTCGTTGAGAATGGTCTGGTATTGCGGCGCGCCAAACTGCGCGACAACCCGGACCAAGTTCGTCGCATGCTTCGCGCCTTCGTGCGCGGACTAAGGTACGCGAAGGAGCGTCCCGGCGATGCGATTGCACTGATTCAAAAAGACTGGAATCTCGATCGCGAAACCGCGCAAGTCGCGTACGAAGCTGTTTTGCCCACGTACAACCAGAGCGGGGAATGTTCCGATGAGTTGATTCTCGCCGCCATCAAGCGCGCCCAACAAGACGCAAAAATCACGCAATCAAGCTTTGCGCCGAAGGATTTTGTCGATTGGACAATAATTCGGACCGTACAACGCGACCTCACCCGCTAGAAACAAGGAGATCGGTGTTATGATCATCGATGCCGACGGCCATACCCATATCCCGCAAGAAGTTTTCGACACCTATCTGGATAAGGAATTTTATCGCAATCGGCCGCGCTTTATCACTTTTGACGACGGGCGAGGCTATTACATCATCGAAGGGCGCGTCATCGCCAAACCCTTCGGCTGGGGTCCCGGTACTCCAGGAAGCATCGCCGGCACCGTGCGCACGCGCAAATGTAAAGACTGGGACTTGAACAACGTAAGCGGTCGTCTAGAAGACCTTGATCTCGAAGGCATCGATCTCCAGGTCATCTACCCGAACGTCTTGATGTCGATTAACAGCTGGGAGCATGCGGGTTTGGCGACTGCGGTTTCACATGCGTACAATACATGGATATCGGAGAAATGCGCCCAGGCCGGCGGACGCTTGCGTTTTGCCGCGGTCGTTGCCCTGCAGGACCCCAAAGCCGCAAGCGAAGAGCTAAGGCGCGCGGTCACCGCGCTCGGCGCAGTCGGCGTCATGGTTCCGGGCACCCTCGGGGCGCGCACGCTGGACCATCCCGATCTTTATCCTTTCTGGGACGCCGTCGAGCAGCTCGATGTCGGCGTCGGCGTGCACACTGTAACCGGCATGTACCCGACTGTCGGACAGGATCTGTTCGATCACTTCTGGGGAGCCAAAGCGGTATCGATGCCGCTAACCTTGACTACCGCAACGGTATCTCTGGTTGGAGGCGGCATCGCCGATCTCTTCCCCAATCTACGCTTCGGTCTGCTCGAAACCGGCTGCGGCTGGTTGCCCTATTGGATCGAACGAATGGACGAAATGCATGAACGGGGCGAAAAAGATCCACGCATGTATGACGGGATTCTAAATCGCAAACGGCCCAGGAACCGCACAAAACCCAGCGAGCTCTTTGCACAAGGACGAATGGTGGTCTCGTGCGAGCCCGGCGAGATCATGCTACCCGCCGTGATCGCCGCCTGCGGCGATCAGTGCATCATGTATGCCTCAGACTATCCGCATGGCGACAGCAAATGGCCGGAAACCGTTTCGCGCATTCGATCCGCGGGGTTTTCGGAAATAACGGAGAAGAGAATTCTCGGCGAGAATGCCGCCCGGCTGTACAAACTGGATGTACCTTTAGGTTGACGAAGTTCTAGTGTCACGCCTGGCAAACAGGAAAGTTAAATTTGAGAGTCCTGCCAGGTCGGACCCGTCCGAGAGGCTGCACTGGATTTTGACCTAAAGGCTTCGCCTAATGATCTTGAAAACAGCCGGCAGATGCGTGATTGACGGTACTCGGTTTCGTTCTTCGACGCGATGTATGGTGAAACTCATGGCGGTGACAAGCACGCTTCGACGTTTCGGGAATTCCCGAAACGTCGAAATGAAAAGGTCAGCATCAAACCCCTGACTCGTCGTCGCAGCCGGCTTTCACGGACGACATATATATAAGGATACGGGGTTCATGACGCACCGGCGGTAAGCCGAGGGAGGCTTTAGGAACTCTCAAGTAATTTAGTGGCATCGGGAGAGTTGCCAGTAAAGATAAAGCTCTGATCCTGGACTCCGAGCTATTATTTCCTCGCGGCCCGCTGGCAATGCATCGCGTAGACTAAGGCGCCGCTTCGTCAAAATTCTAGATTTGAAAGCCCGGTCCTAATGATCCGCAAGCGTGAGCACCGCACATAGGTTGTTGAAACGGCGGCCTTGTACTCGGCGCAAAGTCAAAATAGCAGACGCGACGCCTTCTACACTGGTTAATTTGTCTCGGTTTTCCCTATGCAGCCTTCTTAAGACACGCGTCTCGTCCACTTGCCATGGTGGGGGAATCGAGGATTGATAAACTTGCTTCTCCGACGATGCTTATTTTTCCATTGCCGCCAGCATCGCGTCTTTTTCACCGCGTATTCTGGGGTGATAACAGTCGACCGGCTGCGTCCCGATGAGTCCGACACAGGCGTTGCAATCCACGCACCGCGGTCCAGAGGTTCCATCGTGCAAGTGACGATACAACAGCGGATCGGCGATAAACCCGCGGCCAACGGAAACCGCGTCGCACAGACCTTGTTCGATGGCCGTCTGCATTGCTTCCCGGCTAATAAACCCGCCGACGCAAATCACCGGAATGGATAGGGCTCGTTTGAATTGGCGCGCGTACTGAAGATTGAAGCCTTCGCGTCCTTTAAAGAGGAGATTGAAAACGAGCGCCAGCAACGGCCAAAACAAATTGAAAGCAATCCTTCGCCACCACACTAGATGGCGCACGCCCCCCGACAGCATATGATTCAAGCAGCGGCCGAAGGTGCCACGCACCATCGGAAAACCGGACTCGTATTGACCGACGGACACCTCGACCGCATCGATGCCTTCGTGCTCCATCGCCTTGGCGATCTCAACCAGCTCGCGGGTTTTCAAACCGGGCCGAAGCGGCAGGTAATCGGACCCGTTGAGCTTGATGATGAGCGGGTAGTCATTGCCGACCCGCGCGCGCATCGCGCGGTATAAATCGCGCAGGAATCGCAAGCGGTTCTCGAACGAGCCGCCGTACTCGTCGGTGCGTTTGTTGGTGTAAGGCGTGAGGAACTGATTGACCAGATAGCCGTGTCCGGCGTGAATTTGCACTCCGTCGAAGCCGGCCTTCTTGCAGCGGGCAGCGGCGTCAGCGAACCGTTGCACGATGCGTTCGATTTCCGCCACGGTCAAACTACGCGGGCGCGTGCCGGTCGACAAGTCTTTGACGCTCGACGCGGACACGGCCTCGGGTATTCCGGCGAAGCTAGGAATAACCTGGCGTCCGGAATGATTCAGTTGCGCGAAGATCTTGGTGCCGTGCACATGCATTGAATCGACCAGTTGCTTGAGCGCGGGAATTTTACTGTCGTCATCGACGCCCATTTGCAATGGCGTGGATTTGCCATCAAGACTGGGATAAACATTCCCGGTAATGATGAGCGGCACGCCGCCTTTGGCCATCGGCAGGTAGAAGTCAATATGCTGCCGCGTAGCAAAGCCATCCGCCGTGGCACGCGTTTCCGAAGTAGCAGTTTTGATGATCCGTCCGGCAATGGAGAGCTTGCCGATGGCAAGGGAGGTAAAAAGAATGCTTTCGTTCGGTGACATAGCGGACCTCCTCAGGATCGCATGCCCGCGATCAAGCTTGCATCAACAAAAGACGCGCCCGGGAACGAGCTGTTGTTAATCAAGCGGTTCCCCTTTCTGGGGAGCGGCTATCTAGTTATCGTGACAGGCAAAGAAAAGCAAAGAAAGCGCGACATCTCCAAACGGGACGGCCGTGTAGGAAAAAATAGAGGCTGCTTAATACGTGGTAATTAGCGAATCCAAGATTGACGACAGCAGCCATTGAAGAGTATAGGTGCCCTAGTTTTCGACCCATGTTCAGGAGACTACCCTATGCGAAGCTTTTGTATTGCTGGCTGTTGCCTGCTTATTGTCGGTTCTTCATCCCTCGCTGTCTGGGCGGCCGACAAGCTCGTGGGCATTCACTCCGCCATAGCCGTTTCACAGTCCCTGCCCATCATTGCCCGTGAGGCCGGGCTGTTCCGCAAATACAATCTGGACTTTGATCTCGTCCTCATGCGCTCGTCGAGCACGGCCACGGCCGCTTTAGTCGGCGGCGATGCGGACGTGGGCTTGGTTGGCGGGATCGGCATCATCAGTGCTTATGTCCAGGGAGCGCAGGATTTTGTTTTCATTGGCGCCGTAAAAAATCACCTGACGCATAGCATCGTCGCCCGCCCAGATATCAAGCGACCCGAAGACCTCAAAGGAAAACGCATCGGAGTCAACCGCATCGGCAGCAACAATCACTACTTCGCGCTTCAGGTGCTGCCGCGTTTCGGCATCGATCCAGCAAAAGACGTGATCTTTCGCCAGACCGGCGGTGATGCCGCCGATGTCGCTGCGCTCCTGAACGGCTCCGTGGACGCCTCGGCGATGTTGACCTATGGCCAGAGCGCTGTGGCTCAAGGTTATCATTATCTGATCTATGGACCCGACATGCGCATTCCCTATGCCGCCGCGGCTTTCGTTACCCGCCGCTCAATCCTGGCCAGGCGGTCACAAGTGATCGGTCAATTCATGCGCGCGATGGCGGAGGCGTCGAAAGTTTTTCATTCGGACAGGGAGTCCACGTTTAGAATCCTTACCAAATACTTGCGTATCAATGACCGGAAGATCCTCGAAACCACATACGGTAACGAAGTCAAAGCGATGGACCCGAAGCTGGAGATGAAACCCGAGGCACTGCAGGCCATACTGGATGAGGTCTCGATCATCGACGCGCGTGCCAAGAAAGTTCAAGTCCAGCAGTTGACGGACCGCCGCTATCTGGATGAAATGGAAAAGAGCGGTTTTTTCGAGACTCTGTGGGGGACGAAACGCTAGCCTGGATTCCTCGGAAAATGCAAAATGGGGCACAAGGTTTGCCTGACTCCAAACTGTTTATTACCAAGGTATCGCTTCGTCAGGACCCGCAAGAATAGAAAGCCGAGCCCCGGTAAGTTCCCTAACCAAGACATATCTAGAGGCGTTAACCGATGAAGACCTTGCACGGCAGCTCGACGAGCCCCAGTATCAACCGCTGCCGACCGTCGCCGTGCGTCTGGTCAGCGTGTTGGAGAACGCGATGACCAATCAGGGGCAGATTAGCTACTACTTGAAGGCTTACCATCGGCTGGGGGGCTGGTTCCCGCGTGAGGCCAAAGATCCTGGCAGCGTCCGCTAGAGTCCTATGGAACGAGCTGGGTACCGAGAATGTCTCCATCGATTCTGGGTACATAACTTCGTAATATTCGGCATGAAGATTCAGCAAACCGCCGACCGTTCTTCCCTTAATTAGTCACAGTTAAATCTCCCCAGTCCGAGGGCGTAGTAAAGACTTATTCCAGTGAGTCCCCTAAATCATCTAATTCGTCCATCTCGGTCACGTTCTCAAATGCGGCCCGCGCAGTTGGGGTACCAAAATGGACTTGGTGGATCAGGAGGCAAAGAGGTAAAAAAACAACGTGGTCTCGGGCTCAATCCGTTGGTCGGTTTTCAGGTGATCATTGAGGGCGATACGATAGGTTTACAAATTAAGAATTGTGCGAGTATTGTGTCTTACAAAGAAAGGCTTATAGTTTTTCTTTGCTTGTTCGGCAAGGTTCAGTGAACGTGGAACTTCAAAAAATGAAACGAGAAGAAAAATATTCAGCCACCCCTCTTCGGGCCAACACGGCTTCAAAAATCATCATTGGTTTAGATTTTCTAAGTCAAGCGCGCAGTCAGTATCCCTTTTGGCTCTTTGTGTTTGTCGCGGCCGTGGTGGCGTATTTGGTCATTCCTCCTCTATTATTCATTGCTTTCTCTAGCTTTGTGCCTCCACCGGAAGCAGAAACGAAGGGACTAACGCTCGCGAACTATGCCACTGTTTTTGAATCATTTTCCGAATTCACAGAGCTGTTCTTGAATTCTGTCCTTTTCTCTGTCGGCAGTTCAGCTTGGGCGTTATTGTTCGGCGCCCTTCTCGCTTGGCTTGCGGAACGCAGTAACGCCCCATTTCGGACTTTAGCTTACGTGTCCGCCTTCGTCTCATTTGCTATTCCAGGTCTGATAAAAGTGATTGGATGGATTCTCTTGCTTGGACCCGAGGCCGGGTTTTTGAACGTCATCGTCCGTTCCCTCACTGATGTGTCGCCTCTATTCAATATCTTTTCGATGGGGGGAATGGTCCTAGTGGAAGGCTTCCTTTGGACGCCGGTGGTGTTCCTGCTCATAGCGACGCCATTTCGATCGATGGATCCGTCACTGGAAGAAGCGGCTGTGGTGGCGGGTAGCAGCGATTGGCAGGTGTTCTGGCGCGTGACCTTGCCCATGGCGACCCCGAGTGTGTTAGCGGTCTTGATGCTCACATTTATAAGGAGTCTGGAGGCTTTTGAGATTCCGGCACTAATCGGTTTGCCAGCAGGAATACAAGTTCTCACAACCGAAATTTATCTGCAGCTGACAGGGGGATATCTGCCAGAGTATGGGAATGCAAGCGCCTATTCGGTTATTCTGATAGCGCTGGTAGCGCTGGCGCTGATTCCCTACTACGGAGTAACTCAACATTCGCACCGGTTTACGACGGTGACGGGAAAAGGATTTCAGCCTCGGCGCAAAGATTTGGGCAAATGGCGGTGGTTCGGAGGTATATTGCTGCTCCTGTTGCCGTTCCTTCAAGTCCTGCCACTCACTGCTCTTCTTTGGTGTTCTCTGATTCCTTACTTGCAGACTCCATCGATCGGCGCGCTTGCCCAAATATCGCTAAATAACTACGTGACAGCCTTCAACGAGCCGAAGATTGTGAGATCCATTGTAAACAGCCTGACAGTCGGTATCACCTCAGCTAGTGGTGTTGTATTTGTGGCCTTTATCGCTGTATGGGTCGTCGCTCGAACCAACATTCGAATGCGTTGGACTTTAGATCGCCTAGCTATGCTACCGCTGGCATTCCCGGGGATCGTGATGGCCGTGGCGATTCTCAAAATGTATTTAACAATACCTATTCCGATATACGGTACGGTCTGGATCATGGTCGCCGCTTTTATCGCTCGCTATTTGCCCTACGCAATGAGATTCTGTCACTCTGGGTTGCTGGGTATCCATCGCGAGCTCGAGGAGAGCGCGACGGCAAGCGGGGCTAGCTGGGGACAGGTAGCCCGTAGCATTGTGATTCCGTTGATAATGCCTGCGCTTTTTGCCGCTTGGATTTATGTATTCCTAATCACGGTTCGAGAACTGTCAGTTTCGCTTCTCCTCTATAGCCCCGGGTCTCAGGTGATATCAGTTATTATTTGGGAACTTTGGGGAAATGGTCACGTTGGAACACTTTCGGCCTTCGCTCTGGGAATTACGGCGGGAACTGTACTCTTGGCGAGCGTGTTTCACCGCTTGAGCCGTCGCTACAGCTTGGTGGTTTGATGACCGACGCTTCTCAGCGCTCCAGAATGGTTCGGCTATCCAATCTGACTATTGGCGCCCGAGCGTACGTACTATCTTGTGCCAATCTTTTAACGCTGTTTGATATTGCGCGCTGCTCATATTTCGTTCCGTGTAGTAACGCTTAAAGGGATAGTCTTTCCATGCCACGCCGTACTTGAACTTCTCCAATATGCCCTGACCGTCGGCTCCGATGATAAAGTCGATAAGTAGTAGCGCTGCGTGCGGATGCGGAGCTTTGGCAAATAGCGCGGAACCGCCCGCGTTTGTGGGGACAACGTCCATGGGCACCCAACCTAACGGTGCCCCCTGCTCTATCTTCACCAGCGCATGGTCCTGGAAGATGGTAGGGGAGGAGGCCATTTCCCCGGAGATAATAAGGTCTCGCAGCGCACTGCCTGAAAGTTTAAACAGCTTGACTCCCTGGGATTTAAATTTATTAACGTACTCTTTCCCCTTGAACTTGAGCATCGTGCCAATAACCTGATCGCCCGTGCTTTCAATACTAAAAGCCATTTTGCCCTTCAATTCTGGTCTCAGCAGGTCGTCAAAGTTTTTTGGTACAGCGGCGGGTGGGATGAGCTTTGTATTGTAGCCAAAGCCTATGAAAGCCTCTCGGTCGGTCACCCAAAAGACCTGGTCTCCATCCGCTTTGATCCTGGCGCCTTCAGGATACTTTTTGAGCACGGGCGTAGTGTAGGGCCTAATCAGTCTCTTTTCGCGAAGCAGCATCAAGATTGGTGGGGTACTTTCGATGGCGTCTGCGATATTGCGGTTAGCCTGAGCTTCTGCGAGGATTTTTTGCGACAGATCTGTGCTGCCTGCCCGATAAACCTCGATTTCGATATCAGGGTACTTCTTACGGAAAACGTCTACTATCGTTTCATACGAACCGCCAGACAAGGATGTATACCAAATTACCTTACCTTCAGCCTTGGCGCCCTCTAAAAGTATTTGCTCGCGATCGGGTCCTGCGTAGGCCGCCAACTGTTCGATGGTTTTGGATTTACCGCTTTGAGCCCAGGCATATGACAGCATGGTCAAAATCATTACCATGGTTACATTCAGAATCTTCATCTTGAACTCCATATATTAGGTTGATCAATTTGCCATCGATACTGAGCGCCTTGCCTGTGAGATCCCTTAACGTGTCTGATACCAGAAAAACAGCAAGCAGTAGCGATAAGTAAAAGCTACGCCTGCGGCAAAACTCAAAACCTTTTCGTCTATCTCGATGACGCAGCCTGATCTCAACAGAATTTCAAGATGCTGCAGTAGAGTTTGGTGTATTCCGCGAAATTCGGACCGATCCTCAGGGGATCTACGGCCAAATACTCCGGCGCCTCAAGCTCCGGAGATTTGGTTCTGTAACCTGAGCGGGCCGTGGGTATGCCGAATTCCTCAGCGAAGATTTTCATCGCGCCGTCGCGGGAGAGCGCCCAATCTATGAACAACGCCGCGCTGTGCGGATGAGGAGCATTTTTAGCTAGCATGACGTGAGTCGGCAGTGTCAGGACAGGTTTCAGTAGGACAAACCCGAGCGGCGCCCCTTTCCGCATTAACTCCAAAACCCGGTAGCCAAACAACCAAGGAACCATATCAGTTTCTCCTGAGGACAGGAGTTGTGCCGCAAAAGAGTGGCCGCGCCGTATCGAAGGTTCATTCTGGGCCAATTTTTTAAAATAGGTGATCCCTTTATCTTTGCCCCAATACTCAACGATGGTTCCCATCAGATCCATATCCTCGTCATCCATGATCATTCTTCCTTTCCATCTAGGATCGAGAACATCTTCGTAGCTTTTAGGGATCTCCTCCTTTTTCACTTTGTTGGTGTTATATCCGAGGACGACGACTTGGTGGTGGAGTGTGGTCCAGTAACCATTCTTGTCGAGAAATTCTTTTTTGATTCCCTGCCGGCTCGGGCTGAGGTAGGGATCCAGCAAACCATCCTTAAATATTGTGTAGGCCTGTCCGGGGTTGAGGCTGATAACGTCCGCATTGAATGCTTTAGCCCGGGCCTCATTGACGATTTTATTATAGGTGTCCACCGCGCCGGCGCGTTGATAACGCGTGGTTATAAACGGATATTTCTTGTTGAATTCTTCGAGGACACGCTTGTAGCTGTCGCTAGCCGTGATCCCATACTCCACCATAGTTCCTTCGCGTTTGGCGCCCTCGATCAGCTTTTGCTCCCTTTGCTTCCCGGTCAGCCCTTCGTACGCTTTGAGCACTTCGCCTGCGGTTTTGCCGTGGCTGGCGCTGGGAACCAGAGAAATACACACCGCGAGGGAAAGAACCAAAAAGCCTGCCACACCGCTTTGATTCCTTCTCTGCGTATTTTTCGCCACCTTCATATCGTCCTCCTGCAAAATAGCGATTTGCGGAAAATCATGATGTTTAAGAAGACCCGTCGGCCGCACTCGATCACCAACCAACGATCAACAGCTCGCGAAGGCTTGAGATTTACTGTAGAAAAATCTTTCGGTATTCAATTTTCTTCGCGGCATAATCTTTCTCGTCCAGCTCGTCCATCGGAATGAACTGAACCTTGTCTGCGTCCGGGAGGGGAGGGTAGATTCCCACTCTGGTCACGAACTCGCCTGCTTTAGCGATGATCTTCATGCTCTCATCGCTATGGTAGAAATTGATGAACGCTTTCCCAGCGTTGGGACGAACGGCTTTGCTGCCCAGGACCAAGAGGTTCTGGTCCCCCAGGAATTTACCGAGCCTCACATAGTCCACCGGAGCACTCCTTTGCCGATAGAGAAAGACTGAATTTAGTTGCGTAATTCCAATTGGCGTCTCTCCGGTGCTGATCCGCTCGGCGGTCGGCGCGAGAGATTCTAGAAGAACGGGTTTTATCGCAGCCAAATCGCGAATGAACTTTTCCGATTTTTCCTTGCCCAAGACTTTATACAAGCTGGCAAGCCACTGCGCGGTGGTTGAGTGCTGGGTCGGATCAGGCATGGCCAGTTTTCCCTTGTATTGGGGCTTGACAAGCTCTTCGAGAGACTTCGGCGCGTCGACGGGTTTCATGATGGCGGTATTGAAGGCCACACCAATGACCGCCCGACGATGAATAACACCGATATCCGGATCGATGGCCTCCTTGGGAAAGTCATTGGCAGTGGGAGGCAAATATTTGACCATCATTCCATCTTTGAGTAAAAACCTGGCTTCGTTGCTGGGGATGAAAAGCACGTCGAACAGCGGTTTTCCGGCCCGGAATTCGTTGACGGCGCGATCCATGACCTTCGTCGCAGACGCTCTCCAATATTCTAAAGTGAGCCCGGTCTTCTTTTCAAAAGCCTTTTTGGCCGGTTCCAGGATATCGGCCTGAAGCGAACCATAGGCGACGACCTTTCCCCCCTCTTTTTTCGCTGCCTCAATGAGTTTCGCGTCCTGGCTAAAAGCAGGCGCCCGAAAAAACAACAGAAATAAAAAGACTGATATCGCAACAAAATTTACCATTATTTTTCTCCTTTTCGATCACCTTTCCCGCCGGACGAGTCGTCGAAATTATGATTCAATTCAAGGATTCGATCTCTGGGACTCGATCCGCAGTGCTGGATAGCTCATTGAAATTCATGATCCGCACTTACTCCAACACGAATGAAATGTCCAGGTCTGTGCGCGAACCGACTTGAAGTTGACGCAGCCTCCAACTATCTGGTATGAGATCGAAGCAGAATCGTCAACCTACACAGCGGAGGAAGTCTGATGGCTGACAACATCGTCTATCTGAACGGCTCGTACGTCAAAGATACCGAGGCCAAAATATCTATATTTGACCGCGGCTTCACCAATTGTGACTGGAGTTACGACGTGACCCGAACGTTCAATCACAAACCGTTCCAATTGCGGGAGCATATCGCCAGGCTCTATCGGTCGCTTGATTTTATGCAACTCGATCCTGGGTTAACTCAGGACGAGATGCATGACATTGCCTTAGAAGTCTTCAAGAGGAACGAGAAGAGCTTGGGGCCAGGAGACGATTTTTCCATCACTCATAGGGTGTCGCGTGGCATTGGGGAATTAGCTCCGGGGACTTATCGTCCGACAGTGGCGGTGTATTGCAACCGGATAAAATTCGAAACTTTTGCTCAGCGTTTGATCGATGGAGCGCCCCTGGTCGTGGCCTCCACGAGGAGGGTCCCGCCGGTCTGCATGGATCCCAAGGCCAAACATGTTTCGTTGAACTTCCTCCTCGCTAATCTGGAGGGTCAGAGCGTTGACCCTTCGGCGTGGGTCTTGATGCTTGATATCTATGGCTTTCTCAGCGAGTGCACTTCCAAAAACATATTTCTGGTGAGAAGCGGCGCTTTGTTTACCCCGAAGCGAGACAACGTGCTCGAAGGCGTCACCAGGTCGACAATCTTGGAATTGGCGTCCAAACTCAACATACCGTGTTCCGAGACCGACTTGAGCGTTTATGATCTGATGACCTCGGACGAAGTGTTTGTGACCTCTGTTACACCCGTCATGATTCCTATCTCTAAAATCAACAATAAACCGCTAAAAAATCCCGGTCCCGGGCCTGTAATCAGGAAACTGCAGCGGGCATGGAGCGAGATGGTAGGAGTCGATATCGTGGCTCAGGCGCTCAGCCATATCGACAGCGCGGCGCCTGCGGGCCGTGCGGCTCGAGCGCTTCGGTGACGAGGACTAATTGCCATTAACTGCAAAACCGTCATCCAACCTTGATTGGCCTGCTTAATTTTACTAGGCCGGGGCGAGCGTCTGTAAATCCTTGTTCTAACGATGGAGGAAAGACATGGCTGAAAGAATAGTTTATCTCAATGGTTCCTTCGTTCCTGAGAGCGAAGCGAAGGTTTCGGTGGGAGACGCGGGTTTCACTTCAGGCGACGGGGTTTATGATGTTACACGGACGTTCGGACACAAGCCGTTCAAGTTGAGAGAGCACACCGAACGGCTCTTCAGGTCGCTTTGTTACACGCGGATAGATTGCGGCCTTTCGCTGGAGGAAATGGAAAAGAGGACGCTGGAGGTTTTTGAAAAGAATAAACATCTTTTGGGAAAAAACGATGAGTACGCCCTATGGCAAATAGTAAGCCGCGGGACACGGTTCATGGATGGTAGCAATCGACCAAAAGGACAGTCGACTGTAACCATTTATTGCGTGCCGATTAACTTTAAGGAGTTCGCGCGACATCTCATTGATGGTGTCAGACTGATTATCCCCTCAACGAGACGGATACCGCCCCAATGTCTGGAATCGAAAGCAAAAATCACTAATAAGATGAACCACAATATAGCCCTATTCGAAGCTAGACTGGTGGACCCAAAATGCCTGCCGTTAATGCTTGATATCAACGGAAATCTCAGCGAGACGAATTCCGCTAATTTCTTTTTGGTTCTTAACGGAATGCTCTGTACGCCAACAGACAAAAATGTTCTAGGAGGCATCACGCGAGCTACTGTTCTGCCCATGGCTAACGACCTGGGAATTAAAGTGGTTGAGGGAGATTTTACGCCGTACGACCTATACAATGCCGACGAGGCGTTTCTCGCTGGTACGAGCCCGACCATAGTGCCGGTGCAAAGTGTGAATGGGCTAAGAATCGGGAACCAAGTCCCAGGTCCTGTCACCCTCCGGTTAATCAACGCCTGGAGCAAAATGGTCAATGTCGACATAGCGCTGCAGGCGCTCAGCCATCTCGACCAAAAAGAACAAGAGCAATTGCTCAAAGTTTGGCAGGAAAAGAAAGCCGCTTAATCGGCGGCTCGCCTGAAAATCAACCACGCTTCGGGCGTTCTGAAGAGGCAGGCGTGATCGCTCATTCGCCGGACCTCTTCGGTTTTATTCTATCCATCAAGGTGGCTTCAATGATAAATCGCAATGACCCAGTTGATTTGGCCGGCAAGAGAATCAAGGCGATACTCTATGGCGTCGGGGCAATCGGCAGTGAAGTTGCGAAATATGCGCTGACCAAAGACTGGCTCCAGATAGTCGGAGCGATTGATTCCGACAAGTCGAAAGTGGGGAGAGACCTTGGTGAAGTCATAGGTCTCGAGCACAACGTCGGCGTGGAGGTAACGGGCGACCCGGCGGCACTCTTGAAACAGGGCAAAGCCGATGTCGCGATGGTTACCACAGGATCTTTTTTTCGCTCCATCTATGATCAACTTGAATCCGCCGCACGCGCCGGAATGAATATTGTTACAACCGCGGAGGAACTCGCTTTTCCTTCGCTGCAGAATCCTGAATTGGCGAAGAGCTTGGATGAAGCGGCCAAGGCCAATGGCGTCTCGATCATGGGGGTGGGCATTAACCCGGGCTTTGTTATGGACAGTCTAGTCGTATATCTCGCCGCCGCCTGTCTGGAAGTTGAAAGCGTCCGGGTAAAGCGAGTCGTCAACAGCTCCCTCCGCCGCAAACAATTACAGTTGAAGGTTGGCGCCGGCCTTAGCCTGGAGAAATTCAAAGCTGGCCTGGGAAAAACCATATTCGGACATATGGGATTGTTGGAATCCGCGGCTCTCGTGGCGGATGGCATTGATTTGCGGCCTGACAAAATTTCTCAATCCATCGAGCCGATCGTCGCCGAGAGGGCTGGATCGACGCAACATATCAAGGTCGAGGCCGGTATGGTGGGGGGTATGAGGCAGGTGGCGCGTTGCTTCAAGAATGGGAAACCCTGCGTGGAGTTAGAGGTGCAGTTTTATCTTGACGCCCCTGACCCGCGGGATGAAATACTGATAAAGGGAAAACCCAGCGTCGATGTTATCATCAAAGACGGCATATTTGGCGACCAGGCGACCGTTGCCATACTCATCCATTCGATTCCAGCGATCCTCAAAGCCGCGCCCGGGTTGCAGACCCCGATTGGGAAGTCCGTTACCGAAACTTTTTGGCAATGTCCAGTCGAACTAGGTTGCTAGTGTGCGAGGTCGAGCGTTCAATCTGCTCGCTGTCAATTTATCGAGAGAATAACCGCCGCCAAATTAAAGCCTGTTTCATAGTTTGTTCTTGATGGCTCGCGCTGGATTTTGGATTTGTAAGACACCTGTTTAGTCTTCTCCAACTCCTCGCGCAGTCGAGCCAGCTCGTCGTTGCCGCCGGACCCTCGCCAGATCCTGGTTCCACAAACATTAACCGGAACTGAGTGCGATACTTCTCCAACCGCCCGAGCTACTTTTGTAGTCTTCGCCGCCGAGAAAGGTCTTTCGTCGTTTGCATAAAATTTTCGGATTTCGTAGGACCAGCGTCTTTTTAATTCCTCGGATAACGGCGCGGCGTCAATCTCGCTAATCAAGAACTACTATGAGGAAGACGGGGGAGGGGAACACTATTTGCTGATCATATTCTTTTGATTGACACTCTAAGGCATTTTTGGTGGAATGCATTTGCCTGCTAGCGATGCAGGTCTATTGCATCGATTATACCGTGATACAAGCTAGAGGATTGGGGTTATCAAGAGGTAAAGAGCGAGAGACACTGGCTGACTTGTCTTTCTCCCTCTCTTCTCTCAGAAAAGGAGCACCGTATGTTTACAAGCAACCGTCCATCCTATGTGTATGTTGGCCTGGCCGGCGAAACGACGCCTGGTCGCGTGGTCAGGTCTGGACTGTATCGCATGGCTAATGATGATGGTGACTGGGAACTGCTCACTCGCGGCCTTCCTGAGGCCCCGGCCATCAGAGCTATTACCGTGCATCCCCTGCAACCTGAAGTGATGTATGTTGGCACCCAGCACGGGCCATATCGTAGCGCGGACCATGGGAACCACTGGGAAAAAGT
This sequence comes from Binatia bacterium, assembly GCA_036555515.1. Taxonomy (GTDB): domain Bacteria; phylum Desulfobacterota; class Binatia; order UBA9968; family UBA9968; genus DATACQ01. The sequence continues at coordinate 67,632 of DATBLC010000221.1, forward strand.
CAACGTCCCCGATCATGGCTTACCTGTCTGGTCGTTGATGTTCCATCCTCGTGATCCGAAAGTCATGTTTGCTGGCTATGAATCGTGTGAAATCTACCGCAGTGACAATGGCGGGGAAACGTGGAAACAGTTGCCGGTGAGTGTGCGCTTTCCAGAAGTCACCGTGGCGCCAGGCGCCAACCCGGCCAAGCGCGTCCTCATGCTCTCCGGCTGTATGGCCGATGCTAACTTGTTGTACGGCGCCATTGAAGTTGGGGGCATTATTCGCTCACGCGATGGCGGAGAGCATTGGGACAATTTGAGCCATGGGCAGTATCTCAATGATGATCCGGTGGATATGCACGGAGTGCTTGCCAGTAGTTGGCGTCCAGGCACGATTCTCAGCGTGGCACGGGCGGGCATGTTTCGCAGCACGGACTGGGGAGATCACTGGTTACGGGTGCAGATTGAACCGCTCAATGCCAAAGAGCAGACGTATTGCCGTAGCATTCGTGAAGTGCCGGGTGATCCGAAGACCATCTGGGTCTCCGCAGGAGCAAATTTTCAAAGTGATATGGGCGCCCTATTCCGCAGCACCGATGGCGGCCTAACAATGAAACGCGTTGATATGGGCGCGCAACCCAAGACCACCATGTTTGGGCTGGCTTTTGACGAGCGCAATCCCAAGCGGATGTACTGTTCCACCAGTGGTGGGGAAGTATTTGGCAGCCAGGATAGCGGCAGCACCTGGAATACGTATCCCTTGTCGGAAGGGGCCACGCAAGTCTATGCTTTAGCCTGTTCCTAGTACTGCAGATAAAAATCAGTCGCGGTAGGGATCACCCTTGCGAGCGGCCCCCGCACGACTGGATTGCGGCATCATGGCAAATGAGCTACTCGAGAAAAAGCGGTTCCATTATTTCAGCGGACTACAAGTTAGAGGCCCGGAGTGAACGTCAGTTCTCTGCCGCGTTGATTACACGGAATTTTTGATAAGCGGGTACTTCTTCGGTTTCCTTCATGACAAAATCGACCCTTCAGAAACGCCTTGGGGCAGATCAAAACTGGAAAGAGTTACATGCGAAATACTTTTACGATCGATCCGCCAACGCTGTGACCGCAGCCTGTGCCAAGTCTTCCCAATCTTTTCGACACCAGAAGTTGAGATAGCGT
>DATBLC010000222.1:0-8170 GCA_036555515.1 Binatia bacterium
GCACCGGCGAAAAAACCTCGGCCCAGCGGTGAATAGGCCATGAACCCCATGCCGAACTCGCGGCACGCTTGAATGTTGCCGCCCTCGGGATCCCGCGACCAAAGCGAGTATTCCATCTGCAAAGATACGATGGGATGCACTCTACGCGCGCGGCGGATGGAGTTGGCGCTGGCTTCCGACAGTCCGATATAGCGCGCCTTGCCCTGTTCCACGAGACGCGCCATCGCGCCCACCGATTCCTCCACGGGGATTTCCGGATCCACCCGTGACATGCAGAAGATGTCGATGCGGTCCGAACCGAGGCGCTTGAGGCTTTGCTCACAATTCTGCGTCAAGTATTCCGGCGTGCTGCCGCTGCGACTACCGCTGGCGTCCGGCTCACGAGGACTGCCGGTCTTTGAGTGAATGACGATACGCTCGCGCCGGCCTTTGAGCGCTTTTGCGATCAGTTCGTGATTGTGGCCGCTGCCGTAGCTCGCGGACGTGTCGAGAAAGTTAATGCCAAGATCGAACGCGCGGTGCAAAGTCGCAATCGATTCATTGTCATCCGCTGGGCCGTAGGCGCCGGACATGCTCATGCAGCCCAGGCCCATGCGTGAAACTTTGAATTCCGTGGTGCCGAACTGTACGTACTCCATGCAATTCCTCCAAACTGCGCCAGACATACGCCATAAGGATCAATCCAGTCAATCCTTGATGCAATGCAGACGCGCCGTCAGCGTTTGCCCAGCTCTTTCAATGCGTCATTCAAATAGCTCATGTCGACGAATTTGTGCACATCGGGGAGTGGCCCCTTGGCGCCGGTTTGTTCTGCGTAAACGCGGATATTTACTTTCATGCCTTCGATGCTCGGCTCTCCGTCGTAGGGCCAGATATGATTCTGAGTATAGAACTCCCATCCCTTGAGCGCGTGGGCGGGCTTGAGCTTCATCTCTTTTGATAGGAACTCGACTGCCGCGTCACGATTATCGTACAGCCAATGCAGCGACTGCACCACGGCGTTCATGAAACGTACCATCACCTCACGGTTTTTTTGGGCCCAAGAACGACTCACGACGACGGAGTTCACCTGAAAGTTGGGGACGCCGTCCATCAGGCGACCGATCGCATTGAAGCCCAAATCTTCCGCCGAAAAGTTCAGCGGCACGGCGATGGTCGTGGCCGCGATTTGACCTGATTGCAACGCGGCAAGATTGCCCGAGGAGCCGCCTGCGACGACAAGGATCTTGTAGTCACGAGGGTACTCCAATCCTTTGAGCCTCAACGCTTCTTTCATGCCGGTAACGATGCCGCCAGTCAGGGAAGACGAACCAAGGGTCGCGCCGCGAAGATCTTCGTAAGTTTTGTAGTTCTTCCCGGCCATTATAAAATGAGTGAGGCCGTTGATGATACCACCGGTAATGACGTAATCGAGGCCGCGCTCGCTGGCGGCGATATAGGGCTCAGGTCCGCCAGAACCGATTTGCAGAGACCCCGCGGAAAGGGCTTGCACGGTCATCGGCACGCCGCGCAGCAGGACCAATTGAACGTCCAGTCCTTGCTGATCAAAGAAGCCTTTTTTCACTCCGACCCAAAACGGGCTATAACCCAGGGTCTTGCTCGCCGCGCCGACAAAGATTTTGGGCTTGTCCTGGGCCGCGACAGAACAATTGAAGAGTAGAGAAGCCAGGAAAGCAATCAAAAATCCCATATGGATGTACATGCTACCCTCCGTCTCGGGCCACAGTTACCGCAGACGGAACAAGCTTGTCAAACTTTATCTCAGATCCTGGTCTGCTCCCGATTTCGCAAGGTATAGCGATTTCTTCTTGGGATCCTTGACCAATGGTAAACAAATTGTTTACCATTGAAGAGTGATCAAATCGTTTCGCTGTGCCGATACGCAGCGAATCTTCGACCGTGAGTTTACACGCAGGTTTCCTCGCGATATTCAACAAAGAGCGTTTGCGAAACTGAACGCGATCGACGCCGCCGTGTCGTTAAGGGATTTGTACTTACCCAGTTCGAATCGGCTAGAAGCTTTAAAGGGCGATCGGAAGGGACAGCATAGCATCCGTATCAACGATCAATGGCGCATTTGCTTCGTCTGGCGAAACGGCAATGCGGAACAAGTAGAAATTGTTGATTACCACTAAGGAGCAATCATGGCAAAGGGCCGTATTAAACCGGTTCACCCAGGGAAATATCTCAAGGAGATATTGGATGATTTAGGTCTGTCTCAGTACCGGCTCGCTAGGGAAATTGGGGTCCCGGCTATGCGTATCAGCCATGTTGTCAACGGGGCTCGACCGGTTACAGCCGAACTGGCGCTGCGCCTCGGCCGTTACTTTGGACAGAACCCGCGCTATTGGCTAAATCTTCAAAACCGCTATGATATGGACATGGCCGAGGACGCGTTCGGAAAGCGAGTCGCTCGGGAAGTGCGACCGTTCAAGGCCGTAGCGTAGCGATAAACTGCGTCAAGGGAAAGAAAATAGAGAAAAAAAGAACCGCAAGTCCATTTGTGACAATCCACTGCATCTTGGGAACTCCGGGTCGGAAGGTACGGAGAATTTTATGTGGTCGCTCAAACCGTGCCAATCGTAAGGATTATTGCGGTCGGTCACAAAGAACATAACGTTCTACTCATCCGGGGCAAAGAGATGAAGTTATGAAAACGGTAAGTCTTAAAGATGAAAAGTTGGATCTCGAGACGGTCATTAACCTTGCGCGAAAAGAAACCGTGGTCCTTCTCACTCCCGATGGCAAGGAGTTTGTAATTTCCGAAGCCGATGACTTCGAGCAGGAAGTGGCCGCTCTACGTAAAAGCCAAGCGTTTCAACGATTACTCGCTGAAAGGTCCCAAAGCACTGGACGCATCCCGTTGGAGGAAATCGAAGCCGAGATTGAAAAAGAATTGGCGCCATAAGGCAAACCGACTTGACACTGGTTTTACACCTCAGAGACCCCTGATGTTGTTCTACCGTCGCTCCTCTGTTAGCGGCGACCATGATTGCGTCGCGACGGTGAGGCCGAGCCCGAAGATTAGCCTATTTTCGTATATTCACCGAGCGCGCACCGCCGGCATTACTTCGGCTGCGAATAGTCTCATCGAGTTGAGTACGTTTTCCTGAGGCAGGCTGCCCGAAGCGATGTTCAGCATCAGTTGCTCCGGGTCGAGTGCGTCGACGTAGTATATAATTTTCTCAATGCATTCGCTCGGCGTGCCCCAGACGGCCATGACGTTGGGCCATTCTGCCGTGACCGCGGCACGCGCCTTCTCCGGCGTGCACAACTTTTCGAACGCCTCTCTCGACGCCGTCTTGGTCGCGTAGGTTTGAACTTGACCGCTGAGTGTTGGCCGGCTCAATCTGCCGCGCAAAAACACGTCGGCTTGGCTGGACAGCGCGAGGGCGCCATTGGCAATGGCCTCTTCGCGATCGCGCGCGACATGCAAGTGAATGCCGAGCACGACGTCGCTATTGCTGCTTACGGGTAAATTCTTGCGGTAGGTTTCGGTCAAACCGCGAACCAGCTCGAATGGAATACCGAGATAACCCGGCTGGACCAAGCCTTGCCCGACTTTGCCGGCAAAGCTGGCGCTATCGGGTGTCGTCGCGGCTGCGGTGTAGATCGGTGGATGCGGCGCCTGCACCGGCGGCGGACTTAGCTTGAAATCACGAATCTGCCAGAACCTGCCGTCGAGTGCTTCGATATAGTCGCCTTTGAAAATCTCCACCAGCATGCGAATGCCTTCTTCGAAGCGCGCGGTGCTTTCGGCGGCATCGACGTTCATCCGGTTGATCACCCAGGGATGACCACGGCCGATGCCAACCATGATCCGACCATTGGTGAGAAGATCCGCGGCGGCGATTTCGCTGGCCAAAATCGCCGGATGATGCAGCGGCATGCTGATAATTCCGGTGAGAAAGCGAATGCGTGTCGCCCTCTGCGCTGCGGCGACATAGAGACCCAGGGGGAACGGCGAGCAGGAAAACAAGTCTTTGCCGTAACTCTCGGTGATCGAAAAGAAGTCGTAGCCGAGTTCATCGGCGACGGCGATCTGCTCCAAGACTTCGCGGTATGTTTGCTGTTCCGATTTCCCCGGATACGAAAATTCCGTAAACAGGCCGATCTTCATTGCGTTTGCCACGATTCTAGACTCTCGGGTCTTGGATCCAAGATCTCGTTACTTGCCCTCGGACCATACAAACAAGCGACATAACCAGCAGCAGCTGTCTCAATCCCGTGCATGTTCGCTCACCGAAATTATAAATCGTTACGGCGCACCGGACCCCAACCGGTGGTGGAAATATCGATCAAGTTGCCGTCCGGATCGGTCGCTCGCCCTTCGGCATAGGTTGCGATGCGCTCTTTCAGCGCTCCCTCAGGATAGATCTCGTTGATCCGTTTGGTTGTTTCCTGGCTATCGTCGACATGAAATCCAAAATGATACAGCCCCGGCTTATGCCCCGGCTCCTTGGGATCGTTGGCATTCAAGATCGCCAAATTCACCTCGCCGTCGGAAAGATGGACGGAGCCGTTTTTGGTTTTGTACATCTCATGCATATCAAACACCCGCTTGTAATAGTCTGCCAGCCTTTCCGGCTGATGGGTCAGTATCGCCAAATGTCTGAGTTTAGCCATCATTCGTTCTCCTTTGAGTTAGTTGAAATGAGCGCTATCACCGCCCCAATAGTCTGTCAACGCGCCACGGATCAGAGCGCGTTTCGCGCAAGGCGTTATGCGCCAATGATCATCGTTGTCCCGACGCTATTGGGAATGAACGCATCGGGAAACTCGCGGGCGATCAGGTGCGTCGCCCTCCAACCGGTGCAGTGCTGCGGCACGATAACGCCGGGATTGAATTCCTTCAACGCTTGAACCGTGGGCGCGACTATGGGCTCGAAGATCGGGCCGGTAAGATGGAAGCCGCCAATCACCGCGTGTATCCGGTTCACGGCGGTGAGGTCACGCGCGCAATTAAGAGTATTGATCACCCCCGCATGACCGCAGCCGGTCAAGACAACCAAGCCCCTGTCCTTCACGTTCATGACGATAGCCTGGTCGTCATGAATCCAGGGATCCGGTTGCCACTTGCCGTCAATCAGCGCCACCTGGCGCGGGCTGCCCTTTTCGAAGGCAGTGGTGCGCGGGATTTGCCCTGTCACCAGGGCATGATCGCCGATCAGCATTGTCGGCCCGCGCTCTTCGATAATTTGCACGTCTTCCGCTTCGAGGTCTTTCTTGCTGGGCGGAATATGTTCGGATTCATGGCCGTCGGGCTGAATGTTCTTGCGCTTGAGATAGGCATCCGGATGGAGGACGATGGGCACTTTGGGACGTCCATAGCGCTTTATGAATCCGATCAGACCGCGCGTGTGATCAGTGTGGCCGTGGCTCAAGACCACGGCGTGAAGCTCATTGCCCTTGATCTCCAGCACATCCATGTTGTGCAAGACACCGTCAAGTGTCACGCCGGTGTCGAACAGGAACGAATCCTTGTTACCGCTGTCATATATAGACACGAGCATCGAGACGCCATGTTCGGCCCGCAGTTGCGGCCCGAAGTGGGCGTCGCTGCGGCGTTTCAGACGCTTGGCAACCGGAGTGCTGCCCATGAGAACGTCAATGGAGTTGTCCATGACGCTCAGAATTTCCACCCGGTCAACGGGTTTCAACGGCACGATTGACATCATTCCTCCCTCAGCTGGATTATTTCATCTCGTCGCGATGGGGTTTCTTGAGCATCCAATTGACGATTTGTTCCACCGTTTCCGGTTCTTTACCCAAGAACCCATGTTGGCTCAGGGCTTCGCACGGACCCGACTGCGGCGGGGAGCCGCCGAACACGGATATAAGAGGATATTTTTCCGAAAGCCGCGCGGCATCCCCGTACGGTGTCACGCCACACTGATCACTTATATGGTGCACAAGCAAGAGGGGAGTCTCAATTGTCGCAAAGTCGAAGCCGCTCAACCCGGGCCCCGGTTCCTGCGACCGCCTGCCGGTCTGGCGAAACATCGTCGCGGTGAGAACCACGCCCGATATTTTTTCTTTGAATGGAGCCGCCAACGAAGCGGCTGAAATCGTTCCACGACTCGTGCCGATCAAAAATATTGGAACACCGGGGAAGCGGTTCCGCAAATCGACGACCACTGAAGCGATGTCCGTGGCGTGATCTTTTCCCAGGCGAAATTCATCGGTCATCCCCCAACCGCTCTGCTGATCCGAGGGCGCGTCCACGATGGCCGCGACCACGCCGCGCTTGACGTATTCCCCCCGAGTTCGGACGAGAAAATTATTCGGGCTGAACTTGATCTGACCGCTTTCCCGGCGCAAGCGAATTAGCCCGCCGGAACCTGGGAAAAGTAACACAACCGCCTGCGGATTCTCTGGGACCCGCATGAGAAAATACGACTGGGTAACACCGGGCCGCGTGGACAAAGAAACAATTTCCTGTGCCCACGTCTTGCCGGCAATTAGAACGGCGAAAATGAACACAGGTACCCGAGAAAGCATGGATCTCTCAACGCTACTTCTGCACCGACTTCCACGCCACGTCGATGTTGACCCCCAGACGGTCTTGGCCTCGCCAGTCAATGTATTCCGGCATCTTCAGTTCTTTCTTAACTTCGTCCAGGGATTTCCCTTGCGCCGCCATTTCGTTGACCCGCTTCATCAAAAGATTATAGAATCCCTCGTATTCGTCGAAGATAATCGTCGTTGTGGGCTGCCCATGGCCGGCGATCACCACTTCCGGATTGAGCGACTTCATCAGCTTGTAGCTGGCGATGACATCGGGCAGTACCACCGTCGGGCGCAGATTAATAAACGTGCGCACGTTGGCTGCCGATGACGCGAACAGCACCCGCTCCTTCGGCAACCATATCACCGTGTCCGCGGCGCTGTGCACGTTTTTCAAATAAATCAGCTCAAAGGTACGTTCGCCGAGATTAATCGTCATCTTGTCCTTGTACTCGATTTGCGGCGTGATCATCTTATAACCCTGTAAGGCCGCGCGCAATTCGGGGGATTTCGCCGCCAGTGTTTCCGCGCGCTTGGGATTATACTCCTTTCTCATCCCGGCCCCGGCTCCCTCGTGGTTGATGATCAAGGCTGGCGGTGAATACATGAAATGATTGCCGGTATGATCGCTGTGGGTCTCCGTGTTGATCAGAAACACGATGGGTTTATCAGTAACTTTTTTAACCGCGGCCAACATTTTGCGGGCGTCCAATGGACTGTTGCAGCTATCGATCATCACGACACCCACCTCGGTGACCACGAAGCTGCATGTAGTTGTAGCCTGGTCCGGCGCGAAAGTGTAAATACCGTCCTTGATCTTGTGAAACCCCGGGCCGAGCTCCTGGGCCTGAAGCGAACAGCAAAATCCTGCCAGAAAAACGACCGCGCAGATTGCGACCATAAACCGTAAGTTCATAGTTTCCTCCTTGTTGAAATAGCGCTGGGAACCGGTTGCAACCTAGTCGAAGTCCGGCCACGGCGTCAAGGAAGTAAAATCAGACTAAAGTCGCACAAGCTAACCTAGCAAATAGGAAATTACAAAAGGGCGTTGACCACAAACCCAAATTTGTATTATTAGGGCGCGAGTGCAACAAGGGCATGGAAATCAGTCGAAGCATCCCATGTCTTAATAAAGCCACAGGAGGCAGATGATGAAGGCCGTTTTCTTAATTGTATTTGCGCTGGTCGTCGAAATACCCGTACTCCGGGCTCAGACTCCATTTTACCAGGGGAAAACCATCCGTATCGTCACCGGCTTTCCCGCCGGGGACGTCAATGATCTTTGGCCGCGGCTTATCGGCCAGCACATGACAAAGTATATTCCCGGCAGCCCTAACTTCATCGTCCAGAATATGCCTGGGGCGAGTTCCATGATCGCGGCGAACTATGTCTACAACGTCGCCAAGCCGGACGGGCTGACATTGGGTTGGATCCTCCCCACGCTCTATTTCGACCAGCTCGTAGCACGCAAAGAAGTACAATACGACTGGGCCCAGTACAGCTTCATCGGCTCTCCGGTGCAAAGCGAGCACCACCTCTACATGCGCACCGACGCGCCCTACAAAACCATCGAAGACATTCGCAAAGCCGCCGAGCCGCCTAAGTGCGGCTCCGGCGGCGCCACCGGCACGGGTTTTTATTTTCCGAAACTTCTGGAAGAGAC
>DATBLC010000223.1:0-5592 GCA_036555515.1 Binatia bacterium
TCAGTCCAAATAACGCGCTGAGAATCGTTTCCACGTCCTTCGCAGCTTTTCGATGGGCGTCGGCGTTGTAGCCGACCGACGCTCCCCGCGACCAACACGACGCATAGAAAATACTACCGCGCGTTTCCGCGTCGACTATCCGGCCGCCCTCCTCCACGAACGTGCAATTCCGCGAACTCACCACGTTCGGCAATCTGCGGAGCGATACGCCGGGACTGTCAAAGGAATGATGCGCATCGGCATACTCGATGAAGGCAGCGTCTTTGCCCGCTTTTCGCAAGCGTTCTACGTAAGCTTTGCACGGCTCCACCAAGGTCCAGTCGTCCGCCGCACCATGAAAGATCCGGATCGGCGCACCGGTGATTCGCTCTTCATTGGCAAGCCTGATGTGGCATCCGCCAGGATAGAAGGCGAGGTGGGCGGCAAAACGCGTTGTTCCCTTCGCAAAACGTTCCTGAAGGCGGATCTGGCTTGCTTGCAGCACAATTCGGCCACCCATTGAGAAGCCCATGATCCCGATACGAGTCCGATCAACCCTGGGATTTAGAGCGAGAAGCTCAAGTGCACTGTATGCGTCGCTGATACCGCTCGCGGCATGAAAGAATTGGCGCGCGGTACAGGCCTCCGTAAGAGCTCGCCCACCGAAGCTGTCTGTAATGAACGTTGCGATACCCATTCCCTTCAGTGTCCGAGCCCATCCTATCTCGGTGCCGGAAATACCAGCGCAGCCGTGCATCAGGATTACCGCGGGAACCGGATCGGTACGTTCCGGTAAAGCCAAAAACCCACGCACAGTGACGCCAGTTCCTTCCTTGTGCAGAGGGATTAAAAACGATGAAGGCACCGAGAACGTGACACTTTCAAACGAAACAGCTTTCCCGAGCGCCGACGCGCTTACTAGTGAATTGCCCGCGGTCACCTTTAAGTACTTGGCCGGCGGCCTGCCATAAGCGACCCTCTCATATGTGCCATCAGCGCTCTTCTGGACTTCGGCGCAAAGATTGGCGGCCACGCTCGTCAAGCACAAAGTGCCATCGGACCTGATCGTCCAGGTGCCGCTCAGCAGCGTTCCAGCAAATTCCGTGAAAAATGTCCCGTTAGGGTCGAAGAACTGTTTGAACGGCATGCCTTGCAAATTCTCGCCGTGGATGGTTTTTCCAACGATAAGCTCGCGCAGTTCTCTTTGGTCGAGATGGGCCTGGGCCCCATTGGAGACCGAATATGCGGCTGCGCAGAACGCTACGATTGCCACGAGCGTATGAATCCGAACGCGCATACGCGTTCTCCGTCGAGCATCAAACCAACTTCGCAAGCGCCTCGGGTCTTGCTCTTGTGATTGGGCATTGCCGCTCATCGGATTACTCGATCTGCCCTGGCTAGTACGTTTGGTGGTATTGTTAATCCGATTTGCTTGGCTGTTTTCAGATTGATGATTAACTCGAACTTGGTGGGCTGCTCGACGGGCAGATCGGCGGGCTTTGCCCCTTTGAGAATGCGGTCCACATAGACGGCGGTGCGACGGTACAAATAGGACATGTCTGTCCCGTAAAACATGAGGCCCCCGTCCGTAACAAATCGCCTCCTCTCGTACATCGAGGGCATTCGATTCTTGGCCGCGAAGTCAATGATTCGTGCTCGATAATCTAGGGTAAAACCGGATGTCGCAGTTAAAAGTGCATCAGAACGCCCCCGGCTGATTGCAGAGAGGGCGCTCTCGAGATCGCCTACACCTCTTCCCTCCCGGTTTACAACGGATAGGATCTGGATACCTAACGCCTGTCCTGCGGCCTGTACCTGTTTCAGCCCTTGTTTTTCCTGCGAGCCGGACCAGAAGACAGCCACGCGGGAAATTCGAGGAGATGCCTCCTTCAGCAGCTCCAGCCTCTTTGCGTGTGTCTCGATTTGCAGGTTAGTCAAGCCGGTAATGTTTCCCCCGGGCCTTGCCAGGTTTGCAACAAATCCGGCCTCAACAGGATCAACAATGGCACCGCCCATCACGATGGGGATTGCACGCGTTGCTCGCTGCGCGGCATAAATTGCAGGCGGTGCTGGCGAGGTGACAATGACGTCAACCTTGAGCCGTACTAGTTCAGCAGCGTGTTCGGCAGCTACGTCGACGAGCGGTTCGGTGGTCCTACCTTCTACATAACGGTGCTCAATGAAGACGTTCTTTCCCTCAACGTAGCCAAGGTCGCGTAGCCCTAGCCGAAATGCCTCATTGTAGGGAGCAACACTGGATGGCGACAGCGACCAGAGAACACCAATCCGCGGTATGCGGTTTGGTTGCTGAGCCTCAACGGGAATCCAGAGCGCAAAAAGCAAAGCAGACAGAGCGAAGCCAAAGAGCTTGGCTTTCCTACTGGCCCCTGTTGCCTCGTGCCTGTCGGCGGTTTTCATCGAATTACCTTGTCGGCCCGTGCAAGCACGTTTGGCGGGATCGTGGTGCCGATCTGCTTAGCAGTCTTGAGATTGATGACAAATTCGAATTTCGTCGGACGTTCGATAGGAAGCTCGCTGGGATTCGCACCCTTTAGAATCTTATCCACATACGTGGCGGCGCGACGGTATAAATCCCGAGTATCTGCCCCATAGGACATGAGCCCACCGGCATCGACGAATTCGCTCTCAGCGTAAATTGTTGGCACGCGTCTTTGATTGGCAAAACTAATGATCCGTTGCTGATGATTCAGGGTGACTTGTGACCGGGCAACTAAAAGCGCATTCGGGCTCTCACGGGTGATCTCTGAAATGGCCTTTTCGAAATCCTGCAAATTTCCAGTGGCGAGCGATTGAATTTCGATATTCAATGCCTTTCTCACTTCCTCAATGTCTTTCAGCGCTTGTGCTTGCTGTTGTGCGCGAGGCCAGAGGATGGCTACCCGGGAGATCCGTGGAAACGCTTCTTTGAGAATCTCTAACCTCTTCCCGTGTAACTCCGAAGCGAGGTTAGTCAGTCCCGTAATGTTGCCACCCGGCTTGGCAAGGCTGACGACCAAGGGCGCTCGTCTTTGCTTGTCCCAGAACTCCGCTTCAAGCGGATCAACAACAGTGCCCGGCATGACAATCGGGATCGTACGGGTTGCCGATTGCGCAGCACGAATCGAAGGTGGGTCTGGCGACGTGACAATGACGTCAACGTTCCGACGCACAAGCTCGGCAACGAGATCCGGCAGCCGTTCGTTCTGCAGTTTGCCGTAGCGGTACTCAACAATAACGTTCTGCCCTTCGACGTATCCGAGCTCCCGGAGCCTTTGTCGGAACGCACTGAGCCCCGCATCGCTGGCCGCTGACGAAGTGCCAGAACTTAGATAACCGATACGATGAACTCGCTCTAGCTGCTGCGCCTCAACCGTAATGCAAAGCGCAAAGAGCATGGCGCAAAGCGTAAGACCAAACGTTTTGCGGTTCTGACAAGTCCGAATCGAAAATCCAAAATCAAAAATCCAAAATCGTTTCACTTAATTACCCTATCCGCTCGCGCAAGTACATTAGGAGGAATCGTCAAGCCGATCTGCTCGGCGGTTTTGAGACTGATCACTAGTTTGAACTTCCTAGGCTGTTCGACTGGCAGATCAGCTGGCTTCCTCCCTTTTAAGATTTTGTCTACGTAAGTTGCAGCCCGGCGACTCATGTCGCTCCAATCGGGTGCATATGCTAGTAGGCCGGAGTACTTCTCCACTGCTGAGGTCGAAACAGAAAACACAGGCACTCGATTTTTGGCTGAGAACTCGGCGATTCTCCGCCCAAATTGACCGTACAATCTAGACACAATTACCAGCGCACCGGCTCGTTCCCGACTGACGGCTCGCAACCTGCTCTCGATGTCCTCTGTCATCTTTTTCGAAGTTATATTCTTGTGTCGCAGTTCTAGGGATTGAAGCGATAGTCGCAATGCGGGAGCAACGGCCTGTGCGGCTCTGTAGGTCTTTGTGTACACCGAAGAATCTGGGTCCCAAAGAAAGGCGACTTCTTTCACGTTCGGCAATGTCTCATGAAGCACTTCCAGCAATTTTGTGTTTACATCGGGGTATTGTTCGGAGAGCCCCGTCACATTTCCGCCTGGCCGAGCGAGGCTGGCAATCAGTCCAGCATCAACGGCGTCTGAACTGTATCTCATGACGATAGGAATTGTTCCCGTCGCTTGCTTTGCCGCCATTGTCACCTGCTGAGTTGCCGTTACTATTAGATCAACTTTTAACCGGACCAAATCCTCTGCCAGTCCGCGAAGCCGGTCCATTTTATACGCTGCCCGGCGGTACTCGATCACGATATTCTGGCTCTCGATCCAGCCGAGAGCACGCAGGCCTTCCATAAACGCTTCATCGATTGAATCAGGGCCGGTATCTCGGCTCAGGTAGCCGATCGTCGGCGTATTCCTCGGCTGCTGCTGCGCCTGGGCAGCCGAGCAAAGCGCAAAGAGCATGGCGGATAGCGTGATAAAAAGGATCTTTTTGTTCGCGGCTTCTTTAATCGAAAATGCAAAATCTAAAATCCGAAATTTTTTCACTTGATCTTCCGATCTGTTCTAGCCAGGGCGTTTGGCGGAACAATAACGATTTTGTTATTTCGAATTGAATTTTGATTCCGTCTTACACCTCGCGCTTCACTCCTTACCGAATTACCCTGTCCGCCCGCACCAACACGTTCGGCGGGATCGTGAGGCCGATTTGCTTTGCAGTTTTCAAATTGATCGCAAGCTCGAACTTCGTTGGCTGTTCCACGGGCAGGTCCGCCGGCTTAGCGCCTTTGAGAATCTTGTCGACATAGACAGCGGCGCGCCGCCACAAATCTTGACCGCTCGGGCCGTACGACATAAGACCACCGTCAGCAACAAAACTTTGACTAGAATAGATTGCCGGCAGCTTGTGCCGAGCCGCAAAATCAATAATGCGGTGCCGACGATCTGCGAAAAACGGGTGAGGGGTCACTAGCAAAGCGTTCGCGCGCTCGGTGATAACGGCACCAAGGGCGTCTTCTAAGTCTTTGTCGTTGCGCGCTTGCATCTCTGCAAACTGGATCGTGACTCCGAGGATCTTGGCTACTCTCTCAGCCTCCTTGCCGTAGGGAATATGGGGTGGAGCGTTAGGATTTCTAAGGATCGCCACGCGCGAAACTTTAGGCACAGTTTCCTTGAGAAGCTCCAGATTCTTCCCGGCCTGCTCCCGTGTAACCTCAAAGGTGAGACCGGTAACATTTGCTCCCGGTTGGGCGAGGCTTGCGACAAGGCCGTTACTCACAGGGTCGACGACCGCCGCCATCACAATAGGGATTGTTGTCGTCACACGCTTCGCTGCAATAGTCGGCCGGTTACCAGGCCCCGCGACAATGATGTCAACCTTAAGGCGAACAAGTTCGGTCGCAAACTCAGAAAGCTTATCAAGGTCGCCCCCGGCGTAGCGATTCTCAAACTCGATCTGTTTACCTTCGAGCCAGCCGAGTTCGCGTAGCCCCCCCTTGAATACTACCAGTGCATCGGCAGGCCCAGACAGCCAGCTGAGGTAACCGATCCGCGCGATTTTCTTAGCCTGCTGCCCTTCGGCGGACGAGTAAAGCGCGAAGAACGTAGCGTAGAGTGCAAGCCAAAAGATCCTT
>DATBLC010000224.1:0-5587 GCA_036555515.1 Binatia bacterium
GATACGAATTTTATGCGGCGCAAACTCCACCGCAAGCGCCTTTGTAAGAGAATAGAGGGCAGTCTTTGCCGACGCGTAATTCGAAGCAAATCGCATTCCGATCACAGCATAATCGGACGAAGTAATGACGATCGCCCCCGACTCATTCTTTACCATGTGAGCAAGAGCAGACTGGCACACGTAAAAGGTCCCGGTCACGTGCGTGTCGATTAATCGCCGCCACTCGTCAAACTCCATATCACAAACGGTTCCGCGCGATGTGACGCCTGCATTACTGAAAGCGTAATCGATTCTGCCCAGTTTCCTTGTGACCTCCGTGCACCAATTTTTGACGGCCGAGCCGTCACGCACATCAACCACCGCAGCAATCGCCTCTCCGCCGTTAGCTCGGATGATTCTGCAAGTTTCTTCAAGCCCTCCGGCACTGAGATCGCATAAAGCTACTTTGTCACCTCGCTTGGCAAGGCGAACCGCTGCTGCCCGCCCGAGCCCGCTTGCCGCGCCGGTAATGATGCTGACCTTGGAGTCCTGTGCTACCATAGCGATGCGCCACCGTTGATTCTTAGGTCTTGCCCCGTGAAGTAAGCGCTGTCTTCACTCAATAAAAAAAGACAGCCCTCCACCATATCTTCAACTGTTCCAATCCTCCCTAACGGAATGCTCGCGCCGCGGCCATACAACTCTTCCTCCGATAAGTGATCTCGAGGCTGCGGGGTGTCCGTGACACCGGGGGAAATTGTATTAACCCGGATGTTTTCACCGGCCACTTCGAGTGCAAGGCTGCGAGCCAGTCCAAGCACCCCGCCTTTTGATGCCGAATAGTGAGCGCAATTTTTCCCGCCGGTGCGCGCCAGCATCGATGAAAAAAGAACAATACGCCCGAACCGGCGCGGAAGCATGTAACGGATCGCTGTGCGACAACACAAAAATCCGCCGTTCAAATTAACGTCCAAGGTCCGGCGCCATTCGTTTTCGCCGAGCTGCAAAAAAGGTGTTGCATGGAAAACCGCCGCACAACAGATCAAATAATCGATCCTATCCTCGCGCTCCACAACAGTTTTGAATGCAGCCTCGACTTCGCGCTCCTGAGCGACGTCGACTTGATAAAAGGTGTGAGGCGAAGCAGCAGAGGACTCTTTTACACCGGCAGTGTTGCGGGGCACCAGATCCACGATATTGACGTTCGCACCTTCAAGCTGCAGCCGATCTGCTATGGCGTAGCCGATGCCGCTGCTTGCTCCGGTGATAACTGCGACACGACCTTTATGTTCCCCACCGTTTTCAGGCATAGAAATAAAGAATTTGATGCATTGAACAGGTCGAAGATTTGCGGCAATCGTGATTGAACTGCAGGCAGAATTTGGAAATATGCACTAAATTCACCTATATTTTCCCTCCATAACTTTGTCAACTCTAAATCGGGGCGGCAATTTGAATGTGACATTTTCGGGGAAGATTTTTTGCGCGCGCTTTCGAATGAGCTCTTATGCACTTTTGGCTATATCGACTTGTGAACAATCTTTTAGACAAATCCGACGCTCGGATGTATTCAATTTTCAGTAAAACACATGCCAATTCGCTAACCTGGCTAGACCGAAAAATGAGAGAGAAAAACGGCAAACGATACGCTGTACTAAACATCGGGGCTCCATACGGGCGCTCCGGCAAATGGATTAAGGACAATGCGGCCGCCGAAAGCGACTCCACTGGTGACCTCAGGCGGCGAAACCGATCGTCGCCCTCATGAACGGGCAACCCGACGCAACTTCTGTTCAATTCAGCGACCGGATCGCTCTTAACGCGGAGCGACCAAACGAGTTTCCAATTGTGATCAAATTTGCTAAAGAAATCCTGGTCTAATGGCAGGCGTGTTGGTAGCTAGCTAACAACAGCGGTCGTCAGAAGATCGTCCTTGCGTCGGGATGGCGGCCGTTCTCTATAACAACACCGAGAACACATGCAAAGAGCTGCGCCTGGTAGCCGGTGCAATGGCCGAAACGTCCCAACATTTCGCATCGGCAAGAAGGCTGGCGCGGCAAACATTTGACCGATGAGTCAATCAAAAAAATTGCCGAAGCCTGCGCTGTCGACGCTCAGCCGCTCTCGGATTTTTGCAGGGTTGGCTTAGTACCGAAAAGCAAAGCATTAGCATACTGGCACGACGAGTGATGCAACAGATAAGCGCGGGCCCAATAATCTCGTCAAAATGTTTCTCAGCGAATTACCGCGTGCTAGAGGAAAGTACAAACAGTTCGGTAAAGAGTTCAAAAACGTTTTCAAGCTTGATTGGTTCTATTTTTTCTCTTCGAATCAGCCGCGCTCACGTTTGCCGCACTCGGGATGATACAAATTCCGCTCGGAGGTCACGATGGCATTAAAACTCGCGATGACATGCGGTCCCTATGATCGAGCCCAAAGTCTAATCAATGGTACTGTGAAGCCGGACGGCATCGATCTTGAAGTTGTCATTAACCCCGATCCTGGACGCGATACGAAAATTGACGGCAGAGAATTCGATGCCGCGGAGTTTTATTCCGGTCTCTATATTGCGGACCTGCACTACAAAACAATGGGCTACACAGCCCTTCCGATTTTCGTCAAGCGAATGTTCCGTCACTCATACATTTATATCAACAAGCGGGCGGGCATCCGATCGCCTGCGGATCTGAACGGCAAACGCATCGGGATTCAAAACTGGATGACAACCACGGCAGTTTGGCAAAGGGGCCTGCTCGAAGACGAATACGGGCTCGATCTCAAATCCGTCACATGGGTTTCCCAACGCAATCGCGCTGTGGGCGACTGGAAGCCGCCGTCCTGGGTGAAGTTAGAAATCATTCCCGATCGCGACCAATACGACCTCATTGCCGCGGGTGAGATCGACGCCGGCATGACTACCGAAACCTGGGCGCCCAACGTTCACCCGGACATTGACTTCTTGTTTCCCAATTACGCGCAGCTCGAACGAGAGTATTTTAAACGCACCGGATTTTTCCCGATCATGCACACCCTGCTGATCAAAAATTCGGTCTTGGAGAAAAATCCCTGGGTTGCCATGAGCATGTACAACGCCTGGCAGGAATCAAAAAAGAAATGTTACGAATGGCTCGAATGGCAGCGCGTGCATCAAACCGCTCTCTGGTACCGCGCGCTATGGGAAGAGGAGCAGGCTGCCGCTGGTCCCGACCCGTACGTTTGGGGTTTCCAAAAAACACGGTCGGAAGTCAGCAAATTACTTGAATATTGCTACCGGCAAGGCATGACGCCAAGGAAGTTCGAGCCGGAAGAAATGTTTCATCCAAGTACACTGAATACTTAGATAGTTCATCGCAGAGCAGCAAAGTTCTAAAGACCCACAGGTTTCATGTATTTCTTCCTAAGAATTTTCCAGGCCTGGGCGCGTAGTTCTGCCTGATTCTTCCAGCTCTCAGGAAGATCGCTAATTCTGTAAGGTGCTCTACACGGCCCGCCTTTGATATATCCAGCCGCGTTGGTCAGGTACTTGTTGCTCTGGGCGTTGTATTTCGCAAATCCGGTCGCGAACTCTCCAGGCGGAAAAGCCGTTGGCACGGAACGAATATCCTCCCATATGTCATCCACCAGTTTTGCATCGTCTCTAATAATGGCGTCGGAGAGAGCAACCACGGGCTCAGGCCCCATACAGATCATGCCCGATGACCAAATCGCAGTAATCCTTGGGCGCGCCATCTTGTACGCGGCATAAATGGCACTCTCCCCGGGCATGAATTTAATCTGGTGTCCGGCAACGCGCAGGTCCTCCAGTAAGTTGGCATGACTGTAAGACATCTTGGTCACAATGACAGTGCGCGCCTTGTGCGCTAACTTTTCCCAGAACACGGTCGGAAAATCCGACTTGAAGACTCTCGCGTTGGCATAAACCAGGATAGGCATATCAGGGACAGCCTCGCCCAAGTCGGCGTAAAACTGAACAGCGTTTTCAGTGGTCGGCGTCTGCCAGAGCGGAAGACCTACAAATGCTCCATCAGCTCCGATGTCCTTCAGAGCTCGCATCTGTTGGATCGTTTCTTTTGTCCCTAGGGCGGTAGCTCCAGCAAAAACAGGAACACGCTTGCGGTTGACTTGAACGATGGCATCGACAAAGGCCTTCTTTTCTTCCCACAGGAGAGCAGCACATTCGCCCGTAGTGCCACATGCTGCGATAAGGCCTATGCCGGCGCTGACGTATTTCTCAGTCATCCGGGCCGTCTCATCCAGGTCCACCGAGTCGGTGACATCCCATCCTTCTCCGTTTTCCTTGCAGGGAGTGGGCACCATTGCTGCCACTCCTTTGATATCGTCTTTTTTGAGCACTGTGACCTCCCTTCTGGTGGAATCTCCATAATCCAACCCAGAGCAAAAGTCTACTGAATTGCCATCGCAGAAGCAGTAATTCGGTTGCACCAAAACGAGTTGATTTTCGCGGTTGGAGTGAGTAGATAGGAGCATAAAAAGGCCGTCGACGAATGGAACACGAAATTTCCGAATTGGTCCCCGGAGTACCCAAAGGGTTGGAGTTCGGCCTACGCAATTACTGGTACCCGATTCTGCAATCTGAGGAACTTGCTGACGGCAAGCCTGTCAGTATCCAATGCCTGGGCGAAAATCTGGTTGTGTGGCGGGACGAACGTGGATTTCCGGCTGTCTTGTCTGACCGATGTCCACATCGGTCCGCAAAGCTTTCCTTGGGTCGTGTCCTGGAAGGAAAGCTACAATGCGCGTTGCACGGACTCCGGTTTGACGGAGCCGGACAGTGTGTGCTGATACCGTGGGAAGCGGATGACAGTCGGAATCGGAATGAGGTCCATGCGCGTTCCTACCCTGCTAAGGAGTTAGGAGGATACATCTGGGCTTACCTCGGTGATCCGGCGAAGTTTCCGGCGCCGCCGCTTGCCAATGAACTGCCAGAGGAGCTTAGTCACCCCGATCAATTCTTGTGGTTTCGTATGCCTACCGAGGTGTGGCGGACAAACTGGCTACTAGCGATTGACGGCGGGGACGGATTTCATGCGGTGACCCTGCACGCCGAAACCCAGGCTGTGAAGGACAATACTTGGCAGGGCGGGAGCCCGCAAGCGGCAACGGCCTCTCTGGCAGAGCGGCGCGTAAGAATCGTTCAGACCTCATACGGCGTCCGCGGTATCGCCACGGATCGTGAAGGCAAGCCAATTCATCATGGTCACTTGACCGATGTCAAAGGAGAACGGTTCTTGTTGCCGTGCATTTCAACCAACGTGATCCGTCCTGTGCCAGGAGTAGAGCCCTACGTCTCGAGGTTGTGGCAGTTCCCGATAGACGATAGCCGGTGCCTCATCCAGCGGTTCGCCGTGCAAAGGGTCACTACTGCTGAGGCACGCGCACGTTGGGAGAAGCTTTTTACGGAGGTGGTTGAGCCACGCTTCAAGAATATATCGAGAGAAGACGCCATAATCGCCGAGTCGCAGGGTGATCTTGTGACCGCCAGGACCAATGAGCATCTCTTAGAACCGGACATCAGTATGTATGAAGTGCGCCAAAACATCAGGAAAGCCTTTTTAGCGCAGCGAGACGGAAATCGCATAGTGCCAAC
>DATBLC010000225.1:0-10446 GCA_036555515.1 Binatia bacterium
AGAAGTCAGGTTCTCGTCCGGAGGAGGGGCAAAATTGTCGTTGACAGGCCGTTCTGATGGAAGAATCATTTCGGGACCTGGAACTTGCTCCGTCGATTCCATAGGCTCTTGGCGCTCGGGGACCGGTGTCGGATTGGCAGATGGTATAAGCCGATCTTTTCGGCCGATATCGGCGAGTTGTTCTAGTTGTTTTATATGATCGCGCAAAACCGAAAGAGTGACGCCTTGCGAGTACAATGAAGCGGCTGCCCCCGCCATAATAAATAGCACCAGCAAAACCGCCAAACGCGCTCGCCACCGGGGTTTGCCCTTGGGCAGATCAAATCCGACGGGTTGCGCTGCCCTGTTCGGGTTCGCATAATCGAAGTCCTGGCGGAGCGGGTCACTCTCTTGCGAGATCGCAGCAATGTTTCGCCGGGTCGGTCGAAAAGTATCGTCACCCACCGCCCTTTTGAGTTCGTTTACGCCATCATCGTCCGCGATGCGTTGAGACCGATCGGAAAGTCTAAGGTCTTCGGTGACTTGCTGAATGATATCGGCCGTGATTCGGCTTTTGGAAGTGGCGAAGGCATTGAGCAGCGCGTTATCGCAAATAAGATTAACAACCCTGGGGATCCCTCTCGAACACGAGATAATTCGCTCGACCGCTTCCGGAGAAAATAAACCGCCGCCTCGATAACCAGCGGTCTCAAGTCTCATATCGATATAAGCACCCACCTCGTCCGCCTCGAGCGGCAAAACCCTGCAACTCAAAGCTATGCGTTGTTTCAGTTGATTTAAATTTGGTTGATTGAGCTTTTGTTCGAGCCCGGGTTGGCCCGCCAGAACGATTTGCAGAAGCTTCTTTTTCTCGGTTTCCAAGTTGGATAACAGCCTGATTTCCTCGAGTGTTTCGTCGCTCAGGTTTTGCGCTTCATCGACCAGCAGGCAAACCACGTTGTTTAACCGAAGCTGGCGGATCAGGTAGTCATTCAACTGGCCGATCATTGTCCCCTTGTCCGCGGCCGCCGCCGGCAGTCCCAACTCGTTCATGGCAAGCTTTAGCAACTCGGTAAAACTGACAAGACTGTTAGAAATATAGGCCGCGCGCAGTCGCGGTGCGCGATCTCGTATTAATTTGCGCAGCAGAGTAGACTTACCGGTTCCCGCCTCTCCGGAAACGACGATAAAGCCCTTTCGGCCCTCGACCCCGTAACACAGCGTCGCGAATGCCTCCTGATTGCAGGCGTTTGCGAAGAAGAACCGCGGATCGGGTGTATCGTTGAAAGGCAGCTCGGTAAAGCCAAAATGGGTTTCGTACATCAGTTAAAACTCTAGCTGAATACTCGACGGTCGTTAAGCCAAGATCGATGAAAAGTGCTAATGCGCGAAGATTTTTGGTTGCCCTCGGTATTAGACTATTACATTAGCCGTTCTTGAGCGGGCCGGCAACAGATCCGCACGAGCATGTTCTAGCAGGCTGTTGAAATAGACCCATATGCCGATTGCCCTAGCATTCACTCTGGGTTCAAAACGTTCAAGTCGTTCAAGCCGTTCAAAACGTTTGAAACCCCGACTCGTGCGAAAGACGCGAAGCTCGAGACGTCAAAAAGTTCAAACCGTTCCCTTCATCGGATGAAACGACTCCTTTGTCGCACAATTGGGTCGGCAGCCTCGGTTCCGCTGGCTTCTGTTAAGGCTCGAAACGTCAATAACCCCCGTTTGGGTTACGCAGCCGTTGGCTTCGCCCGCGCACGGTTTTTGAGTGCTTACCGGCGGCAAGCCCATTTTAAGCATTTAGCCGGTGGCTGAAAACGCTGGTTGCAGGCTGCTCAAAAAGATCTCATATGCGAAAGTCTTTTTGCAACGAGTTGAACTGTTAACGTTTTGAACACTTGAACAAGTCAATTTGGCGCGCCGCGCAGTTTTCGTGGTTCGTTTCCGTAGTTCGACAGGTCCCACTACCCTGAGCAATGTCGAAGGGTGCTCTCGGTCGCGTCGCGCAAATCGTGCCCGTTAGTCGTGGTCGAACGAACACGAAATCACCCTTCGATGCTGCGGCTACTGGATTGGGTGAGTGTGAAGGTGAGAAGTGAAGGAAATTCCAAACAAAATTGTCTATATTTTGCAGCATGCGTTTGCTGATCCGAAAGTTTCAAGACACGTTTATTTTTCTCAAAACACAATTTCCGATAAGCTAACCCTAATCCGACATCCCGTCCCACCAATTGAGGAAACCGCGGGGGCGGGCCGGACCTGCGAAGGCCATGTTTGGCGCTTCCCATTGGTGGTGAGCTACTCGCATCGTTCCCTTGAGACGCTGTGTCGCAATCCCGTTCACGGGTTCCCTTCGGCGTCGCTCGGGGCTGGCTCACCACTCCAAAATTCAAAGACTTAGCCGTTCGTCCTGAGACCTCGAAGGGCGGACGGCTAATTGCGACCCCCAAGGGGAAGGGATAATTCGTTCGCTGCTTCGCTCGGAAAACGTTTTTTAGGGCTCAGTGATCGCTCGCGCCAAAACTAC
This sequence comes from Binatia bacterium, assembly GCA_036555515.1. Lineage (GTDB taxonomy): Bacteria > Desulfobacterota > Binatia > UBA9968 > UBA9968 > DATACQ01. The sequence continues at coordinate 2,504 of DATBLC010000225.1, forward strand.
CTAGTGTCGTGTATCAGAAGTTCGCTGAAAAAGTCCAAACGATGGTAGCAGCTGAACTCGAACTCAAATCCCCCTTAATCCCCCTTTTCCAAAGGGGGAATTTTCTCCGTGGGATTCTAACCCCTCTTTGGAAAAGCATGCCCTGAGCCTAGTCGAAGGGAGGGGAAGGGGAGATTTTCAGGGGGAATCACGCGTGAATTATGCAAGAACTTCTAACTCAGGACACTAGCGCTGTTCGAAGAGGGACCTTTTACCATGTTGACGCCCGTACACCTCGGTGATAATTGAAACAGATGATATTTTTCTGTGAATAGAGACGCCCAATACACGTTGTAATGCAGTCTGGCGCCCAAGATAGCTTCTACTAATCTTATTGCCGCATGCCACGCCAAAAAAGGAGCAGCGTATGATCCTCTCCAAAAATTCCGATGTGAAGCCGATTGTCGTAAAAGCCATCGAGGGTAAACCGATGTACGGCGGCGATCTGCTCGTTAAGCCGCTGATCAAAGGCGACCAGATGACGTTCCTGGAAATCCATTACACACCCGGCGTCGGCGCGCCGCTCCATGTTCATACTCACGAGTCTCTCGCCTACGTCGTCAAGGGAAAAGTAAAAATGACCGTGGGGCAAGAAGAATACATCCTTGGTCCCGGGGATGTCTGCCGCCATCCAGCGGGAGTGCCCCATGGCGTCGAGGGTATCGAAGAATCCGTGGTCGTCGAAATCAAATCTCCGGCGCCGGATATCGGCAGCTTCCTGGGCATGTGAACCCGGCGCAATCTACGTTGGGTTCAAGTCGTTCAAGCCGTTCAAGTTGTTCAAGCCGTCGAACAATCCTGAGATCGTTTTGAATGATTTGCCTTCGATAAACTGGCCCCACAGTGCTGCGGCTTCGTGGTGAGTCTTAATTCTAAGAAAGGATTTGCTCATGGCAGGCAAAGCAAAATACCTGATGATCGCGAGCATGGACGTCGATCCCGAGCATGAAGCGATTTTCAACGAAGTCTACGACCAGGAACATGTGCCGAATTTGAACAAAGTTCCGGGCGTCCTCGGCGTGACCCGTTACAAACGGGAAACGCTCACGATGAACATCGGCGGCGAGCGAAAAACCATCGAGATCGCCAACGAGCCGGTGTACACGGCAATCTATGAGCTCGAGAGTCCCGAAGTCCTAACCAGCGCTGCCTGGGATAAAGCCGTAGAAGAAGGTCGCTGGCCGAGCCAAGTGAGACCCCACACGAAAAACCGGCGGCATGTGTTGTTAAAAATTATGGACTAGCCTCGCAGGCTGCTGAAAAAGACTCATATGCCGATTGCCCTGAGCATTGTCGAAGGGTGCTCTCAATCGCCTCGCTCCTACGTACTCGCTATGTACGCCTCCGCCTAGCCCGTCCTGAGCAACGTCGAAGGATCGATTTTTCGCGCGCCTCGCCTCTGAGATCCTTTTGAGCAGCCTGCGAAGATAGTAATCAACAGTCATTTAAAACTTCAACCGATGGCTGCGCTGAACTCGAACTCAAAATCCCCCTTTTTCAAAGGGGGGATTTTTCTCAGTAGGGCTTTAACCCCTCTTTGGAAAAGGGGAAGGGGAGATTTTTTAACGGAATGAGCTGCGAATTATTATTTCTGGGCCGGGACACCAGCCAGGATTGTTTTCATTTTTTCGCCAACCGCCTCGGCCGTCGCACTTTCGACATGCTGCTCGAAGAGCGGAAATAGCTCCCGCTCTTCCCTTCTGATGTGACGTTCGAGCAAATCGCCCAGGTCGAAAATCAGTTTACTCAATCCCGCTCCGGTCGTTAGTTTTTGGACTTCTTGCCGAAAGGTTTCGTGATCGCGCAACAAGTCGTCCAGCAAGACGGCGCTTTGCGGCACTGCCGCGCGCATCAACGGAAACAACACTTCCTCTTCGGCGCGAAAGTGTGGAATCAGCTGTTTATCGAAAAATTCCCGGAACTCTTCAGCGCGAAGCCGTAGCCCTGCGGCGCCCGTCGGCTTGGACTGGCCGAGTGACTGTTTACGGCAGCGCAGGGCGAGAGCCAATCCGTGATGATGATCGTGAGATAGTAAAAGGAGACTCGGATGACGCATGGATCACGAGATGACTTACCGTTCAAGCCGTTCAAACCGTTTAACCGCTTCGCTCCGTTCAAAACGTTAAATTCGGATTCACCGCAGAGGCGCCGAGTACGCAGAGAAAAGAATTTTTCATTAAAAATATTCCGAACGCTGTGTCTCTTATGAAAATGCCGACTGGAGACAAAAATCCCCCGGTCCTGCGGCCCGCCCCCTTTGCAAAAGGGGGCCATTGGGGGATTTATCGGCGTTGCTCCGAACCACTGCGTCTCATTCTCATACGCTGTGTTGTACCGGTTGGTACATGAATTACTCCGTGGTTAATTCAGTTTCTTAGACGATTTGAACGGCTTGAACGGCTTGAACACGTGCAGCGCGCTCAAATGACTCCTTTATGTCTCAGCGCCGATACTGCTGCCGCGTCGTATCCCAGCGAATTCAGGATTTCGTCGGTATGTTCGCCCAAAACCGGTGGCGGGCTGTCAATCGACGGCGGCGTGCGGCTCATATCGACGGCGTTGCCCACCAGCTTCACCTTGCCCATCTTGGGGTGCTCCACTTCGATGGGGAAGCCGTAGGTCTTCACCTGAGGGTCGGCGAAAACCTCGTCAAGCGTATTGATGGGAGCGGCGGGGACGTCTTTTTCAATCAACCGTTTCAACCATTCATCGCGGCCGCCACTGCGGAAAATTGGGGTTAACCGCTCGACCAAGAGATCGTAATTTTCAGTCCGCGCTTTGCGATTATTGAACCGCGGGTCTTGCGCCCACTCGGGCTTGCCGACAACGTCAAAGAGCCCCAACCAAAATTTATCCGGCGACGACATATGCAGCACGAAAGGCAAGCCGTCCTGATCCTCGAAGGCGAAAACACCGGCAGTAGTCGTCCGGTGCTTGCGCCGCGGCACATGGCCGTTTTCGAAAAAGCGCGCCGCGTTCTCGCTCACGAACGAAACTGAGGCGCGCAGCAGCGAGGTTTCCACAAGCTGCCCTTCGCCGGTCAACATGCGATTCATCAAAGCTGCCAAAATACCGTAGCAAGCGAACATGCCGGTGAGGTGATCGGAAAACGAGATGCCCATGCCTAGAGGCTTGCCGGGATCGGTCACGAGGCTGAGAAGTCCGCTGCGCGCCTGCCCGATAGTGTCGTAGCCGGGCATGTCACGATAGGGTCCCTTGGGTCCGAAACCCGAAATGGAGCAGTAGACGATTTTCGGATTTACTGCCTTGACCGCTTCGTAGCCGAGACCATATTTTTCCATCACGCCCGGTCGAAAATTCTGAATCAGCGCGTCTGCGTTCTGCGCCAGCTTGAGGGCGATACCCCTCCCCTCTTCGGTGCGCAAATCGAGAGTCAAGCTCTTCTTGTTTCGATTGAGACTGCAAAAGGTCGCGGCGTAGTTCCGCTCGCCCCAGCCGCGGAAGGGATCGCCGCGCTTCGGCTCCTCGATCTTAACGACCTCCGCGCCCATGTCCGCCAGTAACTGAGACGCGAAAGGACCGGTGACGTAACTCGCCGTTTCGATTATTTTGATTCCTGAAAGAGCGCCGCTCATGAATATACTCCGCCGCAGTAGGAAATCATTTAACCACAAAGAGCCTAGCGCGGCAAAGCCGCAGCCGAAGAAGAAGATGTTAACCACAGAGACGCGGAGTACGCAGAGTCCGGACTATTTGTTAGTCGGAAATTCTCTTCTCTGCGACCTCGGTGTCTCTGCGGTGATTTCTCATCCGATTGTGTTTCCTAGCCGTTGCGGGCTTGGGAAGTCAAGGCTTTGGGCTGCGGCGCCGCGTCCGCGGAGGGAAGATCGATCGAATAGGGAAGCCAGAATGTGAAGGTGGAGCCTTTTCCGGGAGTGCTTTCGACATGGACGCCGCCTTGCATGAGTTCGATATAATTTTTCACGATGCTCAGTCCGAGACCGACTCCGTCGTTTTTGGTCTTGCCGGGAATTTTGATCTGTTCGAACTTTTCAAACACCCGATCCAGGTCGCTCGCGTCGATGCCGATGCCGGTGTCAACGACGGAGAATTCAACCCTTTGCAGCTCTGCTCGATGACGCGCCGAGATGTCGATGCGGCCGGCGGCAGTGAATTTAAGAGCGTTGCCGATCAGGTTTTGCAAAATTTCCTCAAACTTCACCGGATCGGTGAAGAGCCGCGGCAGGCCATCGTCGACATGCCAGCTGATCTCAAGTTGGTTGTTGGGATTCAAGTGCGCGATCTGGTCGCGCACTTGCTGGAAAACTTCGGCGATGTCCATTTCGGCGGGCTCCAGCGCCATGCGTTTGGCTTCGAGGCGCGAGAGCTTCAGCAAATCATTGATCATTTTTAACAGCAGATGGCCGTTGCGCACGATTTTGCGCATGGCGCTTTTCTGTTCGGTGTTGACTTCGCCGAAGATTCCGTCGTGGGTGACATCGGCGTTGCCGATCATGATGTTCAAAGGCGTGCGCAGTTCATGTGACATCGCAGCGATAAACTCCGACTTGGCGTGGGTTGCGGCGCGCAGTTCCTGGTTGATTTTTTCCAGCTCGGCGGACTGCTTTTTGATCTCTGCGAACAGCTTGGCGTTTTCCACCGCGACGCCGATCTCTTGCGCCACCGACTCCAGAAGACGCAGATCATCCGCCGTATAGCGCCGGCTCTGCCAATTGACCGCGTACAAGACCCCGATGGCCTTTTCCCTGCCCTTGATCGGCACGGCAATGCTGCCCCGGCCGCGCGGCTGGTCCCGTTTGGACGACAAAACGGCCCGGTAGCGCTGCCGCTCCAGAACGTCGTCCAGAGCCAACCGCCGCGCACCCGACATCATCCTCTTGCCGATACCGCTTCTGGCGCTTTGGGCGGCCAGCATCTTGGCAGTTTCATCGCTGAGACCCTTGTAGGCCTTGAGATGCAATTTTTGCTCCTGCGTCTGCATCATATAAGCCCAAGCAGCGTCGAACTTGAGGACGTTAACAACCCTGTCGAGGGCTGCACGTAAGACCGTTTCCAAATCCAGGGAGCGGCTGGCCGCCGCCACTTCATTTAGAACCATCAGGTGCGCCGACTTGGAGCGCGCCTGGTGGTACAGCGACGAGTTTTCCACGGCCACGCCGATTTGCTCCGCCATGGAGCCCAATAGCCGAATTTCTTCTTCCTTGAGTGATCGGCTCGCCTTGCCGCCAAACACCAGCGCGCCATAGCAGGCATGTTTGGTCTTAACTGGAAAGGCGGCGAGAAACCCCATGCTAGCCATTGCACCGGTACGGCTCTCACTCATTTCGAGATAGCCCGCACTGTTCGCCACGTCTTCAAAAATCTCGGGCTGCGCGGTTTCGACGACTTTTCCTACGATGCCCTGGCCGCGCGTGAAACTGGCGATATTGATCCAGGGCTCCGGCGTCACTTCAAAACAGCCGCGCAATGAGATGAGATCAGTATCGGGGTCGTACAGGTAAACTCGGGTCGTATCAAAACCCAATAGCGCGGTGATCTTCTTGATTACCGCGTCCAAGACCGCCTCGACGTTGAGGCTCTGGCTCACCATTGCGGTGATTTCGTAGAGCGCGGAGATCTCCAGCGTGCGTTGTTCAACTCGTTGCTCGAGCGTCGCTCTGGATTGCGCCAACGCCGTGGTCATGTGGTTAAACTCTTCGGCCAGCTCCTCGATTTCGTCGCCGGTATTCACCTCGGCGCGATGCGTTAAATCGCCACGCCGGATGATTTCGACGCTGTCCCGCAATTCCTGGATCGGCCGGGTAATTCGGCGGCTCAACCAGACAGTAACCGCCGCGCCCACGACAAGCCCCACGGCAAGCAGCGCCACCGCATAAACGTAGAGGTCCCGCAAATCGGCCAGGACGGAGTCCAGGGGTTCTTCAACAATGATGCCCCAACCAAGATCCTGGATGCGCGCATAGGTACTCAGGACTGTCTCGTCGGCGATACCGATTACTTCGGCAGCGGGACTCACGTCGGCGCTGCGGCTGGCGAGAAACTGCCGCACTTTGCGCAGATCGCGAAGATTGCGTTTGACCAACGAATAGGCCGGATCCGAGTGGGCAATCAGTAAGCCGGAGTCATCGATTACATAGGCGTGGCCGCTGCGGCCGATTCGCACATCTCTGATGGCCGGCCGCAAAAAATCCAGTCTGGCTCGAGCGGTCAGCGCGCCGGCGGCTCGGCCTGCGCCGTCTCTGAGAGGCACCGCCAATGTCACCCACGACGGATCTGAAGGGCGCGCTCCGGCCGTTGCTTTGATATACGGGTTTCCCGCAATGGCCGCGAGATATTCGGGCGCGTTCTTAGAATCGCCGCGCGGCCCGGGGGCATTAGCATTGCCTGCAGAAAGTCGAATCAGCGCAGCTCCTTGCGCGTTAATGACTTCGATTTCCTCGATTGACCCATCGTTGTTAAGAAGCAGACTGGCCAGACGACGCTGCTGTTCTCCACCGACGGGAAACACCATCATGGCGGCGCCGGCGCTCTCCAGGCGCTCGATCTCGCGGCGCAGGAAGGTTTGCATACGCTGCGCAGTGAACAGGGCCACCTCGGCCTGCAGGCGCGCCGTCGACTCGCGAATGGCGTGGTGCGTATAAAGTGATCCGGCGAAGGTGTTGAGAAGCAGCGCCAGGGCAAGAAGGCTTAGTCCCCAAGCCATCAGCCGGCGCTGGATGCGTCCCCTGCGGGGATTCAGCGCTAGTGGACGGTGCATATCAATAAACTAATCCATTTCGCGGGCGGGATTTTAACCCCGCCCTTTGACCAAAGGGGATGCTCGCCTCCCCACCCCATAATGTTGTACCCGCCTCAAGACGCGGGGTTTACATAAAACGATTTCGTGGCTTTCGTCTGAGAAAGAGAGACCGGCATTGAGACGTATCCTATTGGGGATCAGAACAGTCGACAATTGATTCAGCCGCGTATACGAGCTTTGCCGGTTACTCCAGGGTTGCGTATTTCCCTCGCAACTTGAATTGTCCGAATTAGCAGATCCTGCCCCGAAGCCGGGCCTGCTAAAAAATCCTGCGACTTCAAGAATGCAATTTTGGCGCATTGGCGGAAGCATGCGGATGAACCATGGCTAGTATTTCACTCCTGCTGAAACGCCAGCCTCCGCCGAACTTTCTACCCGGCAACGAACCTTGCTTCACCAGCTTGTAAACGGTGCGGGGATGAATCTGTAAAAGGTCCGCCACCTGATTCGCTGTAAGAATTTCTTCAGCCTGCATATGTCCTCCATAGAATACTTCGGAATTTAGCCTCTTTCTCTTAAGGCACGAGCCATGCCAGCCGACGCCACGATCCCCCGAAAGCGAAACTTTCGTGATTACAACGACTTAAATATTTGTGGAAAAGGAAAACCTTACCGAGAGGTTAAAAAAACTGCCAAAAGTGACGTAATTTGGCATTGATTAGAAATTCGGACGACTCCCCACGAAGGACACGAAGTTCACGAAGTTTAAGAGTCTGGGTGGGTCCTCCGAATTTCTAATGACCGACGACCGGAGACCGCGGACCGCCCGGTCTTCCGTCTTCGGTCTGCCGCCGGGAACACGATCACCATAGAGGCAAAGAGTTCGCAGAGTTCGGAGTACTTCTTAATCAAGCCCCGAAAACTTTGGTCTATAGCAATACACGCTTTTTCCCAGACTACGCTGGGAAAAAGAGGTTCGCCTGTGGCGAACAGCCGCAACCGAAAGCCGGATTATCTCCCGCAAAGGCGCCAAGGCGCAAAGGTAACGGGCCAAGCCCATCATTCCGCGAGCTGGGATATAAGAAAGATTTCTCCCTGTGGTCGAAATGACATCTAATCCGAACTTGGCGTCTTTGCGCCTTGGCGGGAGGCATATCCGAATCCGAGAGTCTTCGATCACCGG
>DATBLC010000226.1:0-10499 GCA_036555515.1 Binatia bacterium
GCTCGTCGCCACCCCCTGCCCCAACGGCCCGCTGGTGGTCTCGACGCCTGAAGTCCAGCGGTATTCCGGATGGCCGGGGCATTTGCTTTCGAGCTGGCGAAAGCGCTTGATGTCGTCCAGCTCAACGGATAAATGGCCGAGCGTCTCGTACTTGGGGTTGACGGCTTTCACCCCGGTCAAGTGCAGCATGGCGTAGAGCAGCATGGAAGCGTGGCCGACGGACAACACGAAGCGGTCGCGGTTGGGCCAAATCGGATGGCTGGGATCGAAGCGCAAAAAGCGCTGCCACAGACAATAGACCACCGGCGCCAGCGCCATGGGTGTTCCCGGATGGCCGGAGTTCGCCTGCTGCACGGCATCCATCGCCAGAGTGCGGATAGTATTGACGCACAACTCGTCCATTGCGTTGTTCATCGTTGCGATATCCTCTCTTCATCCCTCTAACTGCTGCGCAGCACACGCCGGGTATGCAGGGCGATCATTAGTTCTTCGTTCGTTGGTATCACCCATGCCGACACGCGGCTCTCCTTGCGACTAATGCAGGGGCCGGCGTTCGCATTCGCGTCCTCATCCGGTTCGAGCCCGAGCCAACCCGCGTCCCGGCAGACGCGCGCGCGGATCGAAGCGGCGTTTTCACCGATGCCTCCGGTGAATACCAGTGCGTCGAGGCCGTTCAGGGCCGCCGCCAGTGATCCCAGCTCTCGGTTGATCCGGTAGACGAACAGATCCAACGCTTCGACGGCGCAAGGATCAGAGCTCGAGAGCAGCACCCGCATATCGCTGGAAACACCCGAGACGCCGAGCAAGCCGGATTGCTCGTAAAGAAGTTGCTGCAGAGAGGGAGCATCCATGCCGTGTCGAGCGATCAGGTAGAGCAGCACTCCGGGATCCATCGCGCCGCAGCGCGTGCCCATCACGAGACCATCCAACGCGGTAAAACTCATGGTCGTGGCAACACTCTGCCCGCCGCTCATCGCGCACATGCTGGCGCCGTTGCCCAAATGCGCTACCACGGTACGTCCAGTGGCGGCGCGCCGATCTAGGGTCGGCAAGACCGAGGCAACGTACTCATAGGACAAGCCGTGAAAGCCGTAGCGCCGCACTCCTTCTTCGGCATAGCGGCGCGGCAAGGCGAAGGTCTGGGCTACCGCCGGTTGGGTGCGGTGAAATGCAGTATCGAAGCATCCAACCTGCGGTAGCGTCGGCGCGATCTGCGCCACGGCTTTAATAGCAGCCAGGTTGTGCGGCTGATGCAAAGGAGCTAGCGGGACGAGACATTCCAGCTCGGTCAACGTTTGTGCGTCGATAAGCACCGGCGCGGTGAACTTCATGCCCCCGTGCACAACGCGATGCCCTGTGGCGACAATGCGGTGCCCGCCTAGCGCATTGCCCCGACCCCAAGCGAAAAGAAACTCAATCGCGCCCTGATGTCCGAGCTTGGTGCCAGACGGCCACTCCTTTTCGCCGATGACAACCGTGCTATTTCGCGCAACGAAACGCGGTTGCGTCAGCAGGCCTTCAAGCTGGCCGCGCAGCAACGGTTGCGGCGGATCTTCATCAAGGAAGACAGAAAATTTTAGGCTGGATGAGCCGGCATTGAGAACAAGGAGAGCGTCGGACATGACTCCCGCCTCAAATTTCTATGACGTCGTCGGCTTCTTAGCCGCCTTGGAACAATCCGCAATCGACCAGCACCATCACGTGCTTGGTTTTCAAGTGATAGGCAGAGCCGGTGACGTCGCCGGTTGCGCCGTGAAAATAGATTTTCATCCGGGCTCCGCTTCAGCGCACCATAAGTCTTTCCCGATGGATGACGGCGAAGCGCGCCAACACCGCTTCACGTTCATCGATTTGGCTAATGCTGCACAGATCAAAGAGACCGCCAAAGCGGACGTCGCCGCCGACAAGCGCCCGCATTCGGCCTCCCTTCGATAACTGGTAACCATCAACGTGGGTCCACCTGGGCTGCTGACCCCACTTCCGCTCCTGGCCAACGCGGGCGTAAACATCGAAAGGGATACAGACGATCCGGAACTTTGTCGGATCAAGGCCGAGCCGTTCTCGGGTTAGCGTCGCTCCGTGTTCGCGCAGCCGAACCTCGATTTCCACTCGAGACAATCCGTTTCGGCGAGTGAGTCCAAGGGCGGTCAGCAACTCTGAGGGCTCCGCCGGTACTGCGTCTTCAGGATAATCCTCGACTAAAACGAATTCATTATCGGGAAACAGCGGGAAATAACGGACTCCGGCGCTGTTCACGAAGGGATGAAGCGCAAACAATGTCGATGCTTCAAGTAACGGCTCGATAATCTCTTGCGGAATTTTTGCCTGTTCCAGTAGAGGCCGAAAATGAAGTTCCCCATTTTTTGCCACTTCTGCCGCCGGGAAAGACGGATGCCACCCATAGCGGTCAAAAGTCTCCTGCGCGAGTTCCGGCAGAGCGGGGAAGCTGATCTTCAATTGGACGTGCGCCAATCCTAACCGGCGCGCGCGCTCAACCGCTTCACCGGGAAAAGACTCGCCAAGTTCAGGTGGGTATGCGGGCCGGCTCCCGACTGGTGCTTTCCGTTCGCCGGCACGGCCGGCGGATTCTGCAGCGGGGCGAACTTTGAGCATCTCTTGGGCAATGCGTTTTAGCTCCTCTACATTACCCCGCTCGGCGGCTTCCGCGGCGCGCTGCTGAAGCCGTCCAACATCGTCCTTACTTGTCACGGCTTCGGTCGGCTGGGTCGCAAGTATCGACAACTTGGCAAAGTAACCGCGCCTGGCAGCGAAGAATGAACTCCAATCCCGGTCCGCCTTTTCCAGCGCGCTCAGAGCCGCGACCAGCTCATCACGCAAAGCATCCTTGGCTTGACCAGTTCTTCCTAGCAAGACATCAAACGCTGAGGAAAATGGATCGATAGCCACCTCCGGCGCTTCATACACTTTATCGGCAAGCTGGAGGTCGGATTGCTTTGCTTGAAGCGCGCCCTGCAGGGCAGATACTTGCGTCGAAAGTTCTTGAACCCGACTCCAGTTCTGCCGCGCCACTGCTTGGCGCGTCTCCCGCATGAGCTGATCGAGCGTCGCGGGCTGCGACTTCAGTCGTTCATATTCTGCTCTCGAAAACGATGACGCCAGCCGTTCAGCGGCGCGCTGGAGGTAAAGATCGCGAAAAGCTGTGTCAACCTCCGCCGCCTTTATCAGGTGGTAAACGACCTGAATGTCAGTCTCACGCTCCCTGCCAGATGATTTTGATTGAGCCATGTCCAAACCCCCTCTCTATTTTCGCGGTCTCTCGGTTGACGAACACAAGCCATCGACTTGAGAATCTTGGCTGCGAACATCAGTACGGCCAGGTCCAGTTGGCGACATCCGGCCGGTCGGTGCCGTGCTCGTGCGCGTAACGCAGATTGTCGATAATGGCGTTCTTCATCTCCTCTTTTAAATGCGCGGCCTTGGTGCGCAGCTTCGGCACCCGATCGATCACGTCGATCACGAGGTGAAAACGGGATGTCTCGTTCAGCATCGCCAGCTCGAGCGGCGTGTTGATGTTGCCCTTCTCTTTGTAGCCGCGCACATGCATGTTGTCGTGTCCTTTGAAACGGTACGACAGCTTATGGATGAGCCATGGATAGCCGTGGAAGTTGAAGATGATCGGCTTGTCCGTGGTGAACAGGCTGTCGAACTCGCGCTCCGTGGAGCCGTGCGGATGCTCGGAGGCCGGCTGCAGCTTGAAAAGATCCACGACGTTCACGAAGCGCAGCTTTAGATCCGGCGCGCGCTCGCGCAAGATCGCAGCGGCGGCCAATGCTTCCATGGTCGCAACATCGCCGCAGGAAGCCAAAACCACGTCCGGCTCCTCGCCTTCATCGGTGCTCGCTCTCCGCCATATGCCGACACCCTTGGAGCAATGCACGACGGCCTCGTCGATGGTGCTGAACTGCAGGTGCTTCTGTTTATCGGCCACGATGACATTGATGTAGTCCGTCGAGCGCAGACAATGATCCGCAACCGATAGCAAGGTATTGGCATCGGGCGGCAAATAGACCCGTGTCACACTCGAGCTCTTGTTCGTGACGAGGTCGATGAAGCCCGGATCCTGATGCGAAAAGCCGTTGTGGTCCTGGCGCCAGACGGTGGACGACAGCAGAATGTTCTCGGAAGCGACCGAGGCGCGCCACGGCACATGGTTCTTACAGATGTCGAGCCACTTGGCGTGCTGGTTGAACATGGAATCGATGACGTGGGAAAAAGCTTCATACGTGTGGAAAAATCCATGCCGGCCCGTGAGCAGATATCCCTCCAGCCAGCCGATAAGCGTATGCTCGGAAAGCATTTCCATGACGCGCCCGTCGCGCGAGAGCTCGCCACCGTCGGCGTCCTCCGGCAGCATGTCTGCCATCCAGGTTTTCTTGCTCACCTCATAAATCGCCTGTAACCGGTTAGAGGCGGTCTCGTCGGGACCGAACACCCGGAAGCTCGACATGTTGTTCTTCATCACGTCGCGCAAATACTCGCCGAGGGGTTTGGTATTCTCGTATTCAGCTGTGCCGCGGGAAGACACTTCCACGGCGTATTTGCGAAAGTCGGGAAGCTTGAGTTCCTTGCGCAGTAGCCCGCCGTTGGCATGCGGGTTGGCGCTCATACGCCGATTTCCCTTAGGCGCCAGCGCCTTGAGTTCGGGCACGAGCTTGCCGCTCGCATCGAAGAGCTCCGCGGGCTTGTAGCTGCGCATCCAGTCTTCCAGAAGCTTTAGGTTCGCCGGATTGTCGCGAACGTCGGCAAAGGGCACCTGATGCGAGCGCCAGAAACCTTCTACCTTGTGTCCTCTGATCTCTTTCGGACCGGTCCAACCTTTAGGGGAACGCAGCACAATCATGGGCCAGCGCGGCCGGGCGGCGTTGTTCGATTCGCGCGCAGTTTTTTGGTGGGCGCGAATTTCGCCGATGGCCTCTTCCAACGTGGCGGCCATCTTTTGATGCATCTGCGCGGGGTCATCCCCTTCGACGAAATAAGGCTTGTAGCCGTAACCGACAAACAGCGCCTCCAGCTCTTCGTGGCTGATCCGTGCAAGAATGGTTGGATTTGCGATCTTGTAGCCATTCAAGTTCAGGATCGGCAGCACCGCGCCGTCGCGCGCGGGATTAATAAACTTGTTGGAGTGCCAAGCCGTCGCGAGCGGCCCGGTCTCTGCCTCGCCGTCGCCCACCACGCAAGCGACGATCAGATCTGGGTTGTCGAGCGCCATGCCGTAGGCGTGGGAGAGACTGTAGCCCAGCTCACCGCCTTCGTGGATGGAGCCCGGAGTTTCCGGAGTGACGTGGCTTCCGATATGGCCGGGAAAAGAGAACTGCTTGAAGAACTTCTGCATGCCTTCCGCGTCTTCGCTCTTGTCCGGATAGATCTCCGAGTAAGTCCCTTCGAGATACGCCGGCCCCAGCACCCCGGGCGCGCCATGGCCCGGCCCGGCCACGAAGATCACGTCGAGGTCATGCTTGAGGATCATCCGGTTGAGATGCACCCAGACGAAGGACAACGCGGGGCTTGCGCCCCAGTGGCCGAGGAGCCGGTGTTTCACATCTTCAGTCTTCAAGGGCTCCTTGAGCAGCGGGTTGTCCTTGAGATAGATCATGCCTACCGAAAGGTAATTGCACGCGCGCCAATAGGCATTCATTAGTTCCAGCTCTTTATTGGTTAATGGATTTTGCATTTCATCCTCCCATTTTTGTTCTGTAAGCTTCCGTGCAGCTGATTGGTACTTCACTTCGATGTCGTTCGTTTGGTTGCAGCGCGCCGCACTCGACTTTCTTGCGCTTCGTACTCTTCGTGTCCTCTGAAAATGCGCCGCTGGAGGGACACTGGTCAGTCCAGGCAGACCCACCGATTTCGTCGTTCCAGCATGGAGTGCTGGAACCCAGGTTGACACGGACGTCTCGAACGCATCCTGCGAACCTGGATGCCGGCACTCCATGCCGGCATGACCGCGGGCTGCCGAGTGCCAAAATCGTTGACCGTTGGAGGGAAGCACTTCTTTTTTCATGTTCTGTGGGCAAGCGTAAGATCATGAATTAACTTCGTGGTTACCTTCGTGTTTCAAGCTGCGGCCGATTGGGTTTCCATCGCCGCGTCGTATTTACCCAAGGCAGCCGCGCTGTCGCACTTGGCCCGATGATAAAAGGCTTGCTGGCCTGCTTTGAGATTTTCGTTCTTTCCATGCCAGGCCTTGAGCGCTTCGTCCTGCAACGCGCGCCCGTAGGAAAAACTGAGTTTCCAAGGCTTTGCCGCCTCGAACTGATTGATTGCACTGAGATGCGCTGTGGCCACGAGATGATTTTGGCCTCCGGATAAGAAAACAATCCCGGGAACCGCGGCCGGCACATGCCGGCTGAGACAGCGCACTGTGGCGAGCGCGACTTCTTTGACGGAAGCCTGCATGGTGCACTTCATACCTGAGATGATCATGTTGGGTTTGAGCAACATGCCTTCAAGAGAGACCCGCTGATCAAACAGTGCGTTGAAAACCGCGTGCAAGACATCGCCTGTGACTTCTTCACAACGCTCGATGGTATGCGATCCGTCCATCAGCACTTCGGGCTCAACGATGGGCACCACACCCTGTTCCTGGCAGAGGACCGCATAGCGAGCGAGGGCATGCGCGTTTACATTCACACAGGTGGCGCTCGGCAGCATGTCGTTTACGGCGATCACCGCCCGCCATTTCGCGAAGCGCGCGCCCATTTCGCGGTACTCCTTGAGGCGCTCACGCAGCCCGTCGAGTCCTTCCGTGATGCTTTCTCCGGGCGAGCCGGCGAGCGGCTTTGCGCCGTTATCGACTTTGATGCCGGGTATGATTCCCTGCTGCGCGAGCACATCGGCCAGCGCTGTTCCCTTCGAGTTGCTCTGGCGGATGGTCTCATCTTGCAGGATGACGCCGCTGATGAACTCAGCGATCCCAGGTGTCGTGAAAAACATCTCGCGGTAGGCTCGACGGCTATCCGGTGTCGATTCGATTTTCAGCGCATCGAGACGCCTCGTCAGGGTTCCCGGAGTCTCGTCGGCCGCCAATATTCCTTTCCCGCCAGCAACAAGCGCTTGCGAGGTACTTTCTAGGTCGGTGATCGTCATATTCCCTCCTTTATTTCTTCACGCCGCGTGCTGGAGACTTCGGCGCGCATCATTTTCACTACAAAGAGCACGAAGGGCACGAAGTGCCCCATCTCTTTCCTCCCCCCGCAGACGCGGCGGAGAATGAAGCAGTGGGATTCTGCGTCCTTTGCGTTCTCTGCGGCAAATTATTTTCTTTGTCCTTCCTGCTAAGCTTTTCTCCTTCGTTCTCTTCCTGTCCTTCCTCTATGGCAGGATCGGGACATTCCACCGCTTCACGGCCGGAATGCCCCGGTAGTAGCTCAGGACGTTTAACGTCGCGGTATCGAGCAGGAAGTGACATCCTGCTGCGGCTGGAAGGCCAAGCCATCGAGCCGCAAAGACTCTGGAGATATGGCCGTGTGCAAAAAGGGCGACATGCCCTTCCAGCGCGCGGACTTTTGTAATCACCCGGTCAACCCGGGCGCCAACCTGCTCAGGGGCTTCCCCCCCAGGGCAACCATCCGTGAAAAGCATCCATCCGGGCGCCCGCGCATGGATCTGCTTCGGGGTTAGCCCCTCATACTCGCCATAGTCCCATTCGATCAGATCGCGATCGATCTCAGCGCGGTCGCCGAGACCGGCTAGCTCGCAAGTCTTCCGAGCGCGCTCGAGGGGGCTCGTCAGCACCAGCGCGAAGGTTTCCTTGGCTAATACCGGCGCGAGCAGTTTGGCCACCTTTCGACCATTCTCCGTGAGTGGAATATCGGTGCCGCCAGTGTGTTGCCCACTTAGACTCCACTCCGTCTCGCCATGCCGGATGAGACAAACTAGTTGGGTCGGCATACTATATCTCCCAGTGTCGTCCTGGAGCGGCCCGGTACTCGCAGATCGCGTGGGAGCTGGCCAGGACATGAGCCTCATTGAACCCACCACGCAGCGACGAGCCTCTGTGACCGCTGGTGCCGAAACTAACCCGCTCTGCGCTGTCGGTGATGTCGGGCTTGCGTGCATAGTATTCTTTTCGAAGCGTATCGAGGCCGACTAAAAGTTCCTGCGGAGCAGGCTTGCCGGCCAGCGGATGGCTTGTCATTGGATCAACTCGCTAGTGGAAACGCTTTCGGTGGCTTGCAGCGGCAACATGAGAACGACCACAGAGCGCGGCTGCACCACATAAGTCGCCTGCTCGACGAAAGGCGCCTCTTCCCGGGGCCAAAAGTCGTCGGGCGATGCGAGCGCTGTGTCGACGCAACGCCGCCACGGTTGTTCGCTTTCTGCGGGAATCGGCGGCAACTCGAAAGTCAACGGTTCCCAATATGCGTTGAGCATCCCATGGAGGAGAAAACGTCCGCGCAGGCTGCGCAGCGTAAATGACAGCGAATGCGAATGCTCGCTCCAGTCGGGGCGGTTAAGCGTTACGCCGTGCCAGTCAATTTTTGCCCGCTCCAAGAGTTGGTTCAGGCTGAGTTTGCCTTTTTCCACTACGACATCACGGCGCTGGCGAAACGCGTTGAGCGCTTTTACGAACCGGTGGATATCGGCGTGCCGCTCCAGCAAGCTCCAGTCAAACCAGCTGATATCACCGTCCTGACAATAGGCATTGTTGTTGCCGCCCTGTGTGCGGCGCACCTCGTCGCCCATGAGCAACATTGGCGTGCCGGCCGCGAGCAATTCTAGCGCGAGAAAATTCTTGACCTGGCGATTACGGAGCGCTTCAACCGCCTGATCATCAGTCGGCCCTTCGGCGCCGCAGTTCCAGCTCAGATTGTCATCAGCACCATCGCGATTGTTTTCGCCATTGGCTTCATTGTGCTTGTGGTCGTAAGACACCAGATCATTGAGAGTGAAGCCGTCATGGCAGGTTACAAAATTAATGCTCTGCTCAGCCTCCCGTTCCTCGTGACCGTAAATGTCCGGGCTGCCCAATAGCCGGGTAGCCACCCGAGATACTGTGCCCACGTCACCTTTCAAAAAACCCCGCACATCATCGCGGAATCGGCCGTTCCACTCTTGCCAGGTGTCGCCAACGAAGCTTCCCACTTGATAGAGTCCTGCGGCATCCCACGCCTCAGCAATGAGCTTGGTGCCGGCCAACAGGGGATCCGACTCGATGTCCCACAGGACGGGAGGGTTCGGCAATGGACGGCCCGCCTCGTCGCGCGACAGGATGGAAGCGAGATCAAAGCGAAAGCCATCGACATGCATCTGCGTGACCCAATAGCGCAGGCTATCCTGGATCAGCCGGCGCACGATCGGCTGGTTGGCGTTCAGTGTGTTGCCGCAGCCGGTGTAGTCAGCGTAACGTGATTTGTCCTTCTCGAGGATGTAGTAAAAGTCGTTGGCCAGACCGCGATAGCACAGCGTCGGGCCATCGTGGCCGCCTTCGGTGGTATGATTGAAGACCACATCGAGGATGACTTCGATCCCCGCGCGGTGCAGCGCCTTGACCATATCGCGAAATTCATCGAGCGCGCCAAGAGAATCCCTGCGCGAACTGTACGCCTGATGCGGCGCGAAAAATGAGACCGGCTGGTAACCCCAGTAGTTCACCCGGCCTGCCGGTGCGTCCTGAGGATCAAATTGGAAAACCGGCAAAAGCTCGACCGCAGTGACGCCCAGATCTTTGAGGTAGGGAATCTTTTGGATCAATCCGGCGTAGGTACCTCTCTTCACGGGCGCAACGCCCGAACTGGAGTGACGAGTAAAACCGCGCACATGCAGCTCATAAATTACGGCCTCGGTGAAGGGCCGCTTGAGTGGCAGGTCGCCTTCCCAGTCATAGTGGCCGGGATCAGCCACGACGCTTTTCATTGCCACCGCCGTGTTGTCGCCGGGCTGGCTTGCGGCTTTTCGGTTGTAGGCTTCGGGAACGGCTACGGCAAGACCATAAGGGTCGAGGAGAACCTTGTCGCCGTCGAAGCGAAAACCATATTCCGGCTCGAACGGCCCATGGGCTCTGTAGCCATAAACCTGACCCGGCTTCACGGCCGGGACAAAGGCATGCCAGTAGTGATAGGTGCGGTGCCGGGCCGGGTCGAGAGCGATGACCTTTGCCGGTTGTGCGGCGCTCTCGTCATCGAACAACAACAGTTCGATCAAGGTGGCGTTCTTTGAGAATACGCTGAAGTTGACGCCGCCGGGATAGACCGTGGCACCGAGAGGCGCGCTTGAGCCTGCTTTGACCACACAGTCGTTCATCAAACTGTTCCAATCAACATGAAAATCTAAACTCACCACGAAGCACACGAAGGTTCGGAAATCAATTTTCTTAACTTCGTGTTACTATAGTTCAGAATTTGCGAGGCCTGCGCAAATAATCTGAAAGCTGAATGTAATCGGAGTCGGGAATTCCTCCCGCCAAGGCGCAAAGGCGCTAAGGTTATGGGGAAAGAATAAAAACTCTCACAAATGATTTTCACTCTCAATCTCCGACC
>DATBLC010000227.1:0-12310 GCA_036555515.1 Binatia bacterium
CCAGCGCCTCGCTTCTCTTGCCGGACGGTTTGAACCAATAGCGCACGGGATGCCGCGCACGAGGCGTGTGCGGACCTCTTCGCTGGTGAGCTGGTTGAAGAATTCCTGCTGATAGGCGATCGGAAATGGCAGTAGCCCGGCCCAGGCGTGTGGGATTCTTACGTTCGGTACTGGCGAAGGCAGGACTAAATCGTCGAAGAAATCCATGCATTCTGAGGGCTAACGCCATACCGCTCAGCCGCAATATAAGAAGTCTGCGTTTTCAACATTGCTGTCATCGGTTCTAGCGGGCGGGTTGTGCAGCCCCGGTCTTGCCACCATTGCAGCTTTCGAACGTTCTTCTCGGGTCGCTCCACAGTGTCAATGGTCTCAAATCCGAAGCGTCGATCAAACCTTATCGCTCCCTCGTTCCAGGCATCACCCAAAGGGTTACAGGTAACCCTCTGGAGTTTGCACGCTCCATCACGTTTCGCATAAGCAAAGATCCGATTCCTCGCCCTTGTGCGTGTGGTGCCAGGAGCATCATTCGAACTTCAATTCGGTCTGAATGCTCTTCAATGGCGAGATGTCCCGCAGAAACCCCTTCCAGCACGACAATGGAATCCGCACCTACCCGAAACTGAGAGGCGGCGTCCGCACGCTCAACTGCTTCATCCCAACCACGAAGCTCCTCGATTCGCTGACGGAAACAAGCCTCGTTAAGCCAAAAACAGAATTCACGGTCCGTCTCAGTGGCCGGTCTTAGCTCGTATTCCAACGTGTTGTGATACGTCTGCATAACGTCGTGGTGAACGGCGGGCGTGCGCGGGTGGCCGATAACGCATTGTGCTGGCGGCCCGTCCGTTCGATCTGGAGTTAGGCATTGGTTGCCTGATGCCCCGAGGGCACCTTGCGATACATTGCCAAGAGATCAAGTGGCTTGGGTTCCGGAACTCCCAGAACAGTGAGGATGCAGTGCGCTTGACCGCGATGATGGCTCTGGTGATTGAACCAATGTGCCAACAGATCCCGCAGAATGAATCGTTGCGGCACCCCCTTGGTGGTCGAGTAGCTGAAATCCCTGGCAATCTCTTCCTCCAAAAGACCTTCCACGTACTGAATGATCCGAGCATCTTCGGCCCTGCGCGCGGCCTCAAGCGACGGTAGGTCGTCGCACATGATTGCGTTGAGCTTAGAGGGATGCTCGCCCTTACCTGTGAATCTGCGCATCCAGATCCGATCGGTTACAAGAAGGTGATTTAGCGTACCGTGCAGGCTGCGAAAGAACGCGCCCACGTCCTTTCGGTAAGACTCGTCGGATACCGCGCGAGCCTCTGCATAAAGGCGAGCATTCGCCCAGGCGTTGTACCGGGCCATCATAGCGAAGTGAGGCTTCATCGGTTAACCTCCCCTAGTCATTCATCCCTTTTCCCTCGAGGATCTTCGGAATCCATTTCTCGATTCGCGATTTCCGAGTCTTGGACTGCTTCGCGCCAGAGAAATGGAGAATGTAGGCGCGCCGTCTGCCTGGTGTTAGTCCGTCAAATGCGGCTTCGAGGCCGGCAACCTGCCGAAACATCTCTTCGAGCTCAGAAGGACGTGATTCCAGGGTTTTCTTGACCGGCACTTTGGCTCCGGATTTTTCGAGCTTGGTCGCTTCTTTGATGAACGCGCGCAACTTCGGCTTCATCTTTGTGATTTCTGCCACGCTGGAGAAGATGAGTCGTCGGGCAGCCTGCGAGTTCGGGCCAGGTGCTTCCAGCAGTCCGTCGGGATCGTTCAACAATGCCCCCTTGAAGAACATGAAGCCGCATTGCTCCTTGAAAGGTTGGATGATCGCCACGTTGCCATCCTGGATCACGTAGCACGGTTTCCCCCACTTCAGCTCCTCATCGAGCCCAGAATCGAGGGCGATCGCGCGCAAGGCCTCCATCTCTTCTCTCCATGCCGTGGCGCGCCGGAGGAACGTGTCTACTTTCGGATTCATGTTCGCTATACCCTTCAATTTCGTGCACGCTTCAGGTAACCCCTGAACCAGTAATCTACGGACCAGCTTTGTGGATACTAATATCCGCAAAGGCCGCCTGCAATAACTAGACCCTCCCCCGCAAGAAAAGGCTGAGGTGCGAATGTGGTGCCAAGGTATGTCTCAGGGTTTCCACCACCAATCATAAATCAACGTGAGCATCTTCATCTCATCCCGAATCAAACGCGCCTCCGCTCGAACCAGTTCGCTGGCGCAGGCAGCGCCGATGAAGGCGACGCGGGCGCTCCGCCGCCCTCGGGCGGTGATGGCGGCCGGGCGGCGGTTCGGTCGGTGAGACCGCGCAGGGGGACTTCCCAGGGAACTGGGCGCACGTGCAGCGCGTAGACGCGGCGGTCGACGGCTTCGTTGCGTTTGCCGGAGGGTTTAAAACCAGCAGCGCACGGGATGGCCGCGCACGAAGCGGGTGCGGACCTCCTCGCTGGTGAGCTGATTGAAAAATTCCTGCTGGTACGCGATGGGGAAATGGCAGTAGCCCCGGCCCGCGTGTCGTCACTTTAGTTGGCGCACCGTGCGAGGCTGAACCGAAGTGGCGGAGAATTCAATCCAATCTTAACGCGCACTGTATTGCTCAAAAAGCTGACCCGTTCCGAGACTTACCGTTAATGGTCCTTGAACTCTAAACTGCCGTCATCTTTAAGGGTGACTTCTCGACCACCGATCAAGCCTTCGGGCAGAGTCAAACGTGCCCATCGGTTATGAACTGTGAGAGTAGCCGCATTGTTTCGGATAATGCAGACTGCGCTGACGGAGGTGTTCTTACCTGGCCTAAAGGCACCATTGCTCCCGTAAAAGAACTGACTAGTCTTTATTCTTTGCTTTCATCGACGCAAGAGCTAGGGCGACTCCAACTGCCTGGATGGAAGGAGCACGTTTTTGAACTTCTTCCCAGAGGTAAGCTTGCTTTCGATCTTGGTCTGTGTCGCTGAGACTCTTAATTTCTACCCAGAGGGGCACTGGACCTTCACAAAAAAAATCTGGCTTTCGTCCCTGGAGAACCCAAGACGGCTCTCTTTGGCAATTGAAACCGTGGCTTTGTAGGAAAGCCTCCGGTAGGATCGCGAGAGCGTTTTACACGGGTAACGAGCTGATCTCCTCGGCGAGTTCCTTAATTTGATTTACGAGGCGCCCCGCCCTATGTGGTTTGATGAGTTCAGCAATTCGCGGTTTTTGTAGCGTGGCGCGTAATTCGTCGAGATGTTCAGCGCAGGTCAGTAGAGTAAATTTACCGTCCCCCATGCATCGTAAATAGCAGCGGGATGGCCGGCAGGAGAAATCAAGGCGGACACCAGAATATTGGTGTCGAGCACCACGCGCATTAGGCTTTAGCAGCCTTCTTTCGACCGCGGCGTTCGGCGCGAACCTCATGAACGGCATCGTCAACGACGCGTTGCAATTCCTCCGAGTCGACATCGGCATTGCGCTTCTTGATATCCTGGACGGTACGATGGAATACGCGCCAGCGGACGGCTTCTTCGATAAACTTGGAGAGGTCGCCCTTCTTCATGCCGTGCGCACCCAAAAACGTGCGTAGCGTGAGGTCGGTTTCCTTTGAAACTTTGATATTCCAGCGAACGGATTCTTCTTCCATTTGGCACCCTGTACGCTTATACAGATAAACGTTTATACACTCAGGATACACCGATCCGGCTCGGGAGCAAGACGACGGTGAGTGCACCGGTGATTGCGCAATGTGCATCCACGGGTCGGACCGCGTCACGAAATCGGGCGAAAACACAACGGGCAATGGTTGGCCGGTATTTCAAAGAATCGTGCGCCGCCCCGTGCGCCCGATGTTCGTCCGGGCTTCGTCAGTGGCGGATCGCCCATCACCCCGAGTTGCGGGCCGCAGATCCAGATGAAACGAGGCTAGCACGGCCCGCTTTATGTCTATTATTTCGTGTGCATATCAATCTGTAGTTTTGCTAAATCGAAAACTGCATCCTCAGCAACAGTCCGGTCGCTAAAATCGCCGATAATTTGGAGGCCGCGGATGCGAGCAACCGCCGGTTTAATGGTCGCGCTCCCAGTCCAATAATTGCTCGACTGTTGCCTTGCTGATGTTTCGATCTCGTACACTTTGTAGTGGTGCTTCACTTCGTTTTTGCTCCCAGAATTTTCCCGGGGCCACCACGGGGCCATTTTTGGGGCCAAATTGAGTGCATACGTGGACGATGTGGTTAATCCGATAAAATCTGAACTAAAGAGAAAGGTAAACAAAACGCCCACTTATGGCTAAGTGAGCGTCTCTGCTAAAACTATCGACAAGGCGTCTAAACAGATTTTAAGTCCCGTGTGTCTACCAATTCCACCATCCGGGCGCTGGTGAGTAACCGCAAGTTAAGTTCATAGCATAAAAGCCGCGGCCGGAAAATAACCAGGCCTCTCACGGGAGAGGCCTTCATTCTGATGCGAGGACGTTATACGAACAGCGGCGCCATGACCAGTGTGATCGTGGCCAGGAGTTTAATCAATACGTGCAGGCTGGGACCGGCTGTGTCTTTGAATGGATCCCCGACGGTGTCGCCGACAACGGCGGCCTTATGAGTGTCGGACCCTTTGCCGCCGCGCGCGCCGCTCTCAATAAACTTTTTGGCGTTGTCCCACGCGCCGCCGCTGTTATTTAGGAACGTTGCCATAAGAATCCCCGCGATGGTGCCGACCATCAATAACGCGGCGACCGCTTCGGCGCCGACACCGAAAAACCGGAACACGAGTCCGACGGCTATCGGCATGGCGACCGCAATCGCGCCCGGAAGAACCATTTGCTTGAGCGCGCCCACGGTAACGATATCCACGCAACGCGCGTAGTCGGGCTTCACCGTCCCCTTCAAGATGTTGGGATTTTCCCTGAACTGCCTTCTGACCTCGTTGATCACGACGTAAGCTGCTTTGCCGACTGCTCGGATCGCCAGCGCGGAAAAGAGAAAAACCAACATGGCACCCAACAACCCACCGACGAAAACTTCGGGCTTAGCGAGGTTAACCGATTCCAACTTAGCCCCATAATGAGCCACTTCGTCGAGATACGCGGAGAAGAGCAGAAAGGCGGCCAAGGCTGCCGAGCCAATAGCGTACCCCTTCGTCAGCGCTTTGGTGGTATTACCGACGGCATCAAGCCGGTCGGTCTTACGGCGCACCTCTTCGGGCTGCCCGCTCATCTCGATTATGCCTCCGGCGTTGTCGGTGATCGGGCCAAAGGTATCCATCGCCAGAATATAAGCCGCTGTTCCGAGCATGCCCATGGTGGCAACCGCCGTGCCGAACAAGCCGGCATGGGGGACACCGCTCATGTTGCCCAGGTAATACGAGGCGAGAATGGCAATAGAGATCACGACGACCGGAATCGCGGTGCATTCCAGGCCGACCGCGACGCCGGCAATAATGTTGGTAGCCGGACCGGTCTCGGAAGCCTCGGCGATGGACTTTACCGGACGATATTTATACTCGGTGTAGTACTGCGTGATGTACACGAAGGCTTGGGCCATAAAAATGCCGATAACGCCGCACAGAAAAAAATAGAACCATGCCGAAGAAGCTTCGGGATACTTTGCCGGATCCACGCTCAACAGCCATTGCGTGGCAAGAAAAAAACCGACGATAGCCAGCGCGCTGGTCACGTAATAACCGCGGTTGAGCGCCGCCATCGGGTCTTCGGTCTCTTTGCATTTTACAATCATGATCCCGACGATCGACGCGATCAGACCGAACGCCCGCGCCACCAGGGGGAACAAGATTCCCTTGAGCCCGAAATAAGGATAAAGCCCCACGCCAAGGATCATGGCGCCGATGTTTTCTGCGGCGGTCGATTCGAACAAATCCGCGCCGCGCCCCGCGCAGTCGCCGACGTTGTCGCCGACGAGATCGGCGATAACCGCCGGGTTTCGCGGATCGTCTTCGGGAATGCCCGCTTCGACCTTACCTACGAGATCAGCTCCGACATCGGCGGCCTTGGTATAGATACCGCCCCCGAGCTGCGCGAAGAGCGCCACGAAGGAAGCTCCGAAAGCAAATCCCACTATGGTGAAAGGTATTTTTTGCGGATCATGTCCGAGGGCATTTAGTAGAGCGTACAAGCCTCCAACGCCCAACAAACTCATCGCCACAACGAAAAGACCGGACACCGCGCCACCGCGCAGGGCGATCCGCAGACCCGCATTCAGGCTCGACCGAACCGCCGCCGCCGTACGAATGTTGGCGCGAATCGACACCCACATGCCGATATAGCCGGCAATGACGGAGCAAAGAGCCCCGAGCACGAACGAAAGCGTGGTCCAAAACGCCATCTGCACAGGCGGCACCGGATCCGCGGGGCTGGGCGCCCGCACGAATGCGTAGAGGAAAAAAATCAGCACCGCCAACACCACGGAGAACAGGGTGATTGTGCGATTCTGTCGCGACAGAAAAGCCTCCGCGCCTTCCTTGATCGCGTTTGAGATCTCCTGCATTTTGTCCGTGCCCATATTCTGTTGAAGGACGAACCGGGCAAGGTAGACGGCAAACAACAAAGACAAGAAGCTAATAGCGATGACCAGTAAAACCATGATGTTCAATCATCCCTTCTCTCAATGAGATATTGCCCCCGGAAATTTATTTGCGCCAAACATAGGCTACGCCGATGCTGGCAACGTACAACAAGAGCATGGGCAAAGCCAGTAAACTTTGGTTGATGACATCCGGCGTCGGCGTCAGCATGGCGGCTAAAATAAAAATCGCCACGATGGCATAGCGAAAGGAGCGGATCATGAAACGGTAATCCCACACCCCCAGCCGCACCAGGAAAAACGTAAACACCGGCAATTCAAAAGTCACGCCAAAGGCCAGCACCATACGAAAAAAAAATGTGAAGTACTCCGCAACCCTTATCGCCGGCGCCACGCCCATGGTTTGGTACTGCTCGATGAAGTACTTGAACGCTACGGGGAGGACTATTCGGTAACAAAAATAAGAGCCGGC
This sequence comes from Binatia bacterium, assembly GCA_036555515.1. Taxonomy (GTDB): domain Bacteria; phylum Desulfobacterota; class Binatia; order UBA9968; family UBA9968; genus DATACQ01. The sequence goes on from DATBLC010000227.1 coordinate 6,980, forward strand.
AACGAAAAACAGTGTCGCGCATACGACGAACGGTATAACTAGTTTTTTTTCGCTGCCCGTCAAGCCGGGCGCCATAAACCGCCAGATTTGCAGGAAGACGTACGGACTTGCGAGTACCAGACCGGCCAGGAGCGCAACTTTTATTTCGATAAAAAAAGCTTCAGTGACTCCGGTTCCGATCAAGCTCTGGCCAGGCCCCAGATGGGCCACGAGCGGAGCAACCATGACCGCAAAAATCGAGGCGGAAAAAAAATAACATAGGGCCGAGGTCAGAAACACCGACAGCAGAGCTCTCAACAAGCACCAGCGGAGCTCTTCGAGATGCTCCGTCAAAGTCATGTTGGAGTCTGTTGCCACAAGCCATTGAACCGAACAAATTGCAAAAAAGGGGAAGGATAATTACCCTTCCCCTTTTTTGGTTGTTGAAAACCGGAATAAGGTCAGTTCATCCTTACTTGGTTTTTCCTTCCTCTTTCTTCTCCATGCCCTTCTCCATATCCTTCGCCGGCTCACCAGCTTTCTCGGGGGCAGCTGCCTCTGGAGCCGGAGGCGGCGGAGCTGGCGGTTCAGCTGGCGCCGGTGCCGGGGGCGGCGGAGGCGGGGGTTCTTCTTTTTTGCCGCAGCCCGTGAAGGCCAGAGTCAATGCAAAGAGTGCGATCCCCGATAATACACCAATCTTCTTTCCCATCCTTAGGTTCACCTCCTTTCCCGTCACACATCTCGCTAATTTTTTTGAGTAGGCCTGTTATATCTCACATGTCTGTCAGACTTTCAAGAGCAGCGACAAATTTAATCGTCGTGACCGCGCCCTGAATTGGGCCTAGGAATTTGCAGAATTCTTTCCCTCTATTCCTGGGCAATCACGGATCGGCATTTTTCCCGGCCGTATCGAGAAAAACTGACTGCGCTATGTTCGCGCGGATCCAACGGGCCGATATTTCGATCGCTGCGGACAATCATTTTCCACCCTGGCGCGTATCTTCAGCGCAAATTGAATGCGGAGAAATTAACGCCCGCGCGCATACTGCACAACTCCATAACTCGCATGAAAAAAACAAAACTTTTTATCACACGGGAAAGCCTTTTACGAATTTTGTCAAAAGAATTGTTTTACATAGAAATTTTAGCACCGGCGCAGGCGCCAGCAAATCCGATGATCTTCGACAAACTAACGCTAATTGTGAATAACTTGTTGATAATCAATTTCCGGCAGGCCGCGGAGCGCGAAAAATCGGCCCTCTCAGCCAATTGCATAAATTCATGGCAACGAAAACCGCCGAAGTCCAAAGGGTTAGAAAGATTAATATGATTTTGCTGAGACAAGGGATTCCAGAGCACATGCCGTAGCCAGTTGCCAATTTATTGCGCTCACTCGAGGCCGAAGCGAATTCTTGCCGTACATCTTCAGGATCACGTTGACTCGGCTGCGGGCAGATGGTAGAAACTGTCCTCAAGTTTCGGAGGAAAATGTGGCACGCCATCCGTCGGTCATCAAGAGGCATCAGCAAAGTCTCAAGCGGCACAAGCGTAACGTGGAAACCAAGTCCAAGCTTAGAACGCTGATCAAAAAAGCGCGGCAACTAATTGAAGGCGAAAATCACGAAAACGCTTCAGCCCAGCTTCGCTCTGTCAACAAAGCCCTGGATAAGGCCGTTAGCAGGGGCATCATCAAGCGCAACACCGCGTCGCGTTGGATATCGCGGCTCTCGAGCGCCGCCTCATCTTCCTAATTCAGTTTCAATCCACAATTAAAATGGTGCAGGCAGCCGCTAGCGGGTAATCGCGAGGCGCGCAAAAAAATCGACCCGTAGGGACGCGACCGTCCCTACCCTAATTTAGTCGGCAGCGAGGCGATTGAGCGCAACAAAGCATATGAGTCTGTTTCAACAGCCTGCTAGAACATTTCCATAAGCCGTTGAAATAACTCCTGAGCAAAACGGGCCATCAACTGCTCCCGCGCCCCGCTTAGCTGCGATTCCGTGAGTTGGATATCGGTCATGCGGCGCACGTCCGCGGTATTGAGCGTCCCGGTACGGAACTCGGACGAGGTTGTAACCACCGCCGCCCGCGAACCGGCGTATGTCTGGGTCAGCCTGATTGCCGGCCCGCGCCAGAGAATTTCGCTGGGCTCGCGTCGGCGCAAGTTTACGTCCAGGACCATTTGGGTCTCCATCTGGAGCACTTCGTCATAACGATTGACCGAGGTTGTCACACTGTCCAGCGATCGCACCACGCCGCTCAAAATCACATCCGCCTGCTCCGCCTGGTCCACCACCCGCAGGCGTCCCTTGCGATACATTTCGCCGCGTACCGCCGTCGTCAGTTCCTTATCGATGCCCACTTCGCGGCTGCGGTTGATAAAAGGCTCGACAAAAATCGTTTGGGCGTCTCTCGGTATGAGATTCCCTCCGCCACCGAATTGATAGCCGCAGCCGCCGAGCGCGCCGCACAGAAACAATGACGTAATCCTGATAAGCCTCCGGCCCTTCGATTGTGCCATAGGCGTCTATCCCTCCGCCACGATATTTACCAGGCGTCGCGGCACGTGCACGACCCGCTGGATTTTTTTTTCGCCCAGAAATGCGCTCACCCGCTCGTCCGCCAAAGCTGCGCTTTCGATCCGTTCTTGGGTCTCATCCGCGGGCACCGTAATCCTGCCGCGCACCTTGCCGTTGACTTGCACGACGATGAGCAGCTCTTCCTGTTCAAGAGCTTCCGGTGCGTAGGCCGGCCACGGCACCTGGTCCAGTCTGTCTCGATGCCCCAAGTGCTCCCATAACTCGCTGGCAATATGGGGCACAAACGACGCCAATAAGACGACAATCGTTTCGACGCCGGCTTTCACCAGCCGGGCGCGGTCCCGCGTAAGCGGAGCATCTTGTCCAACGTTGCTCACCGCGTTGAAAAGCTCCATGATCGCCGCGATGGCGGTATTCAAGTGGAACCGGTCGTCTATATCTTCAGTAACCTTCTTGATGGTCCGATGAATCATACGCCTGAGCTCGCGCCATTCGCCGCCCACTTCGTCCGACTGCAGGTCGACCCGCGCGCCCGCCAGCGCTTCGCCGTGCTGGTGGACGAAGCGCCACAACCGCGACAGAAACCGGAAGCCTCCTTCGACGCCTTGATCGCTCCATTCGAGGTCTTTTTCCGGCGGCGCGGCAAAGAGCGTGAACAGGCGCGCCGTGTCCGCGCCGTAGGCGTTGATCAGGTCTTCCGGGTCGACGATGTTTTTCTTCGACTTGGACATCTTCTCGACCCGCCCCTTTTCTACGGGCCGTTGACATTCGGGGCACTTCCAACCCTCTTTTTCAGAGCCGGCAAGCTCGCTGGGGAAAAGCCAGTTGTGCTCGCTGCAGCGGTAGGTTTCCTTGGACACCATGCCTTGCGTCAATAGATTCGCGAAGGGTTCATCCACTTTGGCCAAGCCCAGATCGCGCAGCGCCTTGGTAAAAAACCGCGCGTAGAGCAGATGCAGCACGGCATGCTCGACGCCGCCGATGTATTGATCCACCGCCATCCAGTAGCCGCCCTTCGCCGGATCAAAGGGCGCTTTTGTGTAGCGCGGAGAAGCGAAGCGCAAGAAGTACCACGACGAATCCACGAAAGTGTCCATAGTGTCGGTCTCGCGGCTGGCGCTTTGCTGGCACCTGGGACAGGCAACTTGCGCGAAAGACTTGCTCTCCGCAAGCGGCGAGGGGCCCTTGCCGGTAAACGGTACGTCCTTTGGCAAAACCACCGGAAGTGCATCATCGGGTACGGGAACGATGCCGCAACTATTGCAATAGATGATTGGAATCGGCGTACCCCAGTAGCGCTGGCGCGACACGCCCCAATCGCGCAGGCGATATCGAATCGCCTTATTGCCCCAGCCTTTTGTTTCCAGATGGCTCGCGATCTTCTCTTTGCCCTCGCTATTCGCCAAACCCGAAAATTCGCCGCTCTGCACCATCACGCCGTCATCAACATACGCCTCCTTCATTTCCTCGGCTAGCAACACTCGGTCCCGCGGCTGGATGACGACCCGGACCGGCAAACCGTATTTGCGTGCGAACTCAAAATCTCTCTGATCATGCGCCGGCACCGCCATCACCGCGCCGGTGCCGTATTCCATCAAGACAAAATTTGCCGCGTAGATGGGAATATTTTCCGCGGTAAAAGGATTGCGGCAATAAGCACCGGTGAAGACGCCTTCCTTCTCGCCTTCGTCGGCGCCGCGCTGGCTCTGGCTGCTTCTCTGCACCCGTTCAATGAAATCTATAACGGCGGCTTCTTGCTGAGTGCCGCGGCAAAGCTCGAGGGCCAGCGGATGTTCGGCGGCGATCGAGACAAAGGTAGCGCCGAACACCGTGTCCTGGCGCGTGGTAAAGACCGTGAGGGATTCGTTTCGTTCCACGAGCGGGAAACGGATCTCCGCGCCGATGGATTTGCCGATCCAGTTGCGCTGCATAGTGATGACCTTATCGGGCCATCCTCCAAGCTGTTCTAGATCGCCGAGCAGCTCCTCCGCGTAATCGGTGATGCGAAAAAACCACTGCTCCAATTCCTTTTGCACCACCGCGGAGTCGCAGCGCCAGCAAGCGCCCTCGATAACTTGTTCGTTGGCCAACACTGTTCCGCAGGAAGGACACCAGTTGACCGACGAACGCTTCTTATACGCCAGCCCGCGCTCAAAGAATCGCAGGAAGATCCACTGGTTCCAGCGATAGTAATCCGCGTCGCAGGTCGCAACTTCGCGCGCCCAATCATAGGAAAGCCCCATGCGCTTTAGTTGCGTTTTCATGTAGCGGATATTTTCCTCGGTCCATTTCTCGGGGTGGATCCCCCTTTCGATAGCGGCGTTTTCCGCCGGCAGCCCGAAGGCATCCCAGCCCATCGGATGCAGCACGTTATATCCGCGCATCCTTTTGTAGCGCGCCATCACGTCGCCGATGGAATAATTCCGAACATGGCCCATGTGAATCCGCCCGGAGGGATAGGGAAACATCTCAAGCACATAGTACTTGGGTTTTCCATCATCCTCCGTGACCTGGAAGGATTGGCTTTCCTCCCAAATTCGCTGCCACTTTTCTTCGATATCTTTGGGCCGGTAACGCTCTTCCATAATCGGATCGCTTCAGTTTAAGGTTTGGATTCCGCAGTTACTAATGAGTTCGTTATTTAGAGACTATGTCGCTAGTGTGCGACCGAGAGGCGAGCCCTTCCGATCGCGGTCAATGGTTCTCTGCCTTACCGGCCACCACCCCGTCCTCTCCATAGGTGGAAATGCCCGCCGGCAGGGCCTGAAAACAACCTTTGCGCTCCTGTGCCCGCGCTCTCCAGGTCTCACCC
>DATBLC010000228.1:0-7385 GCA_036555515.1 Binatia bacterium
TGTGTTATTGGTCCAGCCTTCGCTCTTCGATCCTTCGCGCGCGCCGTCGGGCAAACACACATTGTGGGCGTACTGTCACGTTCCGAACGGCTCCACTTTCGACATGACTCAGCGAATTGAGGCACAGATCGAGCGTTTTGCCCCGGGTTTTCGCGATACGATCCTTGAGCGCTGTAGCGCGCCCCCTGCCGAGCTCGAGCGGCGCAACGCCAATCTGGTCGGCGGTGATATCAACGGTGGTGCGCCAGTTCTCAGCCAATTATTCTTGCGCCCCACGCGCCGCCTCTACGCCACTCCGGCACCCGGGCTCTATCTCTGCTCATCGTCGACGCCGCCGGGCGGCGGCGTGCATGGCATGTGCGGCTACTTTGCCGCCCGGCAGGCTTTGCGCCAGATGTTTTGATCGTTCGCTTAATTCGCAGTCGATATGAATGCCACTTCTGGTTTATATCGACTGCTGCTGAGCGGAGCGAGGCACTCTGTTATGCACCCGTGCCGCTGAATTTTGCTCGTCCGGTGGAGCAACATACCAAGCGATCCGTCACGAAGTGGTTCATGAGCTTCTGCTCGCCACAGAACATGAAAAAGGGCCAAAGGCTGTTCACCCCCATCTCTTTCTTCCCCCGGTTTCGGGGGAAGATGAAGAAGGGGGACCGCAACGGATCAAGTGACTTCGACGGTTCCACATATCGTATTTTCGAAGGAGGGACTTTCCCGGCGCTTACCCATCGATGCTCGTCCCAAACCGGCGAAAATTTGGATCGCCCAATCTCCCATGGATGCAACAGCCCGTTCAAGAACCCGGACGGTTCTCAGACAGAGCGCTGCCAAAGCGCTATGCGCGATGCTGGCCCCTAAGTTGCGATACAGCAATCAGCACGGTCGCGCGAGCGGGCGATTGACAGTGATCAAAATAATAACCCGGGGCGGCTACTCAGCACGCGGATAGACGGCAGGGAAATTGGATGAGCATGAGAGAGAGAAGCTTTGCGGCCGATACAGCGGCCAAGCGTGAACACGACGCAGCTCGAGGACGGCAAGCGCAACGCCCGAGCGAAATTCCGCATCGAGGCTGGTGGGATATTCTCGTCCGGGTCAGAAATGAGCTCGCCAAGGATCATCTATCGATCGTCGCCGCCGGTGTCGCGCTTTATGGGTTCCTCGCGATCTTCCCGGGGCTTGCAGCCCTGGTTTCGATTTATGGGCTGCTAACGGACGCCGCCGATCTTCAGCGGCATATGAGCAGCATAGAAGGGCTGTTACCGGCGGAAGCGGCTAACATCATCAACACGGAGCTCCAACGGATTGTCGAGAGTCAGCCCAGCAAGCTGGGATGGGCGCTGATTGGAGGAACCATCATTGCTTTGTGGAGCGCGTCCAAAGGCATGAAAGCGATGTTCGAGTCCATGAACATCGTGTACGACGAAGAGGAGAAGCGCGGTTTCTTTAAACTCAATGGGCTCGCCGTTTTGCTAACCCTCGGCACCATCCTATTCGTTATTTTTTTTCTCGGAATAATTATCGGCGTACCGGCCGTGCTCGCGAGTTTCCCCATCGGCGAGTTCGCCGGACAGGTGGTCAATTACGCTCGCTGGCCTTTGCTGGCCGTGTGCGTAATCGTCGCTCTTGCCGTCTTGTACCGGTACGGCCCTAGCCGGGAAAAAGTCCAGTGGAAATGGGTTAGTTGGGGCGCCGTGGTCGCGACCGTAATTTGGCTTGCCGGCTCTTCTTTGTTTTCCTTCTATGTCAGCAACTTCGGCAGCTATGACAAGACCTACGGCTCGCTCGGCGTCATCGTGATTCTAATCACCTGGTTTCTCTTGGGTGCCTACAGCATTCTGCTCGGAGCTGAAATTAACGCCGAAATGGAGCATCAAACCGCCAAGGACACGACCACCGAGGAACCTCAGCCGATCGGCAGGCGAGGCGCCTATGTTGCCGACACCGTCGGCGAAACAGCCGATGAATCTGGACGTAAGAACAAGAATAAGACTAGGGCGAGAAGATAATACCCGTTAACCAGAACCAAGAAAGACAAGTGTTCATGTGAATGAAAGGAGTCGCTATATGGCGAGGCAAGATAACGTCGCAGCAGAAGGCACCGGGAGCGAGATCCCGGAAAAGGAAGCGCTACAGTCGAAGGTCGGCGAACTGAAGGAGGAAGCAAGGCAACGAGGCAAGCAACAAGCCGAGGCTGGAAAACACACGGCGGCCGATCAGGCGGAGAACCTGGCAGGAACTGCTGAGCGAGTTTCGGCGGAGCTTCGCCGAGAGCTACCCCGGGTGGCCGATTACACTGATGAAATCGCCGGCAGCATAAGGCAATTCGCGGATCACCTACGGGGCCGAAGCATTGATGACCTGCTGGCCGACGCCCAGGAGTTCGCCCGGCGTAACCCGGCGTTGTTCTTCCTCGGCAGCGCCGCCATTGGCGTAGCGCTGTCGCGGTTCTTCAAGGCGTCTAGCCAACCTGGGGACCGCGGCAGTTTTACCGAGGACTCCCCAAATTGGAACCCGGGCCAGCAATCAGCCGAACAGACCGGACGCCAGTCGCCCGGCGGTGCCGTTAACTGGCCTCAGGGAAGCGGATTAACCTAAATCCAGAAAGGAAAGGATTATGGCACAAGAAATACATTCTTCCCCCACCGATTCTTCACCGCGTTACTCTGATTTTGACCCTGAGCGGGAGCCGACAGAGAAGTACTCAGATTTTCCGCCTCAACGGGAGTCCACACGGGGGCTGCTCAGCCAATTGGCCGACGAAGTCACAACGCTTTTGCGCAAGGAAGTCGCGCTGGCACGGGTGGAGTTTTCGGATGCTCTTTCCAAAGCGAAGACCGGCGTTACCAGTGTCGCTGCCGGCGGTGCGGTGCTCTTCGCCGGGTTCCTGGTTCTGCTCGCAGCCGCCGTATTGGGACTGGCCAACGTCGTGGAGCCATGGCTTGCAGCGCTTATCGTCGGTGGAGTCGTTTTAATTATCGGGTTTGTGATGCTGCAAATCGGCAAGAACAAGCTGGAACCATCGGCCTTCAGGCCCGAGCGAACGCAAAGCGCCCTGCGCAAAGATAAAGAAATGATGCAAAGGAGGACCGCCTAACCATGGCTACTGATACACGTTATGACAGCCAGAAGGATCCGGAGACGCTAGAAAGAGAGATCGACGAGGTCCGCTCAGAGATGGGCCGGACGCTCGAAGCGCTCGAGGAAAAGTTTTCGCCGGGGCGGCTCCTGGACTATTATCTCGGGATGGCGCGCGAGCATGGCGGTGAGTTCGCCAAAAACCTCGGCATTTCAGTCAAGCAGAATCCTGTCCCAATGATGCTTACCGCCATCGGCCTAGGCTGGACGATGATTGCAGCGAACCGAGAGCCGTACGCGGGCGGTTATCGCAAGAGCTATATGTACGACGACACCGGATACGACGAGATGGGAGACACTCCATCGACAACAGAGAAAATCAAGGCCGGAGCAGAAAGCGCACGCGATCGCCTGGTTGGTTCCAAAGATGCACTGCGGGATAAAATAGTTAGCTCCAAAGATGCCGTGCGAGACAGAATAACCGGGACGGCGAGAAGCACTCAGGCTCAAGCCCGGCGGGCGCGAGAAGGTTTTGGCTCGTTAATAGAAGAGCAGCCTCTGATTTTGGGCGCTTTGGGTATCGCACTGGGAGCGGCGCTCGGGGCGATACTGCCACGGACGGAGCAAGAGGATCGGCTGATCGGTCAAGCGCGCGACAAGGCGGTCGCGAAGGTCAAAGAACGCGCTACGGAGCTGTACGAGCACGCGCGAGAAACTGTCAAGGAGACCGCCGAGCAAGGACGTCAAACGCTTTCCAATCAGAACGACGCTCCTGTTCATACGACCGGCCCGGCAGCGTAGCATTCGACAACGCCTGCTCGTTCTCACCTTGGAGGGCGCGTAAAAGATTTTGCCGCTAGACGCGGCCGCACAGGCGCAGTCCTGTCGCAGCCGCGTTTGTGGCCCTCGACTGCCGGTCTTATCGCGCGATTCCGCCGATCTCATAATTCATCTGTTGCTAGGGAATTGCCCGCCGCGGACTCGTGACGTTCACGAGTGCCGACGCCGTGATGGGTTTCAAGCTGTTGCAATAGAGTTTGTCATAGGGCACTCTTTTTAGCGTTAGACAAATGAAAGCTCTGATTGGAATCATCGTCAGTTCGTTGATCATTCTCGCAGGCGCAGCGGCGGCATGGGCGGACTGCAGGCGTCTCTCATTTGATCAAAGCAATCAAAATCGAGCGGGGGCTGCCAGCCACGCGCATTCTCATCACTCGGATGCCGATCATGAGCATTCCGACGACGCTGTGGTCCACTGCCCGACACTGGACCCATTTGTCGCGGTCGCCAAGGCCTCCCCAAGCGAAGAGCGACGGGTTGAGCGTCTTCAGGCCGCGCTCGTGAATGGTTCGAGCTCTTTAATCATGCGGCACGACCTGCGTTCCAGCCGCGCTCCGCCCGGCCCGGTGCAGTTACGCACGCTTCCCACATATCTCTTGCTCTCGGCTCTTCTCATTTAGGGCCTGACGCCCTTTTGTCTGTTCTCGTCATCGTTCCATAAGTTCTGAAAGACCACGACCGCGGATGGCTGCCGTTTGCCGTCTGAGGTTATCGAGGTTGGGCATGTCCTTTAAGGTAGCCGCATTCTTTTGCCTTGTGACGGCCAGTACGTATTTGGCTGGAGTTTTTCCGTCGTTCGCATCGAAGCATGACACGAAAAAAATCGAGGCTCACCATCCCAAGGGGTGGCGATTTACTCTGCCTAGAGGTGACCCGGCGAAGGGCCGAAGCGTTTTTAAGAAGTTCGAGTGTCACTACTGTCACCAAGTCCGCGGCGAGACGTTTCCGGAGCCGGTGGAGAGCGCACCTGAGCTCAGCCAGATGGGCGGATCGCATCCTGTGGAATTCTTCGCCGAATCCGTCATGAACCCGAACGCGGTCGTTCCAAAAAATTACCGAGACGCAGACGGTAAATCCCCGATGACCAATTTCGCCGAGAAAATGACCGTCCAGGAACTGATCGACGTCGTCGCTTACGTGGCGTCCTTGCGGCCGAAAGGCGTGCCGAAAACGGTCAGCACTGAAGGCAGTGTTATAGCGTTGGTGCCCGAGAGCGGCGAGATCGTGCTGGCGCACGATGAGATCAAAGGTTTCATGGATCCGATGACCATGGGTTACAAGGTCAGCTCGCCAGCGCTGCTCAACGCGGTGAAGCCGGGTGACCGGGTTCGGTTCACGATCGATACGGAACGGCGCATGATTATCAAGATCGTCAAATCGCAACCAACGAAGCAATCAAAGCCGTAATGGAAAAGGTCGAAGCTTGCTTAGTCGATAACGTTAACGAGCTTCTCGGCTTCGCGTGCAAGTGCCTCAGCAATCCCGAGCTTGCCGCGGCTGAATAGGGAAGGAGAATGACAAGTGAATTCTAGGAGCGTTGTCTTCGCAACGGTTTTTATCCTGATGTCCGGGTGTGCGGCCTATGAGCTACAGCCGCTATCTCTGGAGCATCCTGCAAACGCCTCGGCGCCACCGGCGCCCCGGCCGCCGCTCTCTAGAACATTGGCGTACAGCCGGGTAGACATCCCCGGCGCCCTGGCTGCCGCTGAGCCACAGGGCGGCCACCGCAGTCAGCATTCCACCGAGTCATCGGGTGCTCAGAAAACCGTGGTCGGAGAGGGAAAGGTTATTGCCACCGTGCCGAACGCCAATCAACTGGTGGTGGAACATGGCGAGATAAAAGACTTCATGGAGCCAATGACGATGGGATATCGAGTCGAACCTGCATCTCTGCTCGAGGGACTCAAAGCCGGCGACCAGGTTCGGTTCACTATTGATGTGACGAAGAAAACCATCGTCCGGCTCGAAAAGCTGAAATGACTTCCCGTCCACCAAGCTCAGTAATCCCGATGTTGCTCCGCTGCTTACTATCAAAAAAGAACAACACCGCTACCGCATCTCCCCCTTTTCTAAGTTTTCTAAGGGGGAGACAAAGAGGGGGTTAGGAATTCCGCAGTAAGACGACCGCCTTTTTAACGAAGATAAAGTCCGGATAGCCAATGCGACTTCGTCTCCCAAGGAAAAGGATGATGCTAGGACTTAAGAACGCTGCCTGGTTTATGGGGTTTTTGTTCTTGAGTGGCTGCGCGTCCGCCGCGATCGAGGCCGGCTTCGACGATGTCAAAACCACCGTTCAGGAGCGGAGCGGAGTGGCGATATCTTGGAACAACGGCACCGAGCTGGACAGGCAGGCGGCTGATCAACTGGGTTCGTTACTGAACCGGCAACTGACGGCCGATGATGCCGTCCAGATTGCCCTGCTCAACAATCGCGATTTGCAAGCGACGTATGCCGATCTGGGGGTTGCCCAAGCGGACTTGGTCCAGGCAGGTCTTTTCAGCAATCCGATCTTCGACGCTGCCGTGATGTTCCCGCTGTCCGGCAGCGGCAGGCCAGATCTCGAATTTGCCGCAGCCATAAATTTCCTGAACATTTTTTACATGCCTTTGCGCAAGCGCGTCGCGGCTGCGCGGTTTGCAGAGGCTAAGGCGCGGGTAACGGGTGCGGTTCTTGATTTCGCCGGCCGCGTGCGCAGCGCCTTCTATGCTTACGAGGCCGATGAACAAATGCTCGAGCTGCGCCAGAGCATCGTGGAAGGGCTCGCGGCGTCATTCGAGATTGCGCGTCGCCTTTCGGAGGCGGGCAACATCTCGGACCTCGATTTTTTCCGCGAACGCGCCCAATTGGAAGCCGCGAAGTTGTCGCTTAGCGTTGCGGAAATATCGGTGCGCCAAAGTCGCGAAGAGTTGAACGATTTGCTGGGGCTATGGGGAATGCAGACCCAATGGAAAAGCGCACGACGGCTGCCGGACATTCCGGATCGCGCGCTGCACGTGGAGGATATCGAACGGGTCGCTGTAGAGCGCAGCTTGGATCTGGCAGAAGCGCACGAGCGTATCATCGGCGCTGGAGAAGAGCTGGGGTTGAGCCGGTGGACGTCACTGGTGCCGGAAATCAGCGCCGGAGCTCAGGGGGAACGGGACGACGGCGATTGGAAGGCGGGTCCAAAGCTGGAATTTGCTATTCCGTTGTTCGACCAAGGGCAGGCGCGGATCGGGCGAACCGCCGCGATGCTGCGGCGGTCTCAGCAGGAGTATTACGCCCTGGGCGTGCGCATTCGCGCGCAAGCACGCGCGGCGCGCGACCGGGTGGAGGGCGCCAGGGCTCGAGCGATCTATTATCGGGATATCCTGTTGCCGTTGCATGAGCGCATCGTTAACGAAGCGCAGCTTCAATATAACGCCATGCAGCTCGGTCCACTAGAACTTCTGCGCGCCCGCGAGCAGCAGATACAAACAGCAGCGGGA
>DATBLC010000229.1:0-22673 GCA_036555515.1 Binatia bacterium
TGGAGCTTTGGAAAAAAACAAAAGAGGCAACAAGGGCAACGTGATCCGAGGTGGGTTTGGGAGCACGTTTCGGCGAGGGATTTGAAGACCGTGTTCGTGAGCGTGAGCGACGGAACGTGGGGAGCGTGTGCGTGTTCGTGATCGTGGGTGGCGAAACCGGAATCGTGGACGTGAGCGTGGACGTGGTCGTGGGTCGCAGATCGAGAAAAGCGTGTTCGTGATCGTGCCCGCGGAGCGAGTATCTGGTGAAGATCGGGCGGCTTGGTCGAGAATGAGTTGAAGAAATGGCCGAGTGATTTGGGGACCGGGGAAATGCCGTATGAGAGCCAAAAAGAAGATATTGGGTGAGGAGATTCTCCAAGAAATCGTGCGGCGAATCGTGGCGGCGGTTCAGCCGGAGAAAATCATACTTTTCGGCTCGGCGGCGCGGGAAGAGATGGGTCCTGACAGCGATCTGGACCTCCTGGTCATAAAACCCTTCGGACACAGGCGAAGGACGGCTAGGAAAATTGAGCGGGGCTTAATTGGGATTGGTATCCCTACAGACGTTATCGTCGCTAAACCGGAAGATATCGAGCGTTACAAAGACACGATAGGGCTTATTTATCGCCCGGCGTTGCGTGAAGGGAAAACCATTTATGCCGCCTAAGAAAGACACTTTCGGAACGGCCGAAAATCCCGGGGCGGTTGAAGGGAAAATCGAGGCTAAAAAGCGGCGCTTGTGACATGGGATAGTGAAAAACGGAGAGTAAGCAATGAAGAAAATATTTAGTATGAAACAGCTCGAATCTAAGTTTTCAGGAGAGTGGGTGCTTTTGGTGAATCCGGTTCATGACAAACTAATGGAGCCTATTCGAGGGGAACTGGTGTTCCACAGCCAAAACCGAGACGAAGTTTACGAAAAAGCCCACGAACGAAAGGATCCTCACACGGCGATACTCTATGTAGGCAAAATTCCTGAAGACTTGGTAGTTGCCGTATGAGTTAATGCCTTTGTGAAAAAACCGCTCCTCACTGAAGACCGAAACAATAGGAGGAACAAAATGAGGGTCTACAAGGGAATCGTGAAGGGTAATACCGTTATCCTCGAAGAGAAACCGGATTTACCGGACGAATGTCCCGCGCTTGTGGAAATTAAGCCCCTCGATCAGGCCCGAGACGAGGAAATTTCGCGCCGGCAGATCGAACTTCTACGTAAGGCTCCTCGTGTCGGTAAGCTGCTCACAAGAAGCGCGAGGAGCTTTATGACCGGTGAACTGCGGCTGATCGATACAAATGTACTGGTCCACGCCTACACCATGTCCGACGACCGAAAAGGAAGGTCGCCAAGGAGATCTTATGGCAAAAGCTAAAATGAAAGCGAAATTAGATGCCTACGTTGAAACACGTCCGGGAGTGCGCGGCGGGGCGCCGGTGATCGCTGGGACGGGTATCAAAGTGCTCGACGTGGCGATCCGTTATGAAGTCATGGGTATGACTCCGGAAGAGATCATGGTGGCATTACCGCAGCTCGATTTGCCTCAAATTCACGCGGCTCTCTCTTATTACTACGCGCATAAAACCGAGCTCGACAAGGAGTGGAAAAAGTCCCTAAGAAAAATTGGGAGGCTGCGCGCGGCGCGAACTTCGATTCTGGAGCGGAAGCTTGGCTCGGCTAAAAATCTACACAGATGAAAACGTGGACGTGCGTGTCGCTGAAGGGTTGCGGCGCCGGGGAGTCGAGGCCGTGTCCGTCTATGATGAGGGTAAAGTTGGATTAAGCGACGAAGCCCAGCTTGTGCACGCAAATACGCTGGGAGCCGTTATATTTACGCATGACGCCGATCTAATCGAAATTGCTACGGAGACCAATCGACTGGGAGACGACCATTGTGGCGTCATTTTCGTAGAAATGCACCGATTGCGCTTGGGCGAATGTATCAGAAGGCTTGCTCTCTATGCGGACGTTGTCACAGCGGAAGAAATGATCAATCGAATCGAGTTTCTGTGATACCCTGAGAGAAAATTTGGGTGGTTGGTATCGAGAGGATATAATGCCGAGCGGTTTTTCCCTGTACCATTTTCGCTTCCACCTTGAACCCAAAGCGCCGTTGTACATGCCCGCCTACAACAAAGGCAATGTGATTCGCGGCGGGTTTGGGAGTACGTTTCGGCGGATCGTGTGTCATGCGAATTGCCGGGAGCCGGAGCGTTGTGAGCTTAGAAACGTGTGCCCCTACACAGCGGTGTTTCAGCCCTTCGTGCCGGAGGGTTCGGAAAAGATCAGCAAGAACCGGGATATTCCCCGGCCGTTTGTAATCAAACCGCCGTTGGAGACGAAGGAAACCTATTTGCCTGGCGAGCGGTTGTCCTTCGACCTCGTGCTGGTCGGAAAGATCAAAGACTATCTTCCGTACTTTATTGTGACGTTTAAGGAGCTTTCCCAAGCGGGACTGGGGCGGAACAGAGCGCCGATGGAGCTGGCCGGTGTCGGTCATGTGGGGCGAGACAGAGTTGCCGTGCAAGTTTACACAAAGGAAGAAAACCTGGTCCGGGCTCCCGCCGAGGGGATCTCTTGGGCGGATTTGCGGGCTTCGCATGGGTTTAACAATGGTTCGACAAGCTCACCACAGGTTGGTTCGATGAACTCACCACAAGCCGGTTCAATGAACATTCCACCGGACGATACCGGGAAGGTCATACGTGTGACCTTGCGATTTCTCACGCCGACTCTGCTGAGAGCTGACGGAGTATTGCTGCGGCGACCGGGCTTTGGGCCGTTGGCCAAGCGCCTGCGCGACCGCATCAATGCCTTGTCGTACTTTTATTGCGGCGAAGGTCTGGATATTGACTTCAAAGCATTCGGTGAAAAGGCCGATAAAATTGTTACAGTTGGGGATTTCACCCGCTGGGTGGAGGCGGCGCGCTACTCGCGGCGGCGAGAAGTGACGCACGATCTCAGTGGCTTTGTCGGCGAAGTCACATTCGCCGGCGAGCTGGCACCCTTCTTGCCATACCTGAAGCTCGGTGAGTACCTGCATGTGGGCAAGAACGCGGTCTTCGGCAACGGCTGGTACGAAATCGCGAAGGTGAAATAGAGATTAGGAATAGTTCACCACGGAGACCCGGCGCGGCCAAGCCGCAACCGAATCTCGGAGTATCTCCCGCAAAACATGTCCTGAGCATAGCCGAAGGGACGCGAAGGCCGCAAAGGTCGGAGATTGAGAGTGAAAATCATTTGTGGGAGTTTTTATTCTTCCCCATAACCTTAGCGCCTTTGCGCCTTGGCGGGAGGAATTCCCGACTCCGATTACATTCAGCTTCAGATTATTTGCGCAGGCCTCGCAAATTTTAAACTATAGTAACACGACACGGAGTACGCAGAGGTAAGAGATTTAGAGATTGAAACGGCTGGAACAAATTGGAACGGTTGGAACCACATAAATAAATCGATGGTGAATTATGCCCGAAGAGGCCGTAAACGAAGGTGTCCGATCACCACAAGCCGAACGCTATCCGCCGGCTCAATTTAACTTGTTCACCGGCGCCGCCGAGCCAATTTCCGTAGAGGTGTCGGAACCGGAGGAGCCGGGGCGGGAGATTCGCGTCGATGAGGGCATTACGCTGGTCAAATCCGAGGACGGCTCGCAGTTGATCCTGTCGGGGTATGGTTTATTTCTCAGCAAGAAAAGCGAGCGGCTCCTGGTTCGCAAAGGCAAGGACGTCATCTATCAGTTCCCGTTCTTCCGCCTTAAGGAGGTCGTCGTCGGCTCCAAGGGTATCAGCATGTCATCCGACTTCTTGGAAGAAGTTTGCATGAGGGGCATGCGCTTGAGCTTCCTGGACCACTCCGGCAAGCCCTATGCGATGGTCACTTCGCCGATGTTAACGGCGACCGTGCAGGCCCGGCGCGAACAAATATTGGCGTTCACCGACAAGCGCGGAGTAGAATTCTGCAAGGCGGTGGTGCTGGGAAAGATCAAGAATCAGGAGCGGCTGCTCAGGTACTTCGGCAAATACTTGAAAAAGGAAGCCGAGGATCGGTTTCAACGAATAGACGTGATTGCTTCGCAACTGCGTGGGTTATGGAAGAAAGTGCCGGCAATCGATGCCGCGTGCGTCAATGAAGCCAGAGGAGCGCTGATGGGAACCGAGGGAACGGCAGGGCGGATCTACTGGGAAGCGGTGAAGGAGATCATCGGACACCGCGTCGAGTTCCTGGGCCGCGAGCATCGAGGCGCAACCGACGAGGTAAATTCGCTGCTCAATTACGGCTACGGGATTCTTTACTCGCAGATATGGGGAGCAGTGCTGAACGCCGGCCTTGAGCCCTTCGCCGGATTTCTTCACGTCGACAGGCCGGGAAAGCCGTCGCTGGTATTGGACATGGTCGAGGAGTTTCGCCAGCCCGTCGTCGACAGGACGGTGATCGCCTTTGTGAATCTCGGTACGAGCATCGGCATGAAAGAGGGCCTATTGGACGCCGACACGCGGAAGGCGATCGCGGAAAAAATCGTCGAGCGGCTGGTCGCCACCGAAAGCTACCAAGGAAAACAGTACGAAATCCGTTCGATCATTCAGATGCAGGCGAGAAGAGTGGCGGGGTTTCTCCGCGGGGAGGGGGAGTACCGGGCTTTCAGTTTCAAGTGGTGACACGCGGATCGAGCCGTTCAAGCCGTTCAAAATGTTCAACTGGTTCAAATCGTGTCCGAGGTATCTGACCGGTCGTCAAGGATCTCTTACACAGCGAGTTTGAGATGGAAGAGCTTCGGACGCTGGTGATTTACGATATCGAGAACGACAAGATTCGATTGAAAATATCGGAGACCTGCCTCGATTACGGGCTGGTGCGCATACAGTACAGTGCATTTCTCGGTACGCTCAACAAGAACAAACGGGAGGAGTTATTTCTGAAGCTTTCGTCGATTCTCGACGACAACGCGGGAAAAATCCTACTTCAGCCGATCTGCCAGAAAGACGTTAAAGACGTGCTGCTAAAGGAAAACGAAAGAGCCGCCGAGCCGGAGGTTTTGTGACGCCGATCCGGGTCAACGATATCAAGCAGTATGCCTATTGCCCCCGGGTCGTGTTCTACCAGTACTGCATGCCGGTTCAGAAAAAAACGACCTGGAAGATGGAGCAAGGAAAAATTGCCGAAGACCAGATCGATAAACTGGAAAAGCGGAGGAAATTTCGAGAGTACCGGCTGGCGGAAGGAACCCGCCAATTCCACGTGTGGCTGAATTCAAAGCATCTGGGTTTAAGTGGAAAATTGGATTTGCTGATCGATAGTCCGCAAGGCTTGTTCCCGGTTGATTTTAAGATGACCACGGGTAAGCCGCACCGGAACCACGTCATGCAGCTGTGCGGATATGCGCGATTACTGGAGGACTGTTATCAGCGAGAAGTCACAAAAGGATTCGTCTATCTGATTCCGCAAAATGACGCTGTGGTTTTTGACTTGACAGAGGAGCGGAAAAGCGAAGCAGATGAAATGATCGGAGAGATCCGTCGAATGATCGAAAGGGAGCAGATGCCGCCGCCGACGCCGGTCAGAAATCGTTGCGCCGACTGTGAGTTCAGGAATTATTGCGGCGATGTTTTATGAAGCGCTTTCGCAAACCTATGGATGTTATGAGCAGAAAATGAGCTTTCGCAAAAAAGTTGGATCGATATGTCAAATAACCTTTGTTTTTTCGGGCTTTGGATAGCGGTTGAAGAACCATTCCCGACGAGGAGGGAACTGAAAGATAGTGCGTTTCCCTCTACGCCATCGGCGTTCTGAGTTGAAGAACCATTCCCGACGAGGAGGGAACTGAAAGTTTTGAAGACGACTGCTGACCGTTGATCGCCGACCGATTGAAGAACTGTTCCCGACGCGGAAGCTAATGGGACAATGAGGAATGAAGAGTTTCTGATTGCGCGCCAGAAAACGCGGTGATATTTTTCTGCCGAAGACAAAAGGCACATCGAGGCGGAGATACGGCGATGGCAAAAATATCAGATCCCTGGAATCACCACGATTGGAGTTCGCGCAAGTACGTATCCCATTGGGCGGAGCGGCAGGACGAACGGGAGGCCGGCCGCGAGGCTATTTTCCGATTGATGGCGACAATCCCGCGCTGCGAACCGGAGGCACCGATCAAGATACTCGACCTCGGCGCGGGCTATGGTGCGCTGGCCAAGTTTCTATTACGCCATTTTCCTAACGCCACTGCGGTGTGCCAGGATGGCTCGGAGGAAATGGTCAAGCTAGGCCGCAAGCGCATGAAGGAATTCAAAGGGCGCTTCAAGTACGTTCTCTGCGATTTTAGCAAGCCCGGCTGGAGCCGGAAAATTAACGACTCCTTTGATTGCGTTGTGTCTTCGATAGCAATTCACAACGTGCGCTCGCAAGACACCATTCGGGCGATCTATGGCGAAACCTTCGCATTGGTAAGAAGCGGCGGTTGTTTCCTCAACTTCGATCGCATGACGCCCTCGCTACGGGACCAGATCAAATGGTTTGAAGACGCCGGGTTTAAAAATGTGAAATGCTTTTGGGACGGAGGCAGAAGAGCGCTTTTGGGTGGCTTCAAAAATTAGCGTTCAATCTACCGAGACGGGGTCGTAATCACCGCTTCAGCCGTGTAATCGGAACTTCCTTTGCTGTTGAGCGCCTTTACCCGGTAAATATAGCTCTGATTGAATGCTGCGGTACTATCGACGTAACTGGTGGTGTTGGCGCCGACGGTGGCTATCTGTCTCCAAGCACCGACACAGGCGGCGTTTTTTTGCTCCGTCGGCGCGACGCTAACCTGATCGCAACGCTCGATTACGAAGTTGCTCTCGTTGTCCGAGTTGTCAGACCAGGCAAGCTGGACCGGATAAAACTGCGTATTGACAGACGCCGGCTGGACCGCCGTCGCACTGATGGGCGCTGTGCCGCAGCTCTCAATACGCCTCCCGCCTGGAGCCCGGTAGGCGCTGCAGGTTGGCTTGGAATCACTCGATAGCAGCGCCATGGCGTTGCATGCCATTACGGCGAGCATGGAGCACTGCTCTGAAGACGGGACATTTTGGGACGCTGTCGCGCTGCCGGCGGGCACGCCTTGCGGCGGCGTCGAGCAGGCCATCAGCGCGCTCGCCATGGTCGCGGCCCGCGCAAATTTTCCGCCGGTGATTTTCAAGGCATCGATCAAGAATCAGATCACCACGAAGGACCCAGCGCGGCGCAGCCGCAACCAAATCTCGGAATATCTCCCGCAAAGACGCAAAGGCCGCGAAGGTCGGAGATTACGGGTGAAAGTTTTTCATAAGCGTTCATATCTTTCCCTTCTAAGCTTGGCGACTTTGCGCCTTGGCGGGAGGAATTTCCGACTCCGAGTTCGTTCAGCGTGCAGATCATTTGTGCAGGCCACGCAAATTTCGAACTAGAGTAATACGAAGACTTTGCGTTCTTCGCGGTTAAATCTCTTAGCCTGCCAGTTTCAACTCTCTTGCTTGGCATACTCGCAGCGCGGGCATAGAGGGGACGGTGATACTAGGACCGGCCAGCCGCACTCACGGCAATTGATGACCGGCTCGCCCAACATGCCTCGTACCATGGTGCCACAGCGTCTGCCGCCGCAGGGGCCCGTGCCGACGCCGGTGCGTTTGCTGACCTGCTCGAAGGTCTTGGCCCCCGCTTGGATCGCTTTGAGCACGGTGCCTTTGCGGATTTTGTTGCAGAGGCAGGCGGGCTTGAGATTTTCGATGACCGACTGCGCTCTGGCTTTCTGTTCCAACTCGTCGATGGCGCACCCCTGGAATACTTTCTTGCTCAAGTCTAGCACAGGCGAAAACTAATACGAACTCGCTCCCTTTCATGCTAGCGGACGATGGGAATTGATTACTTCTCGGCGACGATAAGGGAGGAGGTCAACGGCGGCGGCAAATCGATCCGCTGGACTTGGCTCAAACCGGCGCTTTCAAGCCAGGCTTTCACTTCTTCGAAAGAATAGCAGCGGCCGGACGCCGTCGTGAGCAGCATCAAGAGCGAGAAGATCGCGCCCACCGGCGGCTGGACCCGGCTTTCGTCGAGAATATGGTCTTTGATGATAATCCTGCCGCCGGGCTGTAAACTGGCGGCAAGCTTGGCCATAAGTTTCAAGTTCTCTTCATATCCTTCGCCGTGGATGATGTTCGATAAAAAAATCATGTCGAAGGTTTTCGGGACGGAGTCTTTTTGATAATCGCCGGCGATGAGTTCGATTCGTTCGGCCATGGCCGCGGCCTTGACGTAGCTCTCGGTAATTTTCAACGTTTCCGGCAGATCGAAGACTGTGGCGCGGAGGTTTGGAAACCTGGCGCATAGCGCGATGGGGTAGGTGGCCGGCCCCGAGCCGATATCGAGCAGCTTTTTGACTTTGGTCCAATCGAGGACGCTTGCCAGAACTTCGGCGTCGCCGCGCGCCTTGACCAGTGAGTCCATGGCGTTGATAAAAGTTGCCGTCTCGTTCGGATCGTCTTGATACATGTTGGGCGGCCGTGCCGGGGCGCCGCTACGGATTGCTTCGGGCAACCTCTCCCAGCATGGCCAAAGGGAGGCGTCGAAGCGAATCATGCCGCCAAGGTAATGGGGCGCGCTTTTGAGCAGATGCCGCTCAGAGATTTCCGTCAAAGAAAAAGAGTTTTTTTCTTTGACCAGCAGCTGGAGCGCCGCAAGAGCATTGAGCAGCAATTCGGCCGCCCGCAAATCCAACTTGAGCGTTGCCGCTATTGTGCCTGCGTCCAAGGGCGATGCTTCCAATGCGTCGAAGATGCCCAGTTCCACGGCGCTCTGGACGATGCGCGCCTCGACATGGCCGCTCGCCAGGCGCACTAAACTTGAAAAATCCATTTCACCAATAACCACGCGTCGTTTTGAAAACCTCCGGCCGCTGGAAGTTCGAAAGAATCTCTGACGCAAGAAGCTTAGGCGAAATGGAGTGCTGAATTATCGGGCCTCGAACCCAACGCGCCATCATTCCATTACCTCAAACCCCTACGGGATGACCATACGCGGAGCGGCATCTGAGTCATTTTCAAGATCCTAGAGCGTTTCGATGATACGGTAACTCCGGCTCTTCGGCTTGAGCGGCGCGACGATGCCCGATTTAATCAGGGCGCGGATGTCACGATACGCCAGATCGCGGTCCACTTCGGCGACCCGCTCGTATTCCGCGGTCGAAAACGTCTTGCCGTGGCAGTAGGCATAAGCCAGAAGCCGGCGCTGGCGCGAATTGATCTGGGAAGCCGCGAACCGATTGAGCCAGCGCAGGGTTTCATCGTCGTATACCGGCGTATTGCGAAGCGTGACGACGAGAAAAAAACCTTCGGCGGAAAACTCCGGCGGCTTTAGACCGTGGTGCTCCATTTCTTCGAACATGCGCGGAATGCCTTCGCCCATTTCTCTTAAATAGCCCATGTCCGCCAGCGCCCTCACGATGAGCGGATTGCGAGAAAAATGGACGCTCTTGTGCTGGCGCAGCTGCTCCAACGTCACCGGCGGGGGAGGCAGCCCGGGGCTGCGTATCTCCAGGCGGTCATCGAACATCCAGACCTCGATGGATGCCCCGGTGATGGCATAATCACGGTGCGCCACGGCGTTCACCAGCGCCTCTTGCCAGGCAAAGGCGGGATATTCCAGACGCTCGCGAAAAAACAGGTCATGAAGAATCGTGCGCTCGCGGATATGCTCTTTGATTCGTCCTACGGCTTCATCGACCAGACGCACGAGCGGCGCTTCGAAGCGGATTCGTTTCACCACGTTGAGGGCGGCGCCGTGGCGCCGCTCGGCGCCTTCGTACTTGACGAAATCGATGCCGCAGCGCGGATGCCAAACGGTCGGATCTTTGCTGAACAATAGCAGCCCGGCCAGATTGGGCTTGGGGCGGCCGCGCGAGGCGTCGCATAAATGGTAGCTTCGGCTCAGGAGTTGTTCCGCCGGTCGCGGGTCGCGCAGCTTGTCGGCAAATGTTGCGACGACATGGTCGTCTAGATCTTCCCAGGAAGAGTTGAGCGGCTGTTGGCGTTCGTAGAGGACATTTTTTTTTGCTTCTTTCAGGCTGTGAATCTGCTCCGCCGGCAGCGCCGGACATTCCGTGGCGAGACGGTAAAACGATCTCCCCCCGGCGACCCGGTTCACTTCGACGCTCGGCGCGACTTCGAACTTGAGCAGTAACAGATTACCAAGGCGGAGTTTCTCCGACATGGCCGTCACGGGAGGGACGAGGAGCGCGAGCGGGGCGTGGATCAGGCTCTGAACTTCCTCGTCGCCGTGCGCAACGCCGGTCACGCTCTTGTCCGGCTCAACGCCGACCAAAAGGGTGCCGCCATCGGCGTTCGCCATGGCCGAGACAATGCGGGCGATTTCCCTGGCCAGATCCTGTTCGGGCTTCTTTTGTGAATTGCCGCGGCGGTGTTCGAAGGCGCTCAGGAATTCCAAAAACTGGCCGCGTTCCAGTTTGAGAAGTGTGCCGATTTCCTCGCCATGCATCGCGATTTCTTCGGTTCAAAGTTCAGGTTCAAGGTTCAACCCGGATTCCGCAGTTAACTGAGGAGCGCGGAAGCGAGGTGGAACACTGGAGTAGCGAAGGCGTCCGCATGAAGTGTCTTGTCGTTAAATCTTCGTGTACGAATAGGTCGCGCTAGGAGCCGGCCGCGTTGAGACACAAAATTTCCAACACCATGGCGGCGGAAAGATAGAGGTCCTTGAGATCGAGCCACTCCTTGACCGTATGGATATCGCGCATGCCGGTGCCGAGATTCGCCACTTCGAGGCCTTTCTGGTTGAAAATATTGGCGTCGCAACCGCCGCCGGTGGCTTGGGTTTTGACGTTCACATTCAAGTTTTTTCCGGCGGCGTAAACCAGTTGGACGATGGGCGCGTTTTCCGAAACATTCATCTGGTCGTAGTCGCGCTCGATCTTGGCTTCGACTCTGGCCTGAAACGTCTTGCCTTCCAGTTCCAGCCTATGGCGCGCCGCGGCTGTTTCGAGGCAGCCGAGCATATGGCGGGTTTGGCGTTCGAGTTTTTCCGGGCTGTGACTGCGCGCCTCGCCCTTGAGGAAAACGGCGTTCGGCACAATGTTTACGGCCATGCCCCCTTCGATGATGCCGATATTCGCCGTTGTCTCATAATCGACACGACCCAGGTTCATCTGCGCGATGCCCTCAGCAGCCACTTGGATGGCGCTGATGCCTTTTTCCGGGCAGACCCCGGCGTGAGCTTCAAGACCGTGGACGCGAAATTCCAGACGATTGGCGCCTGGCCCTCGGGTGAAAAGAAAGCCGACGGAGTCGCTGTCCAACACCAAGCCGGTGCGCGCGCGCAACCGGCCGATATCGAGACACTTCGCGCCGACCAATCCCGATTCCTCGCAAATCGTGAAAACGACATCGATGTCGCCGTGGCGAAGGTTTTTCTCTTTCAATATTCGTATGGCTTCGCAAATGATCGCGACCCCGCTCTTGTCGTCGCCGCCGAGCACGGTACGGCCGTCGGTGCGCAGAATATCACCTTCGAGTATGGGAACGATGCCTTCGCCCGGAACCACCGTGTCCATATGGGCCGAGAGCAGGATGGCACGGGCCGAGGGCGCGTTTCCGGCGAAGCTTGCGATCAGATTGCCGACGTTGCCGCCGACCCTTTCCCCCGCGTCGTCGATGGCCACCGCCGCTCCCAAGTCCTCCATCTCGCGTTTGAGACGCATGGCGACGTCGTATTCCTGGCGCGAAAGACTGTCAATTTTTATTAATTCGATGAGCAAATTTTTGATGCGTTCTTGGTTGATCAAAACGGTTCCTCGTTCTACGGTTGCAGGAATTGATGGATTCGACGGAGACCTCCAAATTCAAGGTCAATTTGCCACAGTTTTAGACATGATGCCAAGAGCCGGCAGGCTAAAATTGGCGATCGAAGCGACAAAGCCTCAAGCACCGTTCTCGATGAGCTTGATGAGGTTGAGCGAATTCCAACTCGCTGCAAACCACGACTAGTGCACAATCTTGGCCGGACAGCGATCGCGCAGAGTCGCGATGATATCATCGGCCTCGAAGCCTAGGAGTTCGAACCATAAACGATTCCTTGCTAGGTGCCGGTTCAAAGTTCAAGGTTCAACATTTTGGAATTGGCAAGCGATGACTGGGAGCGCGCCGGTAACCTTGAACCTTAAACCCGTTCGCCAAGCTCAGGGCAGGCGTTGAACTCATGAGCCTCCCGGCTTCGAAAGCATGTGCGTCGCCGTACCGTAGAAACTTTCCGCGGCTTCCATGAGTGTTTCGGACAGCGTCGGATGCGGATGCACGGAGTCGGCGATGTCCCGCGCCGTTGCTCCCATTTCCACGGCGAGCACACCCTCGCTGATTAACTCTCCGGCGCCTGCGCCGGCGATGCCGACGCCGAGAACGCGTTCGGTTTCCGGTTCGATGATCAGTTTCGTCAAGCCGTCGGTCCGGTCCAGAGTCAAAGCGCGGCCCGAAGCACCCCAAAGAAATTTTGCCACTTTGATCTCGATGCCCCGTTGCTTCGCCTCAGCTTCGGTGAGGCCGCACCAGGCGACTTCGGGGTCGGTGTAGACCACCGCCGGAATGACGATATTTTCAAAGGCGCTCGGCTCACCGAGGATCGCCTCCACGGCGATCCGGGCCTCGCGGCTGGCGCGATGGGCAAGCAGCATGCCGCCGTTGACGTCGCCGATGGCATAGATGTTCGGATCGTCGGTTTGTTGCTGGGCATTGCACTTGATGAAGCCCTTGTCATCTTTGGTGACTCGGGTATTTTCCAGTCCCAAGTCGATGTAGTTCGGCGCGCGCCCGACGCTCACCAGGACGCGGTCGTAGAGCTCGTCGCGTTGTTCGCCGCCAACCTGCGTGGTGACTTTAATCTGCTTGCCCGCCGTGGCCATTTTCACCACTTTGGTGTTGAGGCGTATTTCCTTGAAGAGTTTTTGCGCGGCGCGGCTTACGGGACGAACAAGGTCGGCATCGACGCCGGTGAGTATGGCCGGCAAGGCTTCGAGGACCACGACGGTACTGCCCAGGGTAGCGTAAACCGTCCCCAGTTCCATCCCGATATAACCACCGCCCACGACGAGCAGTTCCCGAGGCACCTCGGGAACGTCCAAAGCCTCCGTGGAGGTCATGATGCGCGGGTTGCCAAGGTCAAAAGCCGAGGGCATGGCCGGCTTGGAGCCAACCGCGACAATCGCTTTATCATAATTGATGAACTGTTGTCCCTCGGCGGTTTCAACTCTGAGAGTTTGAGAGTCTTCGAAGTGGCCCCGGCCGCAAATCTGTTGCACGCGCCGCTTCTGGGCGAGGGTTTTGATGCCTTGGCCTAGCTTCTCCAGTATCGATTCCTTCCAGGCGCGAAGCTTTTCGATGTCGATCGCAGCTTGTCCCAACTCGATGCCGCGGGCGGCGGATGCTTTGGTTTCGCGCAGGATCGCGGTGGCGTGGAGCAGCGCTTTTGACGGGATGCAGCCCGAGTTGAGGCAAACCCCGCCCAGGCGCCGGTTTTGTTCGACGAGGACAACTTGTTTGCCGCGCTCCGCGGCGTAAAAAGCCGCCGCGTACCCGCCGGGGCCGGCGCCGACTACGACAATTTCGGTCTTAATCGGGTCCATTGTAGAAGTTTTTTTTGAACGTTCAAAAAGTTCAAACCGTTCAAGACGATCGACGGATTGTTCAACGGCTTGAACAATTTGAACGGCTTGCCTTCGATACACTCAGCCCCTGAGCATCATGTCGAAGGGAACTACTTGAACCGGCTGCGCGCAACACTCTTGTGCTCTCCTTGAAAAATTTGGCTGGGGGGGCCTCGGTCAGTTTAAGCAGAACCCCTCCTTTGCGTCGTTCCAGCATGGAGTGCTGGAACCCAGGTTGACACGGATGTCTCAGGGCACATCCTGCGAACCTGATACCGGCAATCCATGGCGCCATGACGGTCGTCTCAGAACTCTGCCTTCGCTGCGTACTCTCTTTCCAAAAGACCGCGCCGCAGGCCTCCAATGCACGGTGATCCCTCCATTTTCATTCTCTGTGGGCGAGCACGAGCTCATGACACACTTTGTGGTTAAATTTCTTCTCCCTTTAACTGCGGTTTGCCGTGGCTAGTCGAGCCGGACTTCGGCCTCCGGAAATGACTCGAGGCCGTAAATAACCTCTCGGAGGAACCGCACTGCGTCGCCTCCGTCCAGTACCCGGTGATCATAAGCGAGGCAGAGCGGCAGCAGCGTGCGCACGGCGATCTTGCCATCGACGACCACCGGTTTTGGCGCTCCTTGCCCGATGCCAAGGATTGCTACCTGAGGCGCGTATACGATCGGCGTAAAGTGAGCGCCGCCGATGCTTCCCTGGTTGGAAATCGTGAAGCTGCCGCCTTGTAGTTCTTCAACGGCATTCTTGCGCGCCCGAGTTCTTTCCGTGAGCTCGTGCAATTCCGAGGAGATATCCAGCAGACTCTTCTTGTCCGCGTCGCGCAGCACCGGCACGATCAAACCGCCCTCGGTGTCCACTGCAATGCCGATATGGCGGTAGTCCTTATAGACGATTTCATGCGCCGCTTCGTCCAAGCTGGAATTGGCGCGCGGATGTTTTAGCAGCGCTCCAGCCACCGTTTTTACCACGAAGGCGGTAAGCGTCAGGCGCGCCTGTTTCTGCTCGTAGGCGGGCGCGTATTTTTTCCTGAGCGCGGCGAGCGCGGTGATGTCGGCGTCGTCGAACTGATTGATTTTCGGAACGGTGGTCCATGATTGGACCATGCGCTGGCTCACCGTGCGCCTGAGCGGCGACATTTTTTCGCGCCGCACCGGTCCCCATTTGGCGAAGTCAATGGCTTCGCCAGGCACCGCCCTCGGCACCGTGTCGGCGGGCGCTGCGGGCGCGGCGGCTTGGGTCTCGAAGGCGAGTCGTTGCAGCCGGTCGATGTGCGCGCGCAAATCACCGAGCGAGATCCTGCCGCCCGCCTCGCTGCCTTTGACTCTGCTTAAATCTATGCCCAGCTCCCGGGCGATCTTTCGAATCGACGGAGCGGCAGGCGGCGGTGCGCCGCTTTGCGATTCGTAGCGGTAAGCCACCCATTGATTTTCGGTGGCGCCCTGCCGCGCTGTTTGCGGCGGTGCCGGTTGGGCGCTCTGGGACGGGGTTACCGCCGGCGCCACTGCAGCGCTTTCAGCGGGCTGGGTCGCGGCCGTGTCGCCCTCGGCGCCGACGGAGATCAACACCTGCCCAACGGCGACTTCCATCCCTTCCTTGACATGTATTTTCGTCACCGTGCCGCTTGCCGGCGACGGAATGGAACCGACCGCTTTTTGCGTTTCGAGTTCCATGATGGGCTGGTCTTTTTTTATTTGTTGGCCTTCTTTGACCAGGATGTTGACCACGGTGCCGGATTCGACGCCTTCTGCTAACCTGGGAAGCTTGATGTCCATGAAAGCGCTTGAGCGGTTTTAGCGGATTATAAATAAAACGGATGGGATTTTTCCGGATCGACACCTAGTTTTTTAATCGCCTCCTCTACTTTGCCGCCGGCGAGCGCGCCTTTTTCGTAGAGCGCGTAGAGCGTGGCGATCACGGTCAGCTCGGCATCGACTTCGAAGAAACGGCGCAGATTGGCCCGCGTGTCGCTCCTGCCGAAGCCGTCGGTGCCGAGGCTTGTCAGTCCGCCCGGAACCCACGGCGCGATCTGATCGGGTACCATTTTCATATAGTCGGACACGGCCACGAAAACGCCTTCTTCCTGCTGCAGGGTGGTTTCCAAATAAGACTTCTTTTGCGCCGCGGTAGGGTGAAGCATATTCCAACGCTTGACGCGGAGCGCTTCGCCCCGCAGCAGTTTATAACTCGTCGCGCTCCACACATCCGCCGACACATCGAACTGTTCGGCAAGAATTTCCTGCGCTTTGAGCGACTCGCGCAGGAGCGGCCCGCTGCTGAAGATATGCGCCTTATGGCTCTTGCCCTTGGGCGCCGCGCGTAGCCGGTAAAGGCCCTTGATAATGCCTTGTTCGGCCCCGGCCGGCATCTCGGGCATCTCGTAGTTCTCATTGTACAGGGTGAGATAGTAAAAATACTCTTCGCCCTCGGCATAAAGGCGGCGTAATCCGTCGCGAATGATCACGGCGATCTCGTAGGCGAAGGCCGGATCATAGGTCAGCAAAGTCGGCACCGTGCTCGCCAGTATATGGCTATGGCCGTCCTGGTGCTGCAAGCCTTCGCCGTTCAAGGTCGTTCGCCCCGCGGTGGCGCCGAACAGGAAGCCTTTGGCTCGACAGTCGGCGGCGGCCCAAATGAGGTCGCCGATGCGCTGAAAGCCGAACATCGAATAGTAGAAATAGAAAGGAATCATGTTGACGCCGAGATTGGCGTAGGCGGTGCCAGCCGCGATAAACGACGACATCGAGCCGGCTTCCGTGATCCCTTCCTCGAGAATCTGTCCGTCTTTGGTCTCATTGTAGTAAAGCAGCGTCTCGCGATCCACCGGTTCGTAAAGCTGGCCCACGGAGGAGTAAATGCCGATCTGGCGAAAGAGCGAGTCCATGCCGAAGGTCCGCGCCTCGTCGGGAATGATCGGCACGATGCGCCGTCCGATTTCATCGTGGCGCAGTAGCTTCGCCAAAAGCCTGACCATGGCTCCGGTGGTGGACATGGCGTGCTGGCCGGAGCCTTTGAGAAATTCACCGTAGTCGTTCGCCTCGGGCAGCTTGAGAGCAGGCGCTTTCACTTTTCGCTCTGGTACGAAACCGCCCAAGGCCTGGCGCCGCGCCTGTACGTAGCGGGTTTCCGCGCTGTCCAAGGGCGGACGATAGAAGGGTGTCTCCACTACTTCTTCGTCCGCCAAGGGAATGTCGAAGCGAGTGCGAAATTCGCGCAACTCCCGTTCATTGAGCTTCTTTTGCTGGTGGGTAATGTTGCGGCCTTCGCCGGCTTCGCCGAGGCCGTAGCCTTTGACCGTCTTCGCCAGTATCACGGTGGGCGCCCCTTTGTGATTTACCGCCGCATGGTACGCGGCATAAACCTTTGCCGGGTCGTGGCCGCCGCGCAGCAGTTTGCGGATCTGATCGTCGGTCAAGTGATTGACCAGCGCAGCCAATTCGGGGTACTTGCCGAAGAAATGTTTGCGCGTGTAGCTGCCGGGCTCCACGGAATATTTTTGATAATCCCCGTCCACGGCTTCTTCCATGCGCTTGACGAGGAGGCCTTTTTCATCCGCGGCGAGGAGGGGGTCCCAGTCGGAGCCCCAGATGACTTTGACGACGTTCCAGCCCGCGCCTCGGAATAGCGATTCGAGCTCCTGAATAATCTTGCCGTTGCCCCGCACCGGCCCGTCCAGCCGCTGGAGATTGCAGTTGACGACCCAAGTCAAGTTATCGAGATGTTCCCGTCCGGCCAGCGAGAGCGCGCCGGAAGATTCGGGCTCGTCCATCTCGCCGTCGCCAACGAAACACCATATGCGCGGTTCTTCGCCGGCTAAAAAGCCGCGGCTCTGCATATAACGGACGAAGCGGGCATGATAGATCGACATGATTGGCGCGAGGCCCATGGACACAGAGGGAAACTGCCAGAACTCCGGCATTAAGTAAGGATGTGGATATGAAGACAGACCGCCCACGGGCGAGAGCTCCTGGCGAAAGTGATGCAGCCTGGGGGCATTGATGCGCCATTCAATATAAGCGCGGGAGTAAATGCCCGGAGAGGCATGGCCCTGGAAGTACACCATGTCGGTGAGCCGCTCGCTACCGCCGCGAAAAAAATGATTGAAGCCGACCTCGTACAAAGTCGCCGAAGACGCGTAGGTGGAAATATGGCCGCCGATGTCGGGATGGAGCCGGTTGGCTTTCACCACCATGGCCATGGCGTTCCAGCGCACGTAGCTCTTGATGCGCCGCTCGATTTCGCGGTCGCCCGGATAAGCCGGCTGTTTTTCAGCGGGTATCGTGTTGATATACGGCGTGTTGACGGTGAAGGGAATTTTAAGCCCGGATTCGCGCAGCTGATTGACCAATTCCCCGACCAGCAGCGTTGCTTGCCCGGATTCCTCGTTCCTGAGAATATAACGGAGTATATTTTCCAGCGAAGCGAGCCAATTGTGTTTGCCGTTGGGTGCGGGTTTGGAGTTATCTCGATGGCCGCCACTTACGACATCGTTTTCCGTGTCTTTTTTTTCTGGTTCCATCTACGATTTTTCTCCTCACTCAATTAAGTGGACAATAATTCGACGTTAAAATCAACCAAGGCATGAAATATCTCAACCTGACGTTCGATGCGCCGGAACAAAATCTTGCCTGCGACGAAGCGTTGATCGCGTTGTGCGAGCGCGAGCAAAGCGATGGCATATTAAGAGTGTGGGAGCCGCGCCAGTATTTCGTGGTCGCCGGATATTCGAACAAGATCGGCGCAGAGGTCCATCGCGCGGCCAGCGCCGGCGACGGAGTTGGCGTGCTTCGGCGTTGCACCGGCGGCGGCGCCGTGCTGCAGGGTCCGGGTTGTTTGAACTATGCCCTCGTTTTCAACCATCAAGCAGATGAATCGCTCGGCGACCTGTCCGGTACCTACCGGATGGTCTTGGAGCGCCATCGCAAACTGTTCACCGCCTTGACCGGCACTCAGGTAACCATCGAAGGAACCAGCGATCTTGCAGTTGACGGACGGAAGTTTTCCGGTAACTCACAATATCGCAAACGAAGCTGGACATTGGTTCACGGCACCTTTCTACTACATTTTGATCTGACGCGCGTCGAGCGATATCTGCCGATGCCGTCGAAAGAGCCCGGCTACCGGCGCCAGCGGCCGCACGGAGATTTTCTCGCCAACCTCAACATCGACGGCGCTGTCGTGAAACGGGGATTGCGAAAGATTTGGCGCGCAACGGAGGAGCTTGACGCGCCGCCGCTGCGCGTTATCGAGGAGTTGGTACAAGAGCGCTATGCGCGGCCGGAATGGAATTGGAAGTTTTAGTTCGGCATTTTTTCCATTAAGACTTCTGTCTTTCCTCATTTATGAAGTCAATGATTATTTTGCGGAGGCCTTCGTCGGTGCGCGCAATCTCGAAAATCTGGCCATAACTTTCTTGAGTGAGTCCTTCCTTTGTAAGCGCTCCTTCCATTTTTGAAACTGCTTCATCTTGAATTTTCTGGCCCTCTTCGGGATCCTTGGCCTCTTTCAAACGAGGCTCATACACTTGTCGAATCTTCTCAACCTCCACGTAAACTTTAGCAAAAGACCTGAGTTGGCTCTCACTCACGCTCAGTTGCGGCTTGAGCGACTCTTGCGCCTGAACTTGTTTTGCAAAGGGAAGAAGTAAAAATCCGGCGACAAAAATCGCTGCGACGGTCTTCAGACTCGCTATTTGCATTATGCACCCCTTTCGGGAACAGGTTTCCTATTTTGAGAGCAAGGCACATGCCAATCGGTTCCCGCAGCATTATCCTGCGTTATTAGATAGATCTTTGAGTTTCAGGGGATGTCATTGCATGAGTTTCCCTGCAGGGCAGACCAGAAATCACTAACAAGATCGGCTGCTGTGCGCCGTCATTAAACATCCAATCGCTATAGTTTCGGCTCGGCGTCGTTCGGCCGATTCTGAGATAACAAGTAAAATCCTCAAGACTGAATCAATCCATCCAATGACCAGGCGCTGATACCAAGGACGATCAAGTCAAGGTGATTAACCGGATTCCGCGCGACGCTGAAACAGTCGAGCTGTGCAAAAATTTGCAGCAACCGGGACCTTGACGGTCAGAGAATAGTTGACAGAGAGGAGTTGTGCGGGTCAATTGGACTCAACTCTATTCACTTCATTGATAATTCCAAACCTACTGTAATCGACAACTTCATTTTCCCAACAGCTTTTTCAACCACTCGATGACATCCGGCGGCTGGTCGATGACGTCTTTGGTAATCACCTCCAACTGTTCGCCACTGACTGGTTTTATTTCCCAGCCGCGTTTTTTGGCTTCCGCCAACAATTCAGGATCTTTCATGGTCCTCGCGTGGGCGTCGCGAAGAATCTTCACGCGCTCGGCGGGTAAACCCGGGGTGGAGACTATCGGACGTTGGCCAATCGCGCCGACACCGAGATACGCCGTCGCGAATCGTCTCTTCGTCGCTGGCGTCTTGTATTTGTCCATCAACTCGTAAAGCGTCGGCACATCCGGTATTCGATGGTCGCGTTGCCGCGAGGTTTGAAGTAGAATACGAACAAAACCTTTTTTGAGCCAGGAAAGATAAGGCTCGCGACTGAAATAGCCGTCAATAGATATGGCGCGACACACCACTTCGCCTCTTTCCGTGGCCAAGTCTTGCTCCCCGCCGCCGGGATAACCGCTGATGACATGAAATTTAAGTCCTATCGTATCTTCTAACAGCCTTGGAACATCATAGCCGCTGGTACCTACTCCTGTGGCCGCGCAGCGTGGTGGCTCTTGAGCAGTACGAATGTCCTCTAGATTCTTATATGGACTATCGGCGCGCATGAACAGGAGATGGCCGTTATGATCCGGCGATCCGACCCAAGTAAACTTCGGCCAGTCAAACCTGACTTCGCTCTGTCCGATCAGTTGGGAAAAATACAGCCCACCGGCGATCGCACCGAGGGTTAAACCATCCGGTTTGGTGAGATTGTAGAGATGGTTCGCGGCAATCATCGACCCACCGCCTGGCATGTTCTGAACCACAAAGGCGGGGTTGCCCGGGATGTGGTTTCCCATATAACGGGTCGTTACTCGCGCCAGTTGATCGTGACTGTCTCCCGCCTGATAACCGACGATGACTCTAATGGTCTTTCCCTGGTAGTAAGGTTGCGCGTTTGCCCAACCGCTCAACAACAACGTCAACAGCGATAGCGTTGCCAAAATCTTCATCTTCATTATTTTTTCTCCTGGCGATTGCGGGACATCTGGGTTATATCGGGCTTAGATTGAGCAAGCAATAAAATAAACTCGGGCTATGATTGCCAAGGAGGGAAAGATGGCACACGTCATATCTTGGGCATGCCTCGGCCTTTTATTAGTCGGCAATGTCTGTGGAGTGCGCGCGGCCGCCCTACCGGGGAAAATTGCCATTGGCTTTGCCGCCATGAACGCCAGAGTGATCCCTCTTTGGGCGGCAAAAGAAGAAGGATTTTTTGCCAAGAACGATCTTGATGCCGAGCCTGTCTTTGTTCGCGGCGCGCCCACACTAAACGCAGCGATGGTATCCGGCGATCTGCAAGCCGGCTATACCGGCGGGACCGCAGTTATGGGCGCTGCCGTTGGTGGAGCCGACCTCAAGATCCTGGCCGTTCTTACCAATAAAGTGACCTACGATTTGGTGGCGCGGCCCGGTATTAGAAATCTCGAAGACTTACGCGGCAAACAAATCGGCGTTACCAGCATCGGCGGGACTAACTGGATGGGAACTATCTTGGGGCTAGAAAGATTGGGACTAGACCTGAACCGCGACAAAATCAACTTTATTGTCGCGGGAGATGACTCGGTTCGTACACAGGCGCTCTTAGCAGGGGCCTTGGATGCCACGGCTGTGGACGGGGTTTATAGCAAGATACTGCGAGAGAAGGGCTTGCCTGTTTTGGCTGAATTTAGCGCTCTTAAGATTCCCATTACGAGCGCCTCCATTATCTTCCGCAACGCCTTTATCCAAAAGAACGCGCGCACTGTGGAGAACCTCCTGAAAGCGGTCCTTGAGGGAATAATCTGGGGATTATCCCCTTTAAATAAAGGCAAAGTAATCGGCCTCATTAGCAAGCGTCTTCGAATCGCACCTCAGGAGGCTGAGGAAGGCTATCAAGACATGCTTCTCGGACTGGAACGCAGACCCTTTCCGGCCGTAGAAGGGCTGAAGAATATACAACGGTTAATGAAGAGCCGAAATCCTCGAATGGCTGAGCTCAAAGTTGAAGAGCTAATCGACGCGAGCTTTCTGCGCAAGCTCGATGAAAGTGGATTTATCGATGGGCTATATAGTAGATACGGTATAAAACAGTAAAAAATTTGCGACCCTGTTTCGGGATTGCTCCGGGATACGAATTGAATTGGAACTGCCCCGACAGGCGGAGATAAAAATGGCATCACAGCAACAGTTCATTATTGGCGTCGACACTGGCGGGACCTTTACCGACATTGTGGTCATGACTGAGTCGGGCGAAATATGGACTGCCAAAGCCGCGACCACCCCCGATGATTTCTCTCGAGGGGTCATGGACGCGCTAGCGGAGGCGGCAAGAACCGTGGGCGTGGCGATGGTGGACTTGCTTTCCCGCACGACACTTTTGAAACACGGCAGCACCGTTGCCACCAACGCCCTGATCACCCGCAGCGGCGTCAAAGTCGGCCTGATCACGACCCGGGGATTCGAAGATACCACCGAGATCATGCGCGCCATCGGGCGCGTGGACGGGCTCTCGGAAGAGGAGATCCGCCACGTCACTTGGGTAACCAAGCCCGAGCCGCTCGTGCCTAGGGAGTTGGTGCGCGGTGTCCGCGAGCGCATCGATTATCGGGGAGAGGAGGTGATCCCCCTCAACCGCGACGACGTGATGTCGGCGATCCGTCAGCTCATGGAGGAGGAAAAAGTCGAGGCGATCGCGGTTAACCTTCTCCATTCTTGGGCCAATCCGGCGCATGAAGAAGAGATTCGCAGTCTCGCCCTCGAGGCGGATCCTTCGCGTCACACTTACTGGTCCTTCGGCAGCG
>DATBLC010000230.1:0-7948 GCA_036555515.1 Binatia bacterium
GCCCTGCCGGCGGGCATTTCCACCTATGGAGAGGACGCGGTGGTGGCCGGCAAGGCAGAGAACCATTGACCGCGATCGGAAGGGCTCGCCTCTCGGTCGCACACTAGCGACATAGTCTCTAAATAACGAACTCATTAGTAATTGTTCTAACTGATCGAAAATCAGCGGCTCAGCAGAGCCGTCATGCTCGCGCTCGCTGCAAGTGTGACATCCAGGCCAGCGGTTTTTTTCTCCCGTGTTAATAAGTTGCCAGCGTCCTTGAGTACATCCGCCTCAGTCGCAGTTCTTAAGCTTCGACTCCCGACAGCGTCGTGCCATCTCCTGCGCGGTTCCAATCTGCTCGGCTGTCATTTTTGACGCAATTCTATCTCGATTCTCTGTCGCCGTATCTCGAGAATTGCCGGTCGATGCTGCGGCAGCGAGATTAAACCACATGTGCGCACGCACAAAGTCCTGCCGCACACCTCTCCCATTGCTATACATCACCCCCAGAGTAACCTGCGCAAATTCGTTTCCCTGCGCTGCTGCGAGGCGATACCACTTCACGGCTTCCTGATAATCCTGCGGCACGCCTTGGCCCTTTTCATACGCCACACCCAGACTGTACTCTGCCGGTGCATATCCCTGCGCCGCCGCGAGGCGATACCACTTCACAGCCTCCTGATAATCCTGCGGCACGCCTTTCCCCTCTGCATATAGCAAACCCAGCCTCCTCTGCGCCCATTCGTCTTCCCGCGCCGCCGCGATGCGATACCACTTCACGGCTTCCTGATAATCCTGCGGCACGCCTTGCCCTTTCTCATACGCCAGACCCAGGCTATACTGCGCCGGGACATTTCCCTGCGCCGCCGCGAGGCGATACCACTTCACAGCCTCCTGATAATCCTGCGGCACGCCTTTCCCCTCTGCATATATCAAACCCAGCCTCCTCTGCGCCCATTGGTGTCCCTGCGCGGCAAGCTGGTGAAAGAGTTTAATCCCCTGATCATAATCGCCACGCTCGTACGCAGCGCTTGCGTCATCAAAAGGGTCTGCTGCGGCAAAACTACTGGTTCCGAGTAAATAAAGAATGGCGAGCAGCAGGCTGTTGAAAAAGGCCCACCTGCTTCGTTGCGCTCGATCGCCTCGCTTCAACGTATCAGTAAATACGCCTTCGCTCGTCGATTTTTCGCGCGCCTCGCATCTGAACCTTTTTGACCAGCCTGGAATCAGTTGCATCGCTCTACTGGTCCAATTGGAAACACCGCCCGGGAGGATAGCCCGCTTCGAACTCCACTAGTTTCGTGCGCGGGACCGAGGTGTCGCTGCAAACCTTCCGGATTTTTATCAGCTCGGTAGGCCTGTTGGAGTCGCTCTTCGACTCGCAGGTGACTTCCACGCAGGAGATCTTCTTCAACCAGGAGCACACTTTCACGCCGCGGCCGAAGGCATCCTCCAGCTCGGTCAAATACAAGGTGCCGAGTTTATCCGTGCCATCCTCTAAGTGCACGCCTGCCGCCAGCGTGTAGAAGCCACCGCCGACCTCCAGCAATCTCAGCACCTTGTCAACGAACCGGGACAAGTCCTCGGTATAGGTGAAGCCGCCGTACACGTCGGTAATGACCTGAAATTTTCCAAGCTCCTCGGGCGAATATTGCCCCAGGCGCCTGCCGGAGAGATAACGTATACGCTCATCGCCGAGGCGAGCGGCCTGCTGTTTCCAGTTGTCCTTCCGGCGGTCTTCGATGGAGATCGCGACCGCGCGCGCCCTGGGGCCGGACCCGCGGCACTTTTCAGCCGGCGCTGCGACGTCTTCGGGTGCGTAATAGTCCAGGATGGCCTGCCCTTCGCCCGCTCCGATATCGAGCCATCGGTCCGAGCTGCCCAGCTTGCGAAGAGCGTCGCAAAAGCCGGAGGGAAGAAGTTCCGCATAACGCGAGAGCCCGCGGTCAGTGGTGTAGCTCCTGCGACCATCGGTGCCCCGGCTGTGGTAGATTTTTTCCTGCTTCAGGAATTCCTCGCTCATCCGCGGTTGAACGGGTTCCTGTGACCAGCCAGGCCGCAGACCAAGCGCCTGTATGATGACGATCAAGACGGCCAGGCGCGCTCCCGCGGCCTGCCATCCTGATACCAACGAATTGACTGTCCGCATGACGACTACTTCCTCCTCGCGTTGAAAAAAATGCCATTCTTGAAAGCGTTTTCAAAGCTGTTCCACGCATAGTCTATGTTGCCGGTGGCCGCAAGGCCAAAGGCGGAGGCGGTGAGTGCGCTGACGAAAGCAATCTGCGCCTCCTCCGTGTCATCAGGGTCGTCCTCGAACGTGCGCAGCGTGTGCTGGTTCGGATACTGTGCATCTTCGTGGACCGTATCCCGTATCGAGATCTCTCCGACCGCGCGCGGAATGAAGCGGTAAAATTGCCCGCGGTTGCGGGCGGGCCAGATGTCCTCGTCCGCGCCGATCACCATCACTGGAACGGCGATCCGCCTTAGCAACTGCGACAAACCCCGGCCGATCGCGGTGGGATCGAGCAAGACACCGCCCAGCGCGGGGACGCCTTCCCCTAAAGCGGTGGCGACGGCGGTGGCGCCGAATGAGTGGCCGACGAGAATGATCTTGTCCGCGTCTATGCGGCCGTCGACGAGCTGCGGCGTTCGATGAATGGTGTCGACGAGCTTGGCAAGGGTTCTGCCGTTGGCGATCCACGGGCCGCGTTTGGGCAAGTCGAGAGCAAGGCCATGCATGCCCCAAGAGGCCAAGTGCATCGCTTGGAAGGCATGGTCCTCCTTGGAATTGTTGTTACCGTGCAACACGATGACCAGCGGCGCCTTGCTGGCCGCGGCGCACAGGTACAAGTCCGCTTCCACCGTCAGATCGGAATCCAGGGGAATTTCCAGCTCCCTGCGCTCGACCATGGCGAAGGGCCCGCGAAACCTGAATTGCGCCACGTCGGGCTTGCGGGAAAGTAGATAGCGCTGGAGCTCGGCGGGGTTTGCTGCCTTTATGGGTGTAACTGCAGTCGTCGGAAAGTGGCGAGTACAACCGACCGCATGCGCCATAAAGGCGATCAGCAGCAAAGCTGAAATACGAAGACTTGATCGGCCAATCGCGGCTGTGGTTGCTGGCACGTTACACCCGAGAATGATTCAGGGACGAGTCTCGACCCTTGACTCGGCCACTGTGTCTGTCTCCAAAACGCACGTACGCCGTTTTGGCGAATCCTTCATTCTTCATTGACCAGGCGGACGTGATCAAAAGAGATCCTGTAACACTTAGGGCTATGGGAAGAATCCCACGCGCCTCCCAAAAACGAGCGTCGCGGAAACCAATAAAAGAGCTGACCTTCGACGCGTCCTACAGGCGACTCATCTAAAACGCGCTGTACCTTAACCCAGAGCGTAGTGTCAATCCTTTACAGTCTGTTGAAAAAGGCCCATCTGCTTCGTTGCGCTCGATCGCCTCGCTTCAACGTAGCCATAAGTACGCTTCCGCTCGTCGATTTCTCGCGCGCCTTGCATCTGAGACCTTTTTGAACAGCCTGTATCTGAGTTTTTCAACACTCTGTTGCGCCTTGAACTCAAGTTTGACATAAGATCTCCATCTCGCATATTGTCCTGCCCAGACTAGGCGTGCGACGCAGGTCCGGTATTTTCCGGCGGCGCTTTTCGGCTCTTTAAGTTCGTGTCGGCGTGCGATTATCGGCGGAATTTGAGTTCTGGGCGGCGGACCGTCAAGAGCAAATTCCTTAATCAGTCAGCGGCAAGATCGTGTTGATCAAAATGCGCCTCATGCCAATGCCGCGACATTATTTATCGATTGGCTGCTTTCCAACGATGGACAGCCCGCTTTTACCAGGGCCTTGGGCCGGCCGACTCGCCGCCTCGACGTGGACACGCACTGGACCAAAGAGTTCGGCCATCTTTCCACCAAGGAAGCGTTGATCCCGCAAAAGAACGACGGCAGGGAAAACGGCTCCGAACAAACTGTGCTGAGGGTGCGCAAGCCGGCCATGAAGCAAGCGGAGAAACTTTTTCAATGACTGCTCGAGTCCAGAAGAGAGCCGGTATGAGGCGCGGAGTTTTAGTGGTTGCGGCGCTGATTTTGGCACACCTCGTGGGTACCGCGGCGGCTCAAACGGGCCAGGGGCGGCCCGCCGAGTGGGACAAGATCGTCGAAGCGGCGAAGAAGGAAGGCAAGGTGGTCGTCTCGATTCCGCCGAGTCGTAAGCTCCGTAGGGGCATGGAGGTCGCGTTTACCCGCCGCTACGGCATCGGCGTTGAGTTCGTGTCGGCGCGCAGCAGCGCGAGCATTCAAAAAATCATCAGCGAAACCAAAGAGGGTATCCAGTATGTCGATCTCCATGTCGGTGGCACCGAGTCCGCCGTTACCGGGTTACTGGCGGAAAGGGCGTTGGATCCGGTGGAGCCTTATTTCGTCCTCCCGGAAGTCAAAGATCCCAAGCAGTGGTGGGGCGGCCACATGTGGATGGACAACGCCAAACGCTTTATCTATCCCTTCGTCGCTTATCAGACCGTGAGCCTGTGGTGCAATCCCAACGAGTACAAGCCTGCGGAGTTTCAATCGTTCGACGATCTCTTGAACCCCAAGTTGCGGGACAAAATCGGCATCAGCGATCCGCGCACGCCGGGGTCGGGCAATTCGATGTGGTCGCACATGCTTTCGGTCAAAGACGAAGAGTACCTAAAAAAGTTCGTTGCGCAGAAGCTTTTTGTCGCGCGGGATCTGCGCTTGCTGGGCGAGAATCTAAGCAGCGGGAAAATCGCGGTCACCTTGGGCATCGGTCATTCCGAGCTGCTGCCGTTTATCAAGGCCGGCTTGCCGGTCGTACCGCTCCCCTATCCGAAGGAGGGCCTCTACACCACCGGCGGTTACGGCCATTTGATGGTCATCAAAAACCCGCCTCATCCCAACGCAGCCAAGGTGTTCGCCAACTGGCTATTAGGACGGGACGGCCAAGAGATTTTCAGCCGGAGCATGGGCGCCGGCAGCCGGCGTCTCGACGTCGCCACGAAATGGCTCAAAGAGTTCGGCGTGATCGCGTCGAAGGACTCGCTCACCGTCGAGCAGTTTTACCGGCTCGAAAACCAGTCCGAGGAAAAAGTCTATAAGCTCAGGGAGCCGGGCGCCGCGGTGGCGCGCAGGCTATTGGGCTCTATAGGAGAGATCCCAAAGCCTTGAACCTGATGACGGTTCAGCCACAGGCTGATCAGCCTTCGGCTGAGACTGGTGCGGACCTACGGGATCCGACACCCATTGATTGAAAACAGGCACGCGTCGATCAGGGATCACGAAGTTCGCGAGGGTTAAAAAAAGGGAATAAAAAAAATTCTCACAGGAACGTTTGTACCTCTTGCCCCGCCTGCTAATGGGCGACCCCGTGCAAGCGGTGCGGGCGCGGACAAGATTCCCTCAGGCTGCGGCAGCGGGCGTGGACGCGGTTGACTACAGCACAGCATTAGCTAGCTAGAATTAGCTAACTGCTATCCGATATAGGTCTGGCGATGAAACAAGTGAACATTCATCAAGCGAAGACGGATTTGTCGAAGCTCGTCGAGCGGGCCGAGGCCGGCGAGGAGATCGTCATCGCGCGTGCCGGCAAGCCTGCCGCCAAGCTCGGTCCATTGACCGCATCTCGCGGCCATCGCCGTCTTGGACTGCTTGATGGCAAGTTCCAGATTCCGGACGACTTTAACGCACCGTTGCCCGATTCCGTTATTCGCGCTTTTGAAGGCCGGAAGCGGTGAGGCTTTTGCTCGACACCCACTTGCTTCTCTGGGCGGCGGCGCGCAGTGAGCGGTTGCCGCGTGCAGCGCGCGAGCTTTTGGAAGACGACGACAACGAGGTGTATTACAGCGCGGCTAGCATTTGGGAAATCGCGATCAAGAGCGCGCTCGGACCAAAGATTTTCGGATCGATCTCACCCAGTTGCTGGCCACGTTGCCTGAGATGGGACTGGTCGAGCTACCGATAACCGCAGTCCACGCGGCGGGCGTGACAAGGCTTCCACCCATTCATCGAGATCCGTTCGACCGTCTGTTGATTGCGCAGAGCCTTGCCGAGCCGCTTACGCTCCTGACCAACGATGCCTTAATCAGCCGTTATCGAGTCGGAGCCCGGGTCGTGTAATGACCACTTTTCATAACCCCTTGGACGGTTGCAGCCGCTCACCCGATGTGGTTCCCAAACGAATCATCCAGGAGGAAAAGACTCCCGGTCCATTTCTCCGTCTGGAATACACCGGAAAACGCACTTGACCCCCATTCGGGGTAACAAATGGTAAACGGCTACCGGGATATTCGATACGAAGCGGCCGTGACATGCCCGCCGATTTATCACCCGCTAGTGTAGTGTCTCTAAAATTCAGGTAATTATTTCAAACGTCATTCCGGCCAAGCTGGCGATAGCTAGCGCGAGCCGGAATCCAAGGAATTTAGGGACTTCTGGATTCCCGCTTCCGCGGGAATGACGCCTAGGACCGTATCGGATAAAGTACAAACAGCGTGAGACACTACAGTAGTGACCGCGAATCACGCGGGCTGTTCCTGGATGTGCCTCCTTGGCAAGCGAATGTTTTCTCAATGACGAAAGTGATAGAAGGGATGAGTATCGAGGGTGCCTAAACCCTGAAACCCGAAACCAAGTGCCACTCCGAGGTGTTAGGCTTCAGGTTTCGGGTGTCGAAAAGTGTCGAATGGTGGGCAAAGATGGACGATTTTAGGCTTCAGGTGAAAGGGTAATGGA
Organism: Binatia bacterium; assembly: GCA_036555515.1. Lineage (GTDB taxonomy): Bacteria > Desulfobacterota > Binatia > UBA9968 > UBA9968 > DATACQ01. The sequence goes on from DATBLC010000230.1 coordinate 6,743, forward strand.
GCGACAGCATGAGCGAGGCATCGGATTCAATTCCTTTTGTTAAGTCGATTTTCCATCCATCGGATTTTTCAAAGGCAAGCGATTTGGCATTTGTCCATGCGCTTGCCATCGCGCTGATCCGCAAGACCAAATTAGTCATCTTGCACGCGGGCCGCGGTGCTGTTGATGATTGGGCGCAGTTCCCGCCGGTGCGAAAGACTTTAGAGCGATGGCAGGTGCTCGCTCCCGGCAGTCCTCGGTCCGCAGTTTTCGAAAAGCTGTCGATGGCGGTGACGAAAGTCAGCGCGCGGGGCGACCCAGTGCGCGCGAGCATCGAACACATCGAAAGGCAAAAGCCCGACCTGGTGGTGCTCGCCACACGTGGACGCCATGGCTTGCCGCTCTGGCTTAAACCATCCGTGGCGCAAGCAATCGCCCGGCGGACGAGCGCCATGACGCTTTTTGTACCCAGCGGCTGCCGTGGCATCGTGTCAGCTGACGGCGTCATTCACCTGCGTCGCATCCTCTTGCCGGTAGACCACCAACCGGAGGCGCGAGCGGCCGCGCTTCGCGTTGTCCGGGCTGCAGAGGCATTTGGCGACGAACCGGTCGAGATCGTCGTGCTTCACGTGAACGGCACTGATTTTCCGAAATTCGATCGGCCCGAGAGCCATGCTTGGGTATGGAAAGAACTGCGCCGCCAGGGCGATGTCGTTACGGCGATCCTCGAAGCCGCGAAGCAGGCAAATTTGATCGTCATGGCTACGGAAGGCAGGCACGGCATCATCGATGCGATGCGCGGCAGTGTGACCGAGCGCGTCGTGCGCGGCGCGCCATGTCCAGTCTTGGCCGTACCCGGCAAATGACGGTCGAGTTAGGCGTCAAGTTTCGCCCTCGCTGTGCCAGCTTTGAGTACTGGGACAAACTCTGTAGGAATCCTGTTTGCGAGCGTCGATATGAAACAAGAGCCAAAGCCTATTACAGCCCGCGCGTCAACATTCAATAACCATATGCTCCGAGAACCGCAGGACTTCTCACTGGTCCTGGGCGGGCCGCTCTTCCAGCTCTTCCGTAAGGCCCACTTGGCCGGCGATGCGCTGGAGCTTGTGCGCCAACGCATCATCGTCATCTCGCTGTTTGTCTGGCTGCCGCTCCTGGCGCTCTCGGCTCTGGAAGGGCAGTCGCTGGGCGGAGGTATCGCCGTGCCCTTCCTGCTGGACGTGGAAG
>DATBLC010000231.1:0-7311 GCA_036555515.1 Binatia bacterium
TCTCGACAACAACGACTCGTATCATTTTTTTCAGCCCCTTGGCGACTTGTTAGTCACCGGCCCGACGTTCACCAACGTGATGGATCTGAGGATAATTCTGGCCGCATAACATCGTCTTCGAGTCCGGATGACGGCTCAGCACGAGCGGCGCTCGTTCGCAGGCAAGAAGCACATTCCAGATCTTCGCAATGGATCGTCGAAAATTATGACGGCGCGGCAATTCAGCTTGGATCCGTTCCGGGGCAAGCTAGCTATTAAGGAGTCCACAATTAAGTAACCAAACAGCGACCGAGGGGTGGGACCTGGAGAGCGCGGGCACAGGAGCGCAAAGGTTGTTTTCAGGCCCTGCCGGCGGGCATTTCCACCTATGGAGAGGACGGGGTGGTGGCCGGCAAGGCAGAGAACCATTGACCGCGATCGGAAGGGCTCGCCTCTCGCTCGCACACTAGCGACATAGTCTCTAAATAACGAACTCATTAGTAATTCATGCCGCTGGTTATTTTCCGCGCCGTCATCCTAGCCACTTTCCGCTGAAGCCTGTATAAGGAACTTTTGGACTTTTTTCGCCTTCGATGACCGCCGCTAAATCCGACGCCCTTTGGACGCGCGCCTTCCTGATGCTCTGCGTCGTGCAATTTCTCGGCTATGCGCAGCACTTCGTTTTGCAGCCGACTTTGCCGATTTACGTTACTTATCTCGGCGGAACTCCCTTCGTCGTCGGACTCGTCATGGCGTCCTTTGCCGTAACCAGCATGGTGCTCCGTCCACTGGTCGGTTACTGGTCGGATCGTTGGAGCGAAGCCGGTGTGATGATATCGGGATTGCTGATTCAAGCCGCGAGCGTTATCCTCTGCTTTGTCCCGATGGTCGGAACTACGCTGCTGGCGAACGGCTGTAGAGGCGCCGGATGGGCGAGTCTCAATTCCGGCGGCTACGCGCTGCTCGCCCAGTGCGCGCCAGCCGCGCGGCGCGGCGAAGCCTCGGGTTACTACAGCGGCGCGCAAGGCAGCGCATCGCTCATTCTTCCTGCCCTGGCCCTATGGCTGATTGATGCTCCCTTTGGTGGTTTCCGCGTGGTTTTCAGCGTCTCTATGGCCATCGCGCTGCTCGGCGCCGGCATCGGCGTCGTGCTTAAGTCGACCCGGCTGCAGACCGGCCCGGCCCGGCAAGCCAACGCGCCCCGCCCCTGGTGGCGTGAAATCCTTAATATCCCCGACAAAGATATATTGCTTGCTTCAGGGCTACTCTTCGGTCTGCATATCTCGCTGCCAGCGGTGGCCGGCTTTCTTGTGCTCCACGCGCGGCAGATCGGCATCGAGAACTTCGCCTGGTATTACATCGTCAGCGGCGCCACGAGTCTGATCGCCCGCCCGCTGCTGGGTTGGGCCTCGGACAAGATCGGCCGGGGAGCGGCGATCGCCGCGGGTTTCACGCTTGAAGCGCTGGCACTCTGCATTGTCGTAATGGCGACCACACTCGGCGGCATGTTGGTGTCCGGCGTGCTCTACATGACCGGCTCCGCCACCGGCAGTGCGGCGACGCTGGCGTTGGCGCTGGAACGCGCCAACCCGCAAAGGCGCGGCCAGGTGATCGCGACCTATTCCATGGCTTATCCGTTGAGCGCATTTGCCGGGTCGTTGTTAACCGGCAGCGCCATTGAGATCGCCGGCTACTACTGGATGTTTTTGCTCGCCGCCGCGCTCAATATCCCCGGTTTGATCGTCACTCTCAAACACTGGTCGAGCCTGAAATGATATCGATCTGGAACAGGCCTTTTCGTTCATGAATACCGCGCGCTCCGAAACCATATTAACCCGCTCTTTTTTGCTGCTTTGCGCCGCGCAGTTTTTCGGCTCGGCGCAACATGCGCTCTTGCAGCCAACGTTTCCACTCTACATCACGTCTCTAGGCGGCACGCCGTTTCAAGTTGGCGTCGTGCTGGCCTGCTTTGCCGTGACCAGCGTGGTCTTTCGCCCGCTCATCGGCGGCTGGGCCGACCAATGGTCGGAGGCGGGCGTGTTGGTTTGCGGGCTTGTGGTCTTGTCCGGCGCAGTGCTTCTTTGCTTCCTGCCTTTCGCTGAAGCAACCATGCTCGCCAACGGCCTGCGCGGGCTGGGCTGGGCCGGATTGAATGCCGGCGGTTATTCATTGTTGGCTCTTAGCGCGCCGCCGCAAAGGCGCGGCGAGGCGTCGGGGTATTACAGTGGAGTTCAAGCCAGCGGGACGATTCTTTTGCCGGCGCTGGCGCTCTGGCTTATCTATTTACCCTCCAGCGCGCCCTTTGGCGGATTCCATGCCGTATTCACCGTTGCTGTTGCGTTGGCTGCGATGGGAGCAGCGGCGGGCGGGATGCTTGCACGCCACGCGCCGCGGCCGGCTCATGACCGGCGCGCGGTTCACTTCGGACCCTGGTGGCGGGAGATTCTCAATGTCTTAGACCGCGAGATTATTCTGGCTTCAGTCCTGTCATTCGCTTCCCATGTCACTTTCCCGGCGGTGGCCAGTTTTCTGGTTCTCTATGCGACCCAAAACAGCATCGACAATCTCGGATGGTTTTACGTTGCCAGCGGCGCTACGAGTCTCCTTGCGCGTCCGCTCTTGGGAAAAGTCTCCGATCGCATCGGCCGGCGGCGCGCTTTGCTCGCCTGCTTTGTCCTTCAAGCCGCGGCTCTGCTGGCTTTCGCCTACGCCGCCAATCTCATGGCGCTCATGATTTCCGGCATCCTGTACATGCTCGGCTTGGCGATGGCCAGTTCGACGACCCTCGCAATCGCGATGGAACAGGCCAAGGCTGAACGAAGAGGCCGTGCGATGGCGACGTTTTCCATCGCGCTTCCCCTGAGCAACGGTGTCGGCGCGTTGATTTGCGGCACTTTGATTCAGTGGCTCGGCTTCTTTTGGATGTATCTATGGTTTGCTTGTATCGCCGCCGGTGGTTTAACCATTACCGCCGCTAACCGCGGACGGTTAAAATAGGAGCGCGCTTTGCCGTTCGAGGTTCAGCGCTCAAAACCGAGAGGACGGCTCAGAGAGGTTGAAATGCGTTGAACCCGGATTCCGCAATTAAACTGGAGCCCGGGAGCGAGGTGGAACCCTGGAGTAGCGAAGGCGTCCGACTGTGAAATTTCAAAGTCATTTCACGCTTACGCACTTCGCTGTCACGAGCCTTAACGTTCCATCCAAGCACCGCTGATAGATATCTGCAGAGGCAGACGGCATCTCCGCCACAGGCGGATCAGCCTTCGGCTGAGACTTTGCTACGGAAGGGTTCCGCCTCGCGCTTTCTGCTGAGCGCAACTGCGGAATCCGGGTTGAACATCGAACCTCGACCTAACCTTAGCATTCAGACTATTTGCCATGGCAAGCGAACGAAACGACTCGATCTGGACAAAGACGTTCACATTTTTGTGCGCAGCGCAATTTCTCGGCTACGCGCAACACGCCATGTTGGCGCCTGCTTTGCCGCTTTACGTAACCCAGCTCGGCGGCTCGCCCTTCATCGTCGGCGTGGTGCTTTTCTGTTTTGCCGCCACCAGCGTCTTTATCCGCCCCTTGATCGGTCACTGGGTCGACCGTTGGCATGAAACCGGCGTAATGATCGCCGGCCTACTCTTTCAAGGCGCCACCATCTTTTTCTGTCTGCTTCCGCTCGCGGAGGCGGCGATGCTCGCCAACGGCTTGCGCGGCATCGGCTGGGCTGGGTTGAATACCGGCGGTTATTCTCTACTCGCCCGCACCGCGCCGGAAACGCGGCGCGGCGCAGCGTCGGGTTACTACAGCGGCGTGCAGAGCGCTTCCAACATCTTTTTTCCAGCCCTCGCACTCTGGCTGATCGCGGCGAGCTGGGGCGGATTCGGCATCGTGTTCACCGCGACGGCGCTCTTCTCGTTCGCCGGCGCGGCAGCCGGATGGGCCGTGGCTCGCCAGATGCCGCCGGTTACTCACGGCGTCGCTCAAGACGATGCTAAATGGTGGCGCGAACTTTTCCGTTTTGTCGAGCCGGAGATCCTGCTGCCGTCGGTGCTGCTCTTTTGGCTCAATATCACTTGGCCCGCGGTCATAAACTTTATCGTCCTCTATGCCCGCACCATCGGCATCGAAAACCTCGGCGCTTATTTTATCGTAAACGGCGCCACCAGTTTGCTCGCCCGTCCATTGCTTGGCGGCGCCTCCGACCGGATCGGTCGCGGTATCTCCGTAGCGTTGGGTTTTGCGCTCCAGGCAAGCGCTCTGGTGCTCATCGTCATAGTCACGACTCTGGCAGGCATCATGGTTTCCGGTGTTTTATACATGCTCGGAAATGCCATCAGCAGTTCGGCCATCTTGGCCCTCGCCATGGAACGCGCCGATCCGAAAAGACGCGGCAAAGCCATGGCGACCTTTTCGCTCTCCTATCCCCTCGCCTATGGGGTCGGCTCGCTCTTCATCGGCGCCATGGTCGATTCAGCGGGTTACACCCCGATGTTCCTCGCGCTGGCAACGCTGCAGGCCGCCGGGCTGTCGTTTGCGTCAATGCGGCGTGGGACTTTGAACTGAATCAATCGATCCATTGCTCCACTGCGATTTTTTCATCAAATCAAGCTAGCCCCTGACTGGCCAACCCTGTATAAGATTCGAAGAGCACAAATCTCGCGCATGTCACCTGCGAATTCCGATTCCATCTGGAGCCGCACTTTCATCGTCCTTTGCGTCGTCCAATTCCTCGGCTACGCGCAGCATTTTGTACTGCAGCCTACCTTCCCGCTTTATATCACCCATCTCGGCGGCTCGCCGTTCACCGTTGGATTGGTCATCGCCGCTTTCGGCATCGCCAGCGTATTGTCGCGCCCGGTCATCGGCTACTGGGCGGATCGCTGGAGTGAAACAGGCGTGCTGATCCTCGGTTTGCTTGGCCAAGCCCTGACCATTTCACTCTGCCTCATACCGTACGGCGGTGTGACAATATTCGCCAATGGTTTGCGCGGCATTGGCTGGTCTGGAATGACCACCGGAGGCTATACGCTTCTGGCGACCAGCGCGCCCGCAGCCCGGCGTGGCGAAGCATCGGGGTACTATGGCGCTGTTCAATCATGCGCGACGATCCTTTTTCCCGCCGTAGCCTTATGGATCATCGATTCTTACTCAGATGCGCCCGCCGCCGGTTTCAATCTCGCATTCCTTTTCGCCACGGGCCTGGCGTTGGGCGGCGCGGGCGCCGGCGCGGCGTTGTCCCGCCAAGTCGCGCACACGCCGCGGCGCCGCGAATCCGATCGATCTGAATCTTGGTGGCGCGACATCGTGAGCGTCTTTGACCGAAATATCTTGCTGGCCGCGGCGCTACTTTTCACTTCGCATTTATCCCTGCCCTGTTTGACGAGCTTCGCCGTCATTTACGCCCGCGAGCTCGGCATCGGCCAGTTCGGCTGGTTCTTCATCGTTACCGGCGTGACCAGCGTGCTGGCACGGCCACTGCTCGGCCGCTTGTCGGACAAAATCGGCTGCGGCCTTTCGCTCATCGCCGCATTCACGCTCGAGAGCGTCGCTTTGTGGATGCTATCTCTGGTCTCGACGCTAACCGGAATGATGGCTTCAGGAGCGTTGTATTTCATGGGCTCGGCCATCGGCAGCGCGCGTATTCTCGCCCTCGCCATGGACCAAGCGCCCGCGGAACGGCGCGGCCGCGCCATGGCCAGCTTTTCGGTATCCTTCCCGTTGAGTAATGGAGTGGGTGCGTTGCTGAACGGGTTTGTCGTCGAGGTAGCGGGCTATAAATGGATGTACTTGATCGCCGGCACCTTGTGCGCCGGTGGCCTTCTATTAACCGCGCGGTACTGGCAAAGATTGAAGTGAGTTGCTGCGAGACCCGCATAACCTCGACCGGCGGTCACCGAACTCTTGAACCGAATGATATGGCCAAAATACCCCGCGGCCCTAAGCCGTGAGGAAATTCTCAGGCTGAAGATTCCAGGATTCCGGCGCTTCAAAGCCGATAATTTCATCTAGATGCTGTCCGGCCGGTCTGCCCGATAAATTGATATCGAACGGCGTTAGGCGGAGTCGACGTTTCGTATCGTAGACCGCCCGCACCACGGGATCGAGCAAACTTCTTTCACCTTGCCCGACGACGACGCCGATGATACCGCTGCGCAACCGGACCAGCGCGCCGACCGGATAGATGCCCATGTGCAAAATAAACTGTTCCACGAAGTTGCGGTCAAGATAAGTTTCGCTCCATTCATAGAGCTTTCTGATGACAGCCGTGGGTTGGATCGCGTGTTTGTAACAACGTTCCGAAGTCAGCGCGTCGTAGATATCGACGATGGCGGCGATCTGGCCGAACTTGCTGATCTGATCGCCCTTCAACCCCTCCGGGTAACCGGTCCCGTCCAGACGCTCGTGATGATGGCGAGTTACACAGATCGAACTTTCACTGATGCCGGCGGTTTCCCGGAGAATGCAATCGCCATGGGCGACATGGGTTTTCATGATTTCGAATTCGGCTTCGGTCAGCGGGCCGGGCTTGTTAAGCACTTCAAGCGGCATTTTCACCTTGCCGATATCGTGCAGCAGCCCGCCGACGCTCAGAGCTTTGATTTGCCTCGGCTCCAAGTCCAAATGCTGGCCGAAGGAAATGCACAGCGCCGCCACCGCGATCGAATGCAGATAGGTATACTCATCTCTATTTTTGATCCGGGCAAGACTCACCAGCGCGTGCTTGTTTCGCAGCACCGATTCCGTCATTTTTTCTACGACCATTTCAACTTGTGGAACGTCGAGCTTCCTGCCCACTCTGATCGCGTCGAGCAACACTTGGGTCTGCACTTTGGTCTCGTGCAGGAGAGGCGTGGCGCGTTTAACTTCTTCGGCCAGCGGAACCGTGGGACTGGATTGCGCCGGTTCGGCCTGGAGCTTGGTCATCTCCGTATCGATGCGTTCGTCGATATCCTGTTTGGTGGGAGCGTCATCGACGTCGAGGCCGTAGCCTGTGTCGATATAAAGTTCACGGATCCGGCAATCGAGAATTTTCTCTATGTCAGCATCGCTTTTCAGGAGCACGCGGTTGCGCAGAAACGGGTGTTCCAGCCAGCCGCAGTTGAAATCGTGGACGAACATGCCGGGCTTCAATTGTTCACTTTTGACTTTCTTGAGCATATCGTGACCCGAGCACTATGACCGCGCGGTGGCAAATTTCCTGGCCTGGACAATCTTAATTAATATCGCCAGAAGGCCGTGCCGCTTAAATCCCGTCATCGGGACGCAGCTTCCCGGAAATCCGCTTTCGTTCTTTTGAACCCGGATTCCGCAGCTAGACTGAGGAGACGGCAAGCGAGG
>DATBLC010000232.1:0-17122 GCA_036555515.1 Binatia bacterium
CTCGGCACCAAGATGCTCGACCTTCCCGGAAAGCAGGCGTACGAAATTTTCGACGAGCGTATCTACCAACTGCACTCCAACATCCCGGGGCTGAGAAATTTGGCAAGCCTGTTTGATTTGGGAATCTTGAAAAAAGCGCAGACCGCGGAGGAACTCGCGGGAAAATTGGCAATCGATGCCCGCGGCTTGCTCGAGACGATCCAGGACTACAACCGCGCGGCGAGAGATGGTAGCGACGCCTTTGGACGCAGGCTGGCGGAACCCCTCAGTGGCCCATTTTACGGTATCAAGGTGACAGTCGCGCTGTTTCACACTCAAGGCGGGCTCAAGATAAACCCGGATGGTCAGGTGCTGCGCGCCGATGGCTCCACCATTCCGAACCTGTACGCGGGTGGTGGCGTGGCTGTTGGTATCTCGGGCAAGGGTTTGGAAGGTTATTTGCCAGGCAACGGATTACTGGCTTCTCTGGGCCTCGGCATGGCCGCCGCAGAGCACGCAGTGGCGTCCTTGAAAGTGACGGCATAGTTTGGCCGGCACTCGCGGTCGACGGCCGGGTGGCTGCGCTAGCGTCTTGGAATCGTCATGTCCAGAAGTAGCTATGATTATCCCGGATTGCGCAGTTGCGCTCGACAGGAAGCGTGAGGCGCACCCCTTCCGTAGCAAAGTCGATGGGTTTCTGCCTGTGAGAAGGATCGAGCAACGGTGCTTCGACGGAACGTTAAAGCTTGTAACAACGAAGTGCGAAAGCGCAAAAATGACTTTGAAACTTTACAGTTGGACGCCTTCGCTACTCCAGGGTTCCACCTCGCTTGCCGTCTCCTCAGTCTAACTGCGGATCCGGGATTATGACGCGAGCCCTTAAATGCAACCGTGACCACGGCGGCGCCAGTCACGCAAACCGCGTCATATTTCCGCTCAGACTTTCCTGACTCTACTCACTCCATTTCGGGGTGGCCCCCAATACTTGGCGAGGATATCATCGTTCTCGCGGCTTGAAGGGATTTTCGTTTCCGAGCCCTTGCATTAACTCCGGCTGTGCGCCATTTTGCATAGACGCCGCGAGTTCGCGCAAATATTCTTCCTGTTCTACGGCTTCGTATAACGCCAGCGAGCCGTCGCTCTTGAGCGGTTTTCCGCCGATGAAGTGGAAGGCGTGGCAGTCCCAGTCGTAGAATTCATCGCCGCGGTCACAGATCTCCTTCCACCTGAGGCCCACCGGACTGCGATGCAATCCCGTACGCGCGGGAAGCGCTTCTTCCTCTTCCAATGTTCGATTAAGATTGCCCTTGTAATTTTGCTCTTCAGGAAGGCTTTCCCACATGCGTCGATAATTAGGCAAAAACTCTTCGTCGCGAACCGTCAGCGCGGTGTGCATGTCCCACCAGGGTCCATGTCCGCAGACGCGCTCGTCGACTCGGTCGACGAGCTTGTAGATAAGCCGGGCGCCCGCTCTTAGACGAAGCACGAGGGTTCCCTCGGCCGTCTTTGAACCGTACTCAGGCTGGACGCCGCAATACTTTTCGAAGAAGACCGAAGTTTTTCCCAGGTCGCGGGCACCGTGCACCACATGACTGATGCGGCCGACTTTTTCGGAGGTGCAGATCTCCATGGCGCCTTCGGGCATGTGCACGGGCGCCCAGAACTCATACTGGTTGCCGTCCGGATCGGCTAAATAGATGACTGTGCCTTCGTCGCCGTCGGCGGCTGTCTTGACCGGGTCGGTGTGCGGTATTTTGAACTGATCGAGCCTGCGCAGGTGCGCGTCAATATCTTGCGGGCGGATATAAAATCCGCAGCGCGGCAGATCCTCGCCAAGAGGTCTTGCCGGCGGGTAGATTTCGGGCTGAAGAAACGCACCGATGCGGCACGATCCGCCCCCCCACCACATAAAGCAGGTGATCTTGATATTCCTTTTTCGCGCCGCAGTCGTCAGTCCGATGAGCGGTCTGCGCGTAAGGCCTGTGGCATTAACCGCCCAGTCGGCCCAGGCAACCATGTCGTTGGTGCCGACTACGTAGTGATCGATCCAATGAACTGCGCCTTGGGGTTCGACGTCTGACATAAATAATTTCCCCCTAATGGTTGAAAAGGTTCCAATAGTTCCACTCGTATGAAAAATTCAGCTCGGTTCCAACCGTTCCAGTTGTTTCAAACGTTCCAATCGTTCAAGAATTCAATGCGGTTCGAAGTTCCAGTCGTTCAGCTCGTTCAATGTCACATTTCGGCGTTTAAGGTTCAATGTTCAAGGATTCTGACCCGTCAAAGGTTCGAAAGGTTCGAGGGCCCCATCGGCGCGGGGCCGAAACCCTTCGTCGCGAGCGCTACCAGACTGGGGAAAAAGTGTCAAGCCGCTTGTTTGCTCAAGGCACAATGTCCAAGGTTCCAGGTTTGCGATTGTGCTTACGCAGTTGTCAAAAGACCAAATGCGTTGAACATTAAACCTTAAACTTTGAACCGTCCTTGATGACATCGAGATACTTGAGGCCGGAGGCGGTATTGAGAATCAGCACCTCTTCGGACGGCTTTATCCATTCCTGCGTAACCAGCCGGCGCAGTGCCGCCACGCAAGCCGCGCCCTCGGGGCAGAAAAAAATACCCTCCGCTTTGGCGACCCGGGGAATTTCCGCGAGCATCTCATCGTCGCTGACGCTCAAGGCCGTGCCACGGCTCTCGCGGATTGCCTGTAGAATTAAGAAATCGCCAACCGCCTGAGGCACGCGCAAACCGGAGGCGAGGGTTTGCGCATTCTGCCAGGGCTCCGCTGCAGCTTTGTTGTCGTCAAATGCTTTGACGATGGGCGCGCAGCCGCTGGCTTGAACCGATACCATGCGGGACCGCTCGGCGCCGATCCAACTCAGTTCTTCAAGCTCGGCGAACGCCTTCCACATGCCGACGAGTCCCGTGCCGCCGCCGGTGGGATAGATGATGACATCCGGCAGGCGCCAATTTAACTGTTCGGCGATCTCGTATCCCATGGTCTTCTTGCCTTCGACGCGATAGGGCTCTTTCAACGTTGAGACGTCAAACCAGCCTTCACTCGCTTTTTTCTCGGCAATGATCCGGCCGCAATCGTTGATCAGGCCATCGACCAGCGTGAGCCTGGCGCCGTATTGCGCCGCCTCGATTTGATTGGCCAGCGGCGTGTCGCGCGGCATGAAGACATGGGCTTCTATGCCCGCGCGCGCCGCGTACGCCGCAAAAGAGCCGCCGGCATTGCCGGCGGATGGAATTGCGGCTTTGGTTACACCTAGCTCTTTCGCCCGGGAGATTGCCAGCGAAAGTCCTCTGTCCTTGAAGGAGCCGGTGGGGTTTTGTGCTTCGTCTTTGATCCAGAGCTGCCGTAAGCCAAGCTCGCCGCCGAGTTTCTTCGCGTTCAAGAGTGGTGTGTAGCCTTCTCCCAAGGAAATAAGATTGGCGTCGCTTTGCAGCGGCAAAAGCTCGCGGTAGCGCCATAGCGAAGCGACCCGGCCTTCGAGAGAAGATTTGCCGAAAGCCGTTTTCGCCTTCTTGAGATCGTAACGAACCAGTAGGGGCGAGCCGCAAGGACAGAGGTTTAGCAACTGCGACAGCCCGAAGCGATCCCGGCAGCGCGGGCAAACGATTTCCTGTGCAAATGACATGGCGATTCAGTTCAAAGATGATCTACTGGCGTATAGTGTACTCTGTTTCGCGATAATTGAGTTTCAACCGCCGAGAAAAGGACCGCCCACAGCACCAAGAACAGTTCCTCCAATCAAGATCAAAATCGGGCTCACCTTGGTAAATAGCGCCAAGGCCAGAGCGGCGCTAGAAATGATTACATAAACCCAGCCGTGGAACGCGTAGCGTCCCAAAGTAAACGCGGTTATTCCGAGCAAGCCAATCACCGCTGGAGCCGCTCCAAGGCCAAAGCCCCGCAACCATGGATGCTGCATGTAGCGTTGGACTTGGTACGCCGCCAGGGCCGACAGCAGCCACGGAATCAGGAAGACTCCAATGGTTGCCGCGACGGCCCCGGTTAAACCGCCGGCGCGGTAGCCAATAAAGGCCGATGTAATTAATACGGGACCCGGCGTGATGTAGGCAAAGCCGATGGCCGCGGCAAAATCCTGCGGGGTGACCCATTGCATTCGATCCACGGAGATTCGCTCCAGGAGCGATATAACCGCATTGCCGCCACCGAAGGCCAGCATGGAGATCATCGCAAAGGAGATGAACAGTTCCAGCAGTATCAAAGTCGCGCGGCCTCTTCCTTCGTCTTGGGTGAACTGGTTTTCGCGTCTTTTCCGCGGGTGAACCAGTGCGGCATCAGAATGCCAACAACTCCAGCACCTATGACGATCCATGCAGGGTTGATTCCGAGAGCGATCCCGAATGCGCCGGCCGTTACGGCCATCGCTCCTGCCACAACTGTCGTAATGGTTGGCTTGGCTAAGCGGTAAATGGTAGCGATCAGTATGCCTGCCACTGAAGCTGTCAGGCCTCTTAGCGCCGGAGTTGCGGCATCACCCAGACCGGCGATGATTTCCTCGTAGAGCACCGACAATAAAAGCATCAGAAGGAAAGCGGGGAGAAGAAAGGCGGTGGTCCCTAATGCGGCGCCCGACCAGCCTCCGAGCCGATAGCAGAGATAGCTTACTATCTGTACTCCCGTGGAACCCGGAAGGAGCTTTGTGTAAGTCAGGCTTTCGGTGACCTCCTGAGTTGTGAGCACGCGCCGATCGGTAACCAGATAGCGCTCAATAAGGCTCAATGTGACCCCCAAGCCGCCAAAGGCTGCCACGCCGATCTTTATAAACTGCCACCAGAGCTGTGCTATCGGCATATACGGTTGTTTATCGAGTGCGAAGCAGTCGCCTCTATCACGAGGCCGGATTTAGATTCAAGAACAGCGAATGGCTAATGCCTTTGTAAGCGCTATCTCAAACCCATCTCTTTTTGGACCTGTTTAAGGAGCGATGAATCAACCAACATTGAAACTGGGACTTCCTTTTTACTCTTTGTTTGCTCGAGCACGTCGTCTACAGCTGCCTTGATCGCTTTATCGGTTATGGTCCCGTCTTGGCTGAAAATCGGGCTCAGATTCTCATACATCTTCGCGGCTGTCGCCGGATCTACTTTCATCCACCGGGAGATAAACTGGACGGTCGCTTCTTTCTCGTTGCGGATAAACAACAGCGCCTCCATCGTTCCCTTCATGATTCGTTTGATCTGCTCTGGCTTCTGATTCAACTTGCGGTCTGTCGCCACCAGAGAGGCCATCGGCTGATCCAGATAATCACGCGCCCACAGTAATATTTTGTAGCCAAGCTTGACACCTCCGATGTCCAAGGGAGCTCCATGATAGGCGGCATCGATCTGCCCCTTTTCCAATGCCGCAAGCGCACTCTCGGGATCTCCCACCGCAAGTAACTTTACATCCTTGCCGGCATCGACATTGAAGTGGCTTAGGATCGTTCTGAGTGTCAAATGCGTCGTGCTGCCGAAGCGGCTGATCCCTATCGTTTTGCCGCGCAAATCCGTGACCTTCAGAACCTCCGGCTTAACGAGCAATAGAAAATGGAGCTTTGCCGCAGTCAGCATCGTGATCTTAAGCGGAATGCCGTTAAGAACGGCGGAAATTGCCGGACCGACACCCATGTAATAATCTATATCGTTATTATCCAGCGCAACCGTGGCGATGCTTGATTTAATCATCACATGCTCGGTAGTAATTCGCTGCTTGGCATAAAAGCCCCGATTCTCTGCCAGTACCGTCGGTAGAAACCCGAACCCATGACTGGAAATTCCGATGCGAACACGATCCTGAGCATGAACTTGAGTTCCCGGGACCACCACGCTCGAAAGCGCCAGAATGGCGACGAAAATTCTACAACTTCTCATGTGCAGCCTCCCTCATTACTAGGCGCTAGGCCTCGGTTTCACCTCTTTAAGTACGGGCAAAGGCTTGCCCGGGCATGGACCAGGGACTCTGAGCAAGAAATTATTTCAACGTCGCACCGACTTTGCGCACGATGCTAAAGTCGAACACTTGCTCGGGCAGCACCGGTTGCTTAGGCTTAATTCGAACTGAAGCATCCGCGATCATTTCTCGCTGAACCTCTTCGCTCACCGTGCCATCTTCCAAGAGAGCCGGCCCTGCGAGGTCATAGACGCGTGCGGCGATCTTTTCCGGGTCCTTGCCGATGTCCAACCACGGTCCCTTGATGAATTCGATGCCGTACTTCCGGTCGGATTTGATCAAGCGGATCGCCTTCAACATCGCGCGCACAACCTTGGTCACCAATTCGGGCTGCTCGGTCAGCATCGCTTTGGTCGTGGCTAGCCCTCCCTGCACCGCCCGATAATAATCCGCGGCGGCGACGAGTTTGCGAAACCCTTCATCTTGAGCGGTGAAGGTTAAGGGCATCTGCAGTGGGGCGGCGTCGATCACTTTGGCTTTCAAAGACAAATAGGTCATGTGACTTGGACCGGTTGCCAGAATAGCGACATCTTCAGGGCGGATTTTGTGCGCTAGTAGAATCCGGCGCGCGAGAATTTCCGCCAGAGAGCCGACACCGCCGGTGCCGATTTTTTTACCTTTCAATTGTTGCACGCTGGTAATGTTGGGCTGGACTATGAGGTCGAATGAGGGCTGATCAGTGACCGCCAATATCACTTTAATGTCAGCGCCGCTGATGGCGGAACTGACGGCCGATCCGGTTGCGGACGCGAATTGAGTGCTGTTTCCCATCGTCGCCTGAATCGTTTGGATCGCCTGCATTACGATCAGCTCCACTTCCAAACCTTCTTCGCGAAAAAAACCTCGCTCCTTGGCAACGAAATAGGGCATGGTGGTCGTGCTCCTGGCAGCCAAACCCATGCGAACTCGGGTTAAACTTCCGGATGCCTGGCCGGAATCGGCTCTTTTAACCGCACAAAACATGAGAGCGAAAACCGCCAAGAAGATCATTGCGTGTTGATTCGTTCTAGTCATCGCGCCCTCCTTGCAATTTCATCGACTTTTAGGGGTGACGTGCGGGCCTCATTTCTGCAAATTACACCGGTTTTTCTGGTCTTAAGTCAAGCGCCGCCATCTTTGAAGAAGTTAGTTTAGAGTTTCGTTGAGTTAAGGAAGAGTGAGAGAGGGAGAGCAGGGCAACGTTAACTTTAGCAATGCGGCGGTCACTTCTTGCCGTAGAGGGCATCGATGAAACCTTGCTTTTCGAGGTCGCGGACGATTGTATCGTCGACTACGTCATTGATCGTGACCTTGATCGCCGGATTCGTTTTACGCGCCTCGTTGATCAAATTTTCCATCCCCGGCCGCGTTACGTACGGAACCTGCTCCAGGATGCGGGTGGTCGTTGTGTAATTATCCTCCAGGTAAGCCGCGTTGGCGGTAGGAAAATATTTTCCGACGATCTTTTTGGTATCTTCTTTGCGCGTTTTAAAAAAGTGGGTCGCCTCGATCAGCGCCATCACAATTTTTTTAACGTTATCCCGTGCTTTAGCGAGATAGCTTTTGGTAGTGACCGCGCAAATCCAGGGAAAAGGCGGAGGATTTTTTAAATCGGCGGTGCGAATCAAAACCATGTGCGGGAAACCCGTGCCCAGCAGGTGAATGCTTCCCGTCGAGGATAAGAATCCTGCGACCACTCCCTTTCTGAAAGCCGCAGCCCGCTCGGATGCTCCTCCGACCTGCCGGATTGTAACATCGTCGCCGGGTCGAAGTTTTAATTCCGACAAAAAAGCTCTGGCGGCCACGTCGGTGACGCTGCCGAAGCGGCTGATGGCAATGTCTTTTCCCTTGAGTCCCTCGGCAGATTTGATGGAGGGCTGTACGACCAGTTCGTAATCCAAAACGTTGACGAAGCAGGCAACCGAGACAAGATCGGCGCCCGACGCGGCTGAGTTGATTACGCCGACTCCCGCGACCATCCCGACCTGGATATGGCCGCTTAGGACAGCGGCTGCGCTCAACGTGGTACTCCCTATATAAACTACGTCGACGCTCAGTCCGTGTTTCTTGTAAAAACCAGCGTCCTTAGCAATATTCCAGATGGAATTTGCGCCGCCCAGCGCCGCGTAAGACACCGAAAGCTGCTCCTGCGCCCGCGCAGGGCGCGCTAACAGGTGAGTTAGAAAAATAATCGCGAAGAGCGCGGAAATCAGCCTTGGGCTACTCATCATCTGATAACGCGTTGGCGGGTCCCCGGACGAAATCCGGGACAACTTATAGCTCCACCTTGCTCGGACCTTGCATTCGCCGGGCAATCGCGCCGAATGGAACTTGCCGACAAAGTTATTCGCCGGCGGTTTGCTCGGACGGCGATTTCAAAACATGCTGAACCAGTCTTTCCAGTTCCTCGTACGGCTGTGCGCCGACCATAATGTAGCGGCCGGCGAGAAACGTCGGCACGGCGTTGACGCCGTAGGCGGCGCAGCGACGCCAGTCATCGTCGACGGCGTCTTTGAACTTGCGGCTGAGCAGCACGTCCCTGGCTTCGTCCGCGGGCAGGTCAGTTTCCTCGGCGATTTTGGTTAACACGGCGGCTTGGCCGATGTTCTTTACGTCGACGAAATAGGCGCGAAACAGCGCGTTGGCGACTTCTTCAGCTTTGCCTTTGGTTTCCGCCCACTTCGCCAGCTCCTGGGCAAGCCGGCTGTTGTATGACATGCTGCGCTCGGCATTGAACGGCAGCCCTTCGCGCTGCATATTCACTTTCATGCGTTGGTTGCGGGCGATGATCTCCGGCCCTCTGACACTGCCTTCTTCCGGCGTCTCCGGATGAAGCGGGAAGTGGGTAAATTTTATACCTAGACCGTATTCGTTTTTTAGTTTCTCGACACGCCCGGTGACGAGATAGCACCAGGGTCAAACAAAATCGGAGAAGACTTCGAGAACTAATGGCTCAGACATTTGTCGCCTCCATTTCTTTCGGCTCCGTTCCAAACGTTCCAGACGTTGAACAATGCAAATAGGTTCCAATTGTTCCAGTCGTTCAAAACGTTCAAGCGCCCACTTTTTTCCTTCCGCGCGATGGAAGATGAAGGAGTGGATTTAGCCTGGATGTGTATCCGTTAATTCGTTGTTCAGTGAATCGATTCTAGGGCCGTTGGCGGCGAGAAGTCAAAGGGATTTTCAAAACTCGGTAAGGGGTAAAGGGTGAGGAAGTTGACTTTGCGCCAAGCGGTCGGTTAGTTTCAGACCCATGCCTTTTATAAAGATCGGTGATTGTGTGCACCATTACGTTGTGGAGGGTCGAGTGGACAAGCCGGCGCTGCTGTTTTCGAATTCGCTCGGCAGCGATCTGCGCATTTGGGATCCGATGGTGCCTCAACTTGTAAGTGATTTTAGACTTATTCGCTACGACACGAGAGGACATGGACTGAGCGAAGCGCCGCCGCCGCCGTATAGCGCCGATGAGCTTGCGCGGGACATCGTTGGTCTGCTGGACGCGCTCGAGATCAAGCAAGCCGTCGTGTGTGGATTATCAGTCGGCGGGGTGATCGCGCAGCAATTGGCCATTGGGTATCCTGAGCGAGTGCGCGCGCTGGTTCTTTGCGATACCGGCGCGCGCATCGGCACGGTGGCGAGTTGGGAAGAGCGCATCGCCACGGTCAAAGCGCACGGGCTTGGGGCGTTGGCGGTGCCATCGATGGAGCGCTGGTTCTCCGAAGACTTCCGCCGGCGCCACAGCGCGGAGGTGCGCGGCTATGCAAACATGGTTATTCGCACAGCGGTGGATGGCTACGTGGGGACTTGTTGCGCTCTGCGTGATACCGATCTGACACAGGCGGCTGCATCGATTGAAAAGCCAACCCTCGTGCTGTGCGGCGACCAGGACATTGCGACACCGCCGGAGCTGGCGCGCCAGCTTGCGAACGTTGTTCCCAGAGCCCGCCTGTCGCTCATTCCCAAGGCGGCGCATATCAGCTGCGTAGAGCAACCGGGGGTCGTGGCAAGTCGGATTACGCAATTTTTGCGGGAGGTGCAAATTGTCTGACGATCTATTTGCAAAAGGCATGGCGGTGCGGAAGTCGGTCCTCGGCGCTGAGTATGTCGCGCGCGCCGAAGCCAATAAGACCGAATTCGATGCGGACTGGCAGCGCTACGTTACTGAAAATGCCTGGGGTGCCGTCTGGACGAGACCGGGACTGGAGCAGAAAACCCGTAGCATGTTGACAATTGCCATGTTGGCGGCGTTGGGCCGGCATGAAGAGCTTGGCGCGCATATCCGCGCGACGCGCAACACCGGCGTGAGCCGTGACGAAGTAAAAGAAGTGCTGCTGCAAGTGGCGGTGTACGCCGGCGCGCCGGCGGCGAATGCGGCGTTCGCCGCCGCTAAGCGGATGTATAAGGAAATGGACAGCGAGGCCAAGTGACGACATATTCCAGCGGCCAGGCCGCGACTGAATGAGAGAAGGGAATTCACCACAGAGACGCCGAGTACGCAGAGTTCGGATTGTTCTCTGATCAGGAATTTTTTCCTCCGCGCGCTCCGTGCCTCCGTGGTGAGTTCTAAATGGGAGTTGTTATGCAGATTCCGCAATACAAACCGCGGGATTGGAAATTCCATCCCCCTTACGTTTTCAAGGCGTACGGTTCTTCGGTTAAACGCGGGCCGCTCAAGAAGCTCGTACCGATCAAACAAACCTTGTCGGAAATCACCGGGCCGCTGTTCAGCGACATCAAGTTGGAGCCGGGCGAAAACGATCTCACGCGCAACGCGGATACGGGCAGGGAGGCGATGGGCGAGCGCATCATCGTTGTCGGCAAAGTGATGGACGAAAATGAAAAGCCGATACCCAATACACTGATCGAAATTTGGCAGGCCAACGCGGCGGGACGTTACCATCATCCCGTAGACCAACACAACGCGCCGTTGGACCCGAATTTCACCGGCGCTGGCCGTTGCGTGACCAATGAAAAAGGCGAATACCGCTATCTGACGATAAAGCCAGGCGCATATCCCTGGCTCAACCACCCCAACGCATGGCGCCCGGCGCATATTCATCTTTCCCTCTTCGGCCCCAGCTTCGCGACTCGGCTAGTTACCCAGATGTATTTTCCGGGCGACTCGTTGATCCCCCTCGATCCGATTCTCAATTCGATTCCGAGCAGGAGCGGACGCCAAAGGCTGATTTCATCCTACGCTCACGATGTCACCGAACCCGAATTTGCTCTGGGTTTTCGTTTCGACATCGTGCTGCGGGGTCGAAAGGCCACTCCTGTGGAGGAACGCAGACGATGAAACAGACGCCTTCGCAGACGGTCGGGCCCTTCTACGCCATCGGTCTTACGCGGCGAACGATGAGCGTGCTCACGAATGATACAACGGAAGGCCACCGTATACACATCGAAGGGCGCGTATTGGACGGCGACGGCCAACCGATACCCGACGCAATGGTCGAAATCTGGCAAGCCAACGCTTACGGCCGCTACAATCATCCCGACGATAAACAGGAAAAACCTTTCGATGCCAAATTCACGGGCTGGGGCCGCTCCGGCACCGACAAAAACTGTTTTTACCGGTTCGACACCATCAAGCCCGGACCGGTGCCCGGGCCGGGCGAATCCGTTCAGGCGCCACATATCAACATGGTAGTCTTCGCGCGTGGCATGCTGGTGCATGCGTACACGCGCATGTATTTCGCCGATGAAATGGCAAACGAGAGCGATCCCGTGTTGACTTCAATCAAGAACAAGGCGCGCCGCGCCACGCTGATCGCCAATCGCGAAGTCAAGAACGGTAGGACGGTTTATCGGTTTGACATCAGGCTCCAGGGGAACAATGAAACGGTTTTCTTCGACATATGAGGCTGCCTTAGATTCTCGTGAATTGGTTGTCACGAGTCTGGAAAGGTGAATCTTCTAAACTTACTCTCCCTTGACGGGAGAGGATAGAGGTGAGGGTGCCGAATAGATTTTTCCCCTCATCCTATCCTTCTCCCGCAAGGGGAGAAGGGACCGTTAGCACGAAAGAACAAAGCCAAAATTTACAGCCCTAGCAGATTACTACACATGACCTCTGTACTCGACTCGGCAATCTTCGGTTCGCTCTTCACTGACGACGAGATTTCCTCGTTTTTCACCGACGCGGCGTACGTTCGGGCGCTGGTCGAAGTCGAAATCGCCCTGGCGCGGGCCGAAGCCAGCCTTGGCGTAATTCCGGCGAGGGCAGCCCAGCAGATCGCCGCCGCGCGGGCCGATAAAATCGATGTTGAGGCGCTGGGCAAGGGCACCATTCGTTCCGGGTTCCCGATCGTCGCTTTGGTCCAAGAACTTCGTAGGCAAGCCGGCGCCGATGCGGCGCCGTTTGTTCACTGGGGAGCGACCACGCAGGACATCATGGATACGGCGTGCGTGCTCCAGGTGCGCAGCGCGATCGCAACCTTCAAAAACCGGCTTCGGGAAATCGTCCGGTGTCTGAGCGAACTGGCCGATAAACATCGCGCTACCGTGCTCGCGGGACGCACTCACAGTCAGCAGGCTCTGCCAATTACATTTGGCGTGAAAGTGGCCGCCTGGCTGGCGCCCCTGGTGCGTCACGGGCGGCGACTGGATGAAATCTCTGCGCGGTTGTGCGTCGTCCAGTTCGGCGGCGCCGCCGGCACCCTCGCGGCCCTGGGGGACAAAGGGCTTGCGGTGGCGCAGGCGCTTGCCGATGAGCTCGAGCTCACGGCGCCCGAAATGCCCTGGCACGCGCAGCGCGACAACTTCGTCGAGTTCGCCGGCTGGCTGAGCTTGGTGACGGGGAGTCTGGCAAAGATGGCGCAGGACATTATCCTCATGGCGCAAACCGAAGTCGGCGAGGTGGCGGAATCGGTGGAAGAGGGGCGCGGCGGCAGCAGCACGATGCCGCAAAAGTCGAACCCGATCACGAGCGAGTTGATCGTTGCCGCCGCGCGCGCCAATGCGTCGCTTTTGTCGGCGCTGCACCACGCGCAAATTCAAGAACACGAGCGCGCCACTCATGGCTGGCAGGTGGAGTGGTTGACGCTGCCGCAGATGCTTGTGCTCACCGGCGGCGCTCTAAAGCACGCTGCGTATCTGGCGAAACACCTGCAGGTCGACGCGGACGCGATGGGCGCGAACATCGGCCGCGCCAATGATGTCATCCTCGCCGAGGCGGCGGTATTCACTTTGGCCAAGGCAATGCCACGGCCGATGGCGGAAGAACTGGTCAAGAAAGCTTGCGGCGTCGCGGTTGCCGAAAGCAGGCCGTTGATCGAAATCGTGAACGAGCTGGCAGGCGATTCCATTAAACCAGGCGCGGTGGATTGGCAAGCGCTCGCGAAGCCGCAGAACTATCTCGGTGACAGCGAAAAAATCATAGACCGAGTGCGCAAAAGCTCGGAAAAATTCTTGGGCTGAAGAACCCCCCGGACGCCATGAACAAAACTGCAACAGCCGATAAAGTCATCTCCATGCGCGAAGCCATCGCCACTCACGTCGGCGATGGCTGCTCCCTGGCGATAGAAGGATTCACCGGATTCATTTCGTTCGCCGCGGGCCACGAGATCATCCGCCAGAAGCGACGCGATCTCACGTTGATTCGCATGACTCCGGACCTGATTTACGATCAAATGATCGCCGCCGGCACGGCGCGTAAGCTGATATTCAGCTACACCGGCAATCCCGGCGTCGGCTCGCTTTACTGCATCCGACGCGCAGTGGAGAAATCACTTCCTTGCCCTCTGGAACTGGAGGAATACTCACACTACGGTTTGGTCGGCAGGTACGCGGCGGGCGCCGCGCGAGCGCCTTTTTTCCCCCTGCGCAGTTACGTCGGTTCCGACATGCTGGCGGCCAACCCGCTGATCAAACTGATCGACGACCCCTACGGCACAGGCAAGATCGCCGTCGTGCCGCCGCTCAATCCTGACGTGGCCATTCTCCATGCGCAACGCGCGGACCGGCAGGGCAACACGCAGCTATGGGGATTGCTCGGCATGCAAAAGGAGGTTGCGTTCGCTTCCAAGCGCGTGATCGTGGCGGTGGAGGAATTGGTGGATCAATCGGTGATCCGCGCCGATCCGAACCGCACCTTGATTCCTGGTTTGATTGTCGATGCCGTGGTGCATGAGTTCTACGGCGCGCACCCGTCGTATGTTCAGGGATATTACGACCGCGACAACGAATCTTATCTTGCCTGGGACAAGCTATCACAGGACCACGCGGCGGTTATGGCGTGGCTTGACGAATGGGTTTACGGCCTTGAGAATCACGCGGCCTATGTGCGCAAACTAGGACAGGAACGTTTTGAAAAACTCAAGCCGGAGCCTCTGCTCGCGCCGCCGGTGGATTACGGGAGGTATAGATGAGCGAGGCAAAATATACCGATTCGGAGATGATGATCGCGGTGGCGGCGCGCATGTTGAAAGGAGCGCGCACGGTTTTCGTCGGGGTGGGTTTGCCTAACATCGCTTGCAACCTGGCGCGCTTCACGGTTGCGCCTGATCTGGAACTCATCTACGAGTCCGGTGTCTATGGCGCCCGTCCCGAACGGTTGCCGCTTTCCATCGGCGATCCGACCTTGGTGAGCGGAGCGACGTCGGTGGTCTCCATGGCGGATCTGTTCGGATTGTACTTACAGCGGGGCTTGGTTGAAGTGGCGTTGTTGGGAGGGGCGCAAATCGACCGCTATGGCAATCTGAACTCGACGGTCATCGGCGATTACGCAAAGCCGAAAACCCGTCTGCCCGGCAGCGGCGGCGCCTGTGAGATTGCCACCAACGCTCAACGGACCTTCATGATCATGCGTCTGAAGCGCCGCGCGTTCGTGGACAAGCTCGATTTTCTCACCAGCCCGGGCCACCTGACCGGCGGCGACAGCCGCGTTCGCCTGGGTTTGCCCGGCGCAGGACCCGAGCTTGTGATCACCGACAAAGCGATTTTAAGTTTTGCCAACGCCGAACGCGAAATGCAGCTGACCGCGCTCTATCCCGGCGTCACAGCGCAAGACGTCCAGGCTGAAGTCGGCTGGCGGCTGCGTTCGGCGGAGACCATCCAGGAAACCGCCGCGCCGACGAGTGAAGAGCTGCGTTTGATCCGCGAGGAAGTCGATCCCCACGCAATGTACCGTTAAGTCCGAGTCTTCTTCAAACCAGCGACGAAAATTCCTTGGATTTGCAAGATCAACCTCAGATGGATGAGAGGGTGCGCAGACTTACCCTCGTCAATTCTGTAATCGGGATCTCCATAGCCGGAATTTCTACGCGTATATTTATGATCTCCGCGCCTACGCTGGCGACAGCTCTGGGAACGGACATCCTCGGAATTTCTTGGGCACTGATCGTTTATCAGATGGCCGGGATCGGATTAGGTGTCGTTTGCGGCCGCCTGGGGGACATATACGGGCATCATAAGATGTACGGCTTTGGCATGGCCGTGATGGCCGTTGGCTCGCTGCTCTGCGGGCTCGCACAGGATGTTGTCCAGTTGATTGTGTTTCGATTTTTGCAGGGAGTCGGCGGCGCGATGATTCAGTCTTCCGGCCGCACCTTGGCGTTCAGGGCGATGCCTGAGGGTTCCGAAGGAAAGGCCCAGGGGCTCATGTCCATGTCCCATCAGTTCGGTTTTTTTGTCGGTCCGCCCATCGGCGGTCTCATTATCGATCTGGTTCACTGGCGCGGCATCTTCTTCTTGTTGTTTCTGCCGAGCTTGGCTGGAATGGCTTTATGCTACATGACTGCGCGCTCCGCTGTCGCAGCCTTAAGGCGCCACCAGTCGATTGATTACCGGGGAGCCTTGCTTTTCCTTGGGTTAACGATTCTCGCCACCATGCTCATGGATCAAAAAATCGCGCAGGTCTTGGGCACGGGTAGCCAGGCGCTGCTTGGTTCGGTTTTTGTCGGGGCGCTCTGGGGTTTTCTTGCCCACGAGAAAAAGACCCCGAGCCCCATGGTAGATATCTCTTTTTTCTCGGTCCCGGTTTTTGGCTACGGCTCAGCCGGTCTGCTGATATGCTGCGTTACTCAAGGGCTAATTTCGTTTATCACGCCTTTCTATCTCCAGGACGTGCTAAAGCTCTCGCCGACGTTCATGGGAATCATCTTTCTCGTCCCGTCGGTACTCAGCATGGTGCTCTCGCCAGTGAGCGGCGCCTTGACCGATCGGATCGGCGCCCGCTTCTTGTTGATCATGGGCATGCTAGTTCTGATGGCCGCGTTTTTAATCGGCGTAAACCTGCGCGCCGACTCCCATTGGATCCTGCCCACCCTCTTGCTTGCCCTCATGGGTATCGGATCGGCTTTTTTCAATACGCCGTCACAGGCGATTATGGTGAGCTCGCTGCCTAAGGAACATTGGGGTATCGCTGTTGGCATTATCAATGGCATCTTTGGCCTGGGACACATGCTTGGCATCTCGCTGAGCGGAATTTTTCTTACGCTAGCCTTCCGATATTATTCGGGAGTTCCGGGGACAACGCCCAACCCCGGGGACACGCAACTTTTCGTCGCGTCGATGAACGCGACTTATCTGTTTGCTCTAGGAATCAGCCTCGTTCCGTTGCTGACTTCAATAAAGATGAAGAAGGATCTTTGACCGCCACTCGCGCGTTGCGGCTTGAATACGTGAATGAACAAGAGAATCCGTTAAAGTCTCGCGCTCCAGATCGGTGAGTTCTTTAAACGTTAGGCTCCCTACCGTTGAAGGATAGTAGCGAGATAAACAGCGTAAAGCGCAAGCAGCGGCACCCCACGCCTTTGTTCGATAATACCTCCGCGCGTAGGATAGTAAGTGCCACCGCCACGAATCCCAACACCAGAGCAACAGCTACCTCACGCCAACTTACCGATATTGGATAGATGACTGCCGCCACTGCAACAATAAAAAGGCCGTTGAAGATGTTGCTGCCGAGTATTGTGCCCAGGCTCACCTCTTCGTGGCCGCGAAGCTTGGCAATGATAACCGTCGCAAGTTCCGGTGCGGACGTGCCTATGGCGACAATAGTTGCTCCAACAATGAATTGATCTATGCCGAACGAAATGGCAATGCCGCTGGCTCCGGTCACAATGAGGTATCCGGCGGCAACAAGAAAGGCGAGACCGACAATACAAGAAATAACCGCCAGCCACCCCTTGTGTTCCCCGAGAACTTTCTCCGCAGCACTTCGTTGTTTACGCGCTTCGATAACCGCAGCCACAAGCCAAG